>ASZJ01000119.1 GCA_000416275.1 Osedax symbiont Rs1
CTAAGTATTAGGTCTTTCTAATCTTCTAAGGTTTTCTCTGTGGTAGAAAAGGCTCTTAAAAGAAGTAGAGAAGATTAGTTACTAGCTAGGTTAAGTTTACTTTCGTTTCTAGAATTTCAACTTTCAACTTTCAACTTACAAACCTTATCCTTTTGAAAATCCTCAATGCCTATTCTAGGACATACTACTGCCGCTAATTGATAGTGCTTTAACAGTGAGCGTGCAGTGGGCTTTTGTTGTTGATAGATTCGCTCTAGTGCGCGAACTGCTTTATTTTGTGAGTCTGCTGTGAGGCCGCTCCAGTTAGAGAATATTGCCTGGACTAGCGCTTGATTACTGGCGATTTCCCAGCGCCCGTATTTGATGGCCTGGTTGATTGAGTAGAGGAAAACAACATCGAATTGTCGCATCTTAGATTTCATTAATGCCATGTTTGCCCAGCTATACGGCCATTCTGGTCGTAGTTGGCTGGCTCTTTGATGGGTGTTGTAGGCAAGTCGTAAATATTCTTGATAGGCTCTTGGATCCGCTGAGTTATGTATGGCCCTGAGGTAGTATAGCCTGGCGAGATACTCGTGGTATTCGGCATTGTTCGGGCGCAGTTGAATGGATGTTTGTATTTTTAGCTGGGCGCTAGCGACATCTTGTTCTGTGATGGGGTTTTGTTGGTTGTCGATTAAGTTTTTTACCGGATAGTGACTGAGGTCGGCTAGCGCGATTAGTATCCCCAGGTAAATGAGATAAGCTAATCCGCTCAACAGTATCGCTATTAGGCAGTACTTGCGAACTTTCAGCATTTAGCTTGGATTATTTTTTTAGGTGTGTCTATCATCAAGCGCTGCGCCATTTGCCGGTCGTATTTATCGCTTATAAATTGGTAGGCTTCGGAGAGGATCGGTGGGCGATGCTTGGTGTTATGAGCATCGCTGGCGATGACAGTCGCCCAGTTGTTGTCGAGAAACTGCTGAGCGCTGTGGTAGGCGTGCACACCAAATTTGCCGGTGACTGACATGGCGGTTAATTGAAATAGGCAACCGCGTTCGATGAAGGGGTCGGCTTTGTGTATGTCGTGCATAATCGCCTTGTTTCGCTCTGGATGAACGATCATCGGCATGATGTCCCTTTGGATTAGCCAGTCGACCAGCTTTTCGCTACCCACTGGAATGCCATCGTGAGGAAGCTCTAACAACATCACTTGCTTATTTTGCCAGTAGCCAATAAAAGGTAAGCTGTTGGCGCTGTATAAGCTGAGTACTTCAGCGCTGAGCCTGACTTCTCCGGCTATGCCTAAGCTAATCGGTAAATTCAGTTGTTTGACTAGCGCCTGCAGTTTTTCGAAGGGCTGTTGCAAGCTCTGTTGGGTGTTTTGATAACGACCTGGTTGGATGTGGGGAGTTAACACCATATGGGTGATGCCGTCGGCAATGGCCATTTTCAGTAAGGCAATTGAGTCTTGATCATCGGTTGCACCATCATCGACGTCAGGCAGTAGATGACAGTGCAAATCAATCATGCATTCGCCCCAGAATAGCCATAGTTATCATAGTAGCCGCTGTGATCTTCACCATAATACTGTTCGGCCTTCTTTACATCGACCTGATTTAAAATAACCCCGGCAATGTTGCCATTCACTTGTCGGATACGTTTGAGGCCGTTTTTTGCATGCTGCACTGTTGTAGCATCCGCTTTGACCACATATAGGTAAGCATCAACCATTGGCGCTAAGACCAGTGCATCACTGACAGCTTGGCAAGGCGCTGTATCAATGATGACTTTGTCATATGCTTTCCCCAATCCGACCAGTAGATCTTTAAAGCGTTGCGAAGAGAGTAATTCTGAGGGGTTTGGCGGGAGGGTGCCGCAAGGCAGTACGTCAAAGCCGCCTTGCTCATAAGTGACAATACACTCTTCCAGGCTGTTGGTCTGTGCGACTAAGTTGGAAAGGCCAAACTTATGGTCGGTTAAATCTAACGCTTTATGTATTGAAGGCCTGCGCATGTCTGCATCAATTAGCAGCACGCTTCCTACTTGCGCTAATGCACAGGCGATGCCCAATGCGCTGGAGGTCTTTCCCTCTCCAGGTGTGGTAGAGGTGATGCTAATAATTTTATAAGGCTGATCTAGTGACGATAATATAACACCGGTTCTGATGGTTCTTAAGGATTCAGAGTAGCCGGAGTGGGGCTCGTCTAGGTACTGTGTATAGCTGGGGTTAGGCTGGCGCTTTTTCACCGCCAGTAAAGGGAGTAGGCCGAGCATTAATTCGCCGAGTTTGGTTTCTACTTCCAAGCTGGTCTTGATGGTGTTATCTAATGCTTTGAGTAAAAAGGCGACCATCACTGCAAACATAAAGCTGACGACAAATGCCAGGGCCATAATTAGCTTTTTATTGGGCTTGATCGGTCTTAATGGGGTGCTTGCAAGATCGGTGATGCGGGCGTTGGCGGTTTTTAAATCGCCGGTTGCACTGGTTTCGCTAAAGCGGGTGTAGAACTGCTCGAAAAGTGCACGTTTGGTGTCAACGTCTTGTTGTAATTCATTAAGCTTGTACTCTTTGCCGCTGAGCTTCTGCATATCGCTCTTGGTATTATCTAGGCTGTCTTCTAAAGATTGTACTGCCTCAACAGCGACTTTGTACTTGTTTTCTATACCGCGCGCGATGGATATTATTTGTCTATTTAGATTGCTGTAGGCGCGCGAGCGCTCCGCATTAATGGCTTTCATTTTCGGGTGCTTTTTGCCGTAGCGATTGGCGACTTCGCTGCGTCTCAGTTCTACACCGGCCACTACATCTTTCAAACTTTGTACTAGCGGGTGGCTTAAAATAGATGGGATCAACTGCAGCTTTGAGGAGCTTTTGCGGCCAAATTTTTGGATTTGCTCATACAAGCTCTTTAATTCTAAGCGCTCGCGTTTGGCATCTATTAGTTTTTTTGAAACTAGGTCTATCTCTCGCTCGGCTATGCCTAAACCGCCATCTTTACCGACAATTTTTTCTTGTTCGCGATAGTCTTGTAAGCGTCGCTCAGCGGCGGTTAAATCAACCCTTTGGCCTTTTAACTGTTTGTTTAGCCAAGTGGTGGCTTTTACAGTCAGCTCTAATTTAGCCGCTAAATTATCCTCGATGTAGGTATTGGCGACTTCATTGGCGATAATCGCGGCAAGTTTGGCGCTTGACGACTGAAAACTGATTCTAACTAGTTGCGTCTTGCGAATGGGGGAGATGCTTAAACTGTCTAAATAGGCGCTGATCATGTTTTCAATGGCAGCTACATCGGATTCTAGTTCATCTGCAGCGCTTGCTGAAAAAAGATCAGGGAAGTATTCTGCTAATAGTAGTTTGGGATTAAAGTCTGCCAGAAAACTAACTTTATCGTCTGCTTGGTTGTAAACTGGGTGATTAATCAAATCTAGTTTTAGAATAACTTTTCGGGCTAAACTGCGCGATTTTAATATTTCAAACTGTGTGAGTAGATATTCGCTGCTGCCATCTAAACCGTATACTTCTTGAATGGAAACAACATTAGTCTGTTGAGACTCTATCAATAAAGTAGTTGTGGCTTTATAAATGGGGGTTATATTGAAGACCACTAAAGTGCTTAGAAGGGTGGCCATGATGGAAAATCCAAAAATCCCCCACTTGTGATGTATAAGCACGCGCCAATATTGGCGTAAATCTATCAATTCTTCATTTTGATTGGCAGAATTAGTATCTTTGTAACTGGCATCCATTGCAGGGTTCCACAGAAGTTAAGTAAATATTGATTAAAGCACAGTTTCGGGTATGTATTAATGACTTCATAAAAATGATAGCTAAAAGAAACTTTGGTCAATAGTAATGACATCGCCTGGCGCCACAGCATGATTGTTTTTCATTTTTTGACGTTGTTCTTCTCCGTCGTGAATAACGTACATTTTACTGCTTGAAGCTCTTTCGGTGTAACCGCCAGCTAGAGCGGCTGCTTTTTGTAAGGTCAAACCGGGTTGATAAGGATAGGCACCCGGATTTTCGACTTCGCCGTTAATATAAAATTCCCGGTAATTAAGCACTTGAATGTTGATGCTGGGATTAACTAGGAAACCATCGGAAAGCTCAGTAGTCAGTAGTTTGCTCAGGTCTCCAATGGTCATGTCTAGGGCATTAATTTCACCCAAGAACGGAAAAGAGAGCGTGCCGGCATCACTTAAAGTGAATTCTGAACTCAGTTCTTCTTCGCCAAATACTTTGATACTGATTTTATCGCCACTGCCTAAGCGGTAGCCGGAAAAGACTTCAGCGTAAGAGGTGTTTGCTATTAAAGCGAGGGATAGTAGTAGCGCTTGTAAGGTATTGACTATATTTTTCATTTTCTAACCATTTCAGTGTGTGAAATTAGCATTTTACGTGACCTGGTGAGCGAATACGAAATAAATAAAACGGATAAGCTTAAATAGTTATAAATGAGGACTAGCTAATGCTCCTCATTTTAGGATTTATAGATTAATTTACAGCAGTTAACCAGGTGCCGAACTTATGGAAATTTGATCCTCAAATTGGTCTGCTAAAAAGTAGAGTTAGCGTAAAATATTGCTTGTACAGCGACATTCAAAAGATTCAGTGCGCCTTTTAAAAGCGCGTGTAAAGATTCGTGTAAGGTGCGTGAGTGCTTTTCAAGTGACTTTTGGAACAATAATTTATGCTAAGCGCCATATGGGGCTTACTATGTCAGTTTATAGAGAGCTTTGCACGGTGAACATTAGGGTATTTTTCTTAAAACTACTGCCTGCAAGATTAGAGTCCTTGTCTGTGAATGTATAACCTAGTCCCCAATTCAGCCATCTTCTAGCCTCGTAATTTAAACCTAGTACAAAGACATCGGTGGTGTCTTTGCGAGTGCTGCCGGAAAAGTCCTCAATCCTTTCGTCATAGGATATAATAGTTTTAAACTTATCTTTCCAGTAGTGATCCCAGCTCACTCCGTAGTATTTGGTATCTATATGCGAGGCTGTGGTGGTTGATTCTCCAAATTCTTGGCCACTTCTAAAGGTAAAAGTCGAGTAGGTTTTTGGATTCCAATCTATGTTTGCATCCCATGTACCACCGCTGGAGTCCTTTAAAGAGCTGTCTTTAAAATTTTTGTCTGACCAGCCAATATCAAGTGAACCTGAGGTTTTAGCTGTTGCATCCCAGTCGGCACCAATTAAATAGCGAATATTGGTACTGTCTTTGTTGGAGTTGTCATAGTTGATATCACTGCTGGTGATTTTACTGAATATCTGAGTTTTATCGGAGATACGGTACTTAAAAGTCGCTCCTAAGTTGATTTGATCGTAATCTCGATTAAAAGTAGTCGATCTAAAGTTGGTAAACTCTTTGTCTTGGTAGCTGGCCTCGAGAACAACCTGCCCGGTGGCCTCTCTACCGCCATAAGTGTAAATGCCTTGAAATGCCTTGAGGTCATACTCTAGCGGGGCGTTGTTTGTTGTAAGTGCACCGCCATCTTCGTCGCCTCGCGCTTCATGGCCTTTAATCAATGATGCTTTTAAATCTATACGGTTTTTGCTGTTTCCTATAATGTTAGCAGTGGTATTTAAGTTGTGATCGAGGTAATTGTCTTGGGAGCTGCTGTGTAAAATCCCTTTTTCAAAACCGTAGTTTAATCTTAGCCGGGTATTGTCCGTTTCGGCCTCAAACATCAAGTTTGGGTTGATTCGAGTTACCCATGAGCTTTTCTTGGCAGTTTGTGTCGCTAAAACATTATCGTCATGACCGCTGACCAGGCTAATCGTAGGATATAAATTGATTGCCCCAATAGGTATAGATGCTGGTTCGACAGAATGAACATAAGCTGAGGTTGAAATAAATAAGCAGGTGATTACAGTTTGCTTAACGGCGTTAATCTTATGTTACGTTATGCAGAGGTCTCAGTGTAAAAAAGCCCGGTTTAGGCAACTAAACCGGGCTTTTTTACACTGAGACCTCTGCATAATTTACCCAGAGGGCATGATAACTGCGCTCGGTGATACGGCGTTAAAAACCGGCTCAAAATGCTCATTTACACCAGTAATACCCATAAAGAAGGGCGTACTGTACCCAAAGTGAGGGGCACACTGACTCTGCTATCGCGCCGGTTTTGCCTAGTATTATCTTCGCTCAGAAGGTTATGCAATGTCTCGCTAAATAATGATCGGGTGAATTTTATCAAAAAACCAGCAATATAAATACTAAAAATGAATCACTATTTTAGTATTTTCTCATAAAATGTTGGCGCTGGTTGATTATGAATAGAAATATCAGTATATAATCCGTCATGTTAATGTTTGGTTAATTGTTAGAAGCTTAAGTCGTCTTTTGTTTTGTTTGGGTTGTTGATATTGCAGTCTGATTTTTCAAAGTTGCACCCAGGCCTGGTGTTGGGTTTGGTTGAGAGCTATGGGTATGAGGAGGGCGGGCAGGCAGTCGTCCCCGGTTAGCAGTTATGAAAGCCGGGTCTTTCAAGGCGTCTTGTCAGAGGGTGGCTTTGTGGTTGCTAAGTTTTATCGCCCTCTGCGCTGGAGTGAGGCGCAGATTCTTTAAGAGCATTGTTTTAGTGATAAAATTTATGCGGGGGAGTCGCCACTCCACAAAACCTGAAAGATGCTTCGGCAGCTAGTTTGAGTTCTATAAAAGGCTATTTTTGCTCGGTGCAGCCTGGAGTTTCTGGTAGCTCGCCTGATCCTAGAAAATTTGGATAGTTAGTTTCAAGTTGGTCAAGTGCTGGGGGAGTTGTACTATGCCATCTAAGGGCTGCAGTGTGTCGAGCGTAGAGCTTATGATGTCCGGCAAATCGGCACTGAAAATGCTGGTTTTTTGAGCGTTGACTGGTTGCCAAAAAAGTAGTTAGAAAGCTATCCTAAGGCGAGCAGTATCTTGCCAGAAAGATTTCGAAATGTCTGCCCGCAGATTTTTCGGCGTATTTTATCGCTGATCATGGGGTCGTCACTTGTCCAATTTGCTGATAATCGATATGGGCCCGGTACTGTTGAATTTAAACGATGCGATGATGGCTCCCGCAGTGCAGGGTCTGTAGATTTTTTGTCTGGGGGCCTGCGACAGCAGCAAACTGAGCTCTCTTGAATTGATACTAGTCAATGACCCTTAAACTATTACTTATTTGGCTGGTAAATGTTAGGTGCTTGTACCACTATATGCGCTTAATTTAATTAGGGATGGTGCGTAAGGTTATGTGCGCTATATTGGTCACGAGTGTCGCTGTTGGCTTTTGATGGAGTTTCTGGATAAGAAGTCTCTGTGTGAATATATAGAGTCGATAATGCAAAGCGATGAACAGCCCCTGCGAGCTGTGGGTGTGCTGCTCGGGAATGTACTTTTTTATGAGGCCTCTGCACAGCGTTGCGAGCGAAGGTAAGGCAAAAACCAGCGAGATAGCGGAGTTAGTATACCTCTCACTTTGAGTGCAGTGTGCCCTTCTTTAATGGGTATTACTGGGGTAAATGAGCATATTGAGTTGGTTTTTAACGCCGTAGTACCGAGCGCAGTCGTTATGCAGTGGCCTCTTTATAGGTGTTGATTATGGGTCACAGTAAAAAAGAAGTAGCTTTTAGGGCGATTAATATCGCCATTTTAACCGTGTCAGATAGTAGAACTGCCGCGACAGATACTTCAGGTGATGTGTTGCAGCAGGGGGTTGAGGCGGCTGGGCATAATGTCGCACAGCGGGCGATAGTGATCGATGATATTTATAAGTTGCGCGCTAGTGTCTCGCCGTGGGTCGCCGATCAAGATATACACGCGATTTTAATTACCGGCGGGACTGGCTTTACTTCGAGAGACAGTACGCCAGAGGCGATGCTGCCGTTGTTCGATAAAGAAATCAGTGGTTACGGTGAGTTGTTTCGCAGTATTTCCTATCAAGATATAGGTACTTCGACTATTCAGTCGCGCGCGGTGGCGGGGGTGGCAAATAAAACGGTTATATTTTGTATGCCAGGGTCGCCAAATGCCTGTCGCACGGCTTGGGAAAAAATAATCTGTCAGCAGTTAGATGTTAGGCATCGGCCCTGTAACTTTGTGGAGATGGTCATGCCTGGCGGTGATATAAGTTGTGAGTCGCGAAGCTAGGCAAGCGTTTAGAGCGCTTTGGTGGCTTGTGGTAGTTGATGTTTGAATCGAGAGGCGAGTGCATGGAGTTGTCTGTAGTGGTCTTGGCCGGTGGTCAAGGTCAGCGTATGGGTGGTTTAGATAAAGGCCTAGTTGTTTTTAATGATCGCAGGATGATTGAGTGGGTGCTCGACACGGTTAGGCCGCTCACTACTCAGTTGATGATTAGCTGTAATCGGAATATTACTGATTATATGGCCCTGGCGGATAGTGTGGTCTGTGATCGAATAGCGGGCTCTCTTGGGCCGTTAGCGGGTATACATGCCGCTATGGAGTCAATGACAGCGACGCATTTGTTGGTGTTGCCTTGTGATACGCCGAAAATTAGCCGCGCGGTTATCGAGCAGTTAATTGAAGCTGCGCAACGGGATCCGCAGGCGGTGGTGTTTCTGCGCTATGCTGAGTTTATTCATCCGCTGCACGCCATTGTTCCGCTCAGTTTGAAGAGTAGTTTAGAGAGTTATCTGCTCGATGGCGGTAGGGCGGTGCGCAAGTGGTGCTATCAGCATCGGGTGGTTGAGGTGTCGGTTGCTGCTGTGGATCGTGCTGGGCTGGTCAATATCAATACTAGAGCTGACTTGGAGTGTATTGACTGATTCTAGCTTTGAGTCATTGCAGTGATAGCTTGGTCTGCCTGTTGTTGACGTTGTCTAAGTGTTGTCCAAGATGTATTTGACCTCTTTCCCTTCTCACAGTTAAGTGCTTAACGGCTCACGCAAATGGTTAATTGCTTGGATTTCTCCAGCTTAAATCATATTTGCACATCCCAGTTATCGATAGTAGAGTGCGCTGCACAAAAGTCCATGATTAATAAAGGGAGACCTCTGCAGAACGTTGCGAGCGAAAGTAAGGCAAGGCAAAAACCGGCGAGATAGCGGAATTTACTGGTGTAAATGAGCATGTTGAGCCGGTTTTTAACGCTGTATTACCGAGCGCAGTAGTTATGCAGAGGTCTCAAAGGAAAGTGAATAGTATAATGTCAGTAGTTTTATCTCCTATGTTGCGTTACCAGCAAGACTTGGAACGTGATGATTTCTCTTATGATGCATCTCAAGAAATAGCCGTTAAACATCTGCAGCGTCTGTATGATGACTTAGTGCGAGATCAGGCGGCAGCGCCAAAGCTCGGGCTATTTGCTAAATTGTTCATTAAGACCGCAGTAAAAGTGCCGGTAAAAGGGCTGTACTTCTGGGGTGGTGTCGGGCGTGGCAAGACTTACTTGATGGATACTTTCTATGACAGTCTGCCGTTCGCCAATAAAAAACGCACCCACTTTCATCGCTTTATGCAAGGTGTGCATGCCGATTTAAGAGAGTTGGAAGGTCGGCAAGATCCGCTGGATGCGATTGCGAAAAAATATGCGAGCGAGGCTTGTATTATTTGTTTTGATGAGTTTTTTGTCTCCGACATTACCGATGCGATGATCTTAGGTGGTTTGTTTGAACGCTTGTTTGCCGAGGGGGTTAGCTTGGTGGCAACTTCCAATATTATCCCGGATGGGCTGTATCTAAATGGTCTGCAGCGCGCGCGTTTTTTGCCGGCGATTGCGCTGCTGAAAGAGCACACTGAAGTGGTTAATGTTGACGGCGGTGTGGATTATAGGTTGAGACTGCTAGAGCAGGCGGAGCTGTATCACACGCCGCTAGATGCAAAGGCAGATCTGAGCTTAAATACAAGTTTTGAAAGCTTGGCGCCGGATTTAGATGAGGTGGTTGAGTCGGAGTTGGTGGAAATCAACGGCCGTCAAATTCAATCGAGACGCTGTTGTGAAGATGTGGTCTGGTTTGACTTTTCGGCAATTTGCCTGGGTGCTCGATCGCAAAACGACTATATAGAAATCGCCAAAATGTATCACGCAGTGTTGATCTCCAATGTGCCGCAAATGGGCCGTGAAAATGATGATGCGGCGCGGCGCTTTATTAACTTAGTCGACGAGTTTTACGACAGCGGAGTTAAGCTGATTTTATCGGCGGCGGTGCCGATCTTTGATATCTATACCGAGGGCAAGTTGTCGTTTGAAATTGAGCGCACTAAAAGCCGCCTGTTGGAAATGCAATCCCATGAATATCTGGCGAAAGAGCACAAGGCTTAGGGCTGAAAGAGTGGTTCGCGGTGCTTTATTTAGCGGGGCTCTGTGCGCAGCGCGAGTCTGACATGTTCAGAGGTTTCTTGAATTTTGGGCTGCGTTTTTGTCAGTGGGTAATTCTCTGTAATAACTGTAAGATATTTTCTGTTTATGTCTATCTATTGTGTTGTCTCTTATGTATTATTCGCGCTCCTCTATTTAAAGGGGTTCGATGTTATGTTCAACTCAGGTTGGGATAACGAATAATTATAAGTTAAACCGGTAGCAGGCAAGACTAATTTAGTCAGATCTGTGAACTAGGTTTAAATAAGTAAGGCGAACAAAGATGAAAACTTTTGTTGCTAAGCCAGCCGAAATCAAACGCGACTGGTATGTAATAGATGCAGAGGGTAAAACCCTGGGTCGTATGGCTACTGAAATTGCCCGTCATTTACGCGGTAAGCATAAGCCAGAATTTACTCCACACGCAGATACAGGCGATTACATTGTTGTAGTAAACGCTGAAAAAGTACATGTAACGGGTAATAAGCGTAAAGATAAAATTTACTACCGTCACACTGGTTATCCAGGCGGTCTTAAACAAGCTAACTTTGAAATCATGATTAATAACTTTCCAGAACGTGTTATTGAACTTGCAGTTAAAGGGATGCTTCCAAAAGGTCCACTAGGACGTGCTATGTATACTAAATTAAAAGTATATGCCGGTGCTGAACATCCACATGCGGCTCAGCAGCCACTAGAATTGAAAGTTTAAGGGGAAGTAGATTATGTCAGCTACTCAGTATTACGGTACAGGTCGTCGTAAAACGTCTACTGCTCGTGTATTTTTGCGTCCAGGTACAGGCACAATAACTATTAATGATCGTACAATCGAAGTTTACTTCGGTCGTGAGACAGCACGTATGATCGTTCGTCAGCCATTAGAGTTAACTTCTACGTTAGAGAAATTTGACGTGTTTGTTACTGTTAAAGGCGGCGGTGGTTTCGGTCAAGCTGGAGCGATTCGTCACGGCATCACTCGTGCTCTTATGGAGTATGATGAAACGTTGCGTCCAGAGCTTCGCAAAGCTGGATTCGTTACACGTGACGCTCGTGAGGTTGAGCGTAAGAAGGTTGGTCTACGCAAAGCGCGTAAACGTCCTCAGTTCTCTAAGCGTTAATCGAACGCTGCTTTTTTGCAGCTTTCAAAAAAGAAACGTTCGCAGCCCTTGCAGGTTACGGGCGTTTTTTTTTACCTGAAAATTGCCCAGTAGCAACCGCTTAATGACAATATCTTGATATAGAACGCATTTCTTTTTAATACTGAGCTATACTGTCATTTAACCTTGATAAAAGAGTGGATATTCTTTAACATTTGCTCTAATTAAAATACTGTTTTTATTTGGTAAAATACTGTGCAGTTATTCAATGCTTGCTTAGACAAGCACTATAGCTGATAGAGGGAGAGATCTTGATGAGCGAGATTACGATGACCGACAACGGCGTGAATGTTCGCCGGCGGCGTCTTTTAATAGGTGCAACCTCTGCGATGGGTGCAGTGGGGGCAGCTGGTTTGGCTGTGCCATTTTTAGGGTCGTGGAATCCAAGTGCTAAAGCGCGGGCGGCAGGCGCCCCAGCTAAGGCCGATATAAGTAAGCTTGAAGATGGTCAGCAAATGATTGTTGAGTGGCGAGGTAAGCCGGTTTGGGTGGTGAAGCGTAGTGCCGAGATGCTTAAATCGCTTGAAACACTCGATGACCGGTTGTCTGACCCGAATTCAGAGTTGCTTCAGCAACCAGAATACATACCGCATACCCCGGCGCGTTCAGTGCGTGAAGATGTTGCGGTAATCGTTGGGATTTGCACGCATCTTGGGTGTTCTCCTAGCTATAAGCCCGAGGTTGGTCCGCAGCCATTTGATGAGCAGTGGATCGGTGGCTTCTTTTGTCCTTGCCACGGTTCTCGTTTTGATTTGTCTGGTCGTGTTTTTTCAGGTTCTCCCGCACCTAAAAATTTAGTGATACCACCGCATTATTACGAAAGTGATGAGATTTTGGTGATCGGTTTAAATCCTGAGGAGAAATCATAATGGCTGGCTATAGAAACAAAGGTAATCCAGGCGTTATGGGCTGGATTGATGATCGTTTCCCCGCTACAGCGATGTGGGAAGATCATTTATCAAAGTATTATGCGCCAAAAAACTTCAACTTCTGGTATTTCTTTGGCTCGCTGGCGATGTTGGTGTTAGTCAATCAAATTTTAACTGGCATCTGGTTAACCATGAGTTATACGCCAACTAACGAAGGGGCTTTTGCATCGGTAGAATATATTATGCGAGATGTCGACTACGGTTGGCTGATACGCTACATGCATTCAACGGGTGCCTCTGCGTTTTTCTTTGTGGTCTACATGCATATGTTTCGCGGCATGTTGTACGGCTCGTACCGCAACCCGCGTGAATTGGTGTGGATTTTCGGTATGGTTATCTATGTCGCACTGATGGCTGAAGCTTTCATGGGGTACTTGCTACCATGGGGTCAAATGTCTTATTGGGGTGCTGCGGTAATCGTTTCGTTATTTGAAGCGGTTCCTTTTGTCGGTCCTGATCTAGCGCAGTGGATCCGAGGTGATTACCTTATTTCAGGTGCAACTCTGACTCGTTTCTTTGCGCTGCACGTGGTTGCGTTGCCGATTGTTCTGCTGGCGTTGGTGGTGTTGCATATCATTGCACTGCACGAGGTGGGGTCAAACAACCCCGACGGCATCGAAATCAAGGACAAAACCGACGAAAATGGTGTGCCTCTAGACGGTATTCCCTTCCATCCTTACTACAGTGTCAAAGATATTGTCGGTGTAGTGGTCTTTCTGTTTGTGTTTTGTGCAATTGTGTTCTTCTTCCCTGAGGGCGGCGGATACTTTATTGAAGCGCCAAACTACGAACCTGCAAACCCATTGAAAACACCTCCGCATATAGCGCCAGTGTGGTACTTCACGCCGTTTTATGCCATGTTGCGGGCGATTCCGCCAATCGCGGCATCCCAGTTCCCAGGGGTTGTGGTAATGGGCGCGGCTATCGCTATATTGTTTGTCTTGCCTTGGTTGGATAGAAGTCCGGTTAAGTCCATTCGCTACAAAGGTTGGGCGAGTAAAATAGGAATTGTGGTGTTTGCTGTCTGTTTCTGTATTCTCGGTTATTTGGGTGTGGTTGGATCTACGCCGATGCGCACCATAGTGGCTCAAGTGTGTACTGCAATTTATTTTGCATACTTCTTCGGTATGCCGTTCTTTACTAGAATGGAAAAGACCAAACCGGTACCAGATAGGGTGACAGGCTAATGAAAAAATATATCATTGCATTGACTATCTTGCTTCTTCCGGTCTTGGCGCACGCGTCAGCTGGTGGAGTGCATCTTGATAAAATCGAAACTGATTTTAATAATAAGTCATCATTGCAGCGCGGCATGAAAACCTATGTGAATAATTGCTTAGGTTGTCACTCTCTGCAGTATCAGCGCTATATGCGTACTGCTGAAGATATCGGTGTCTCGCCAGAATTGATGAAAGAGTATTTGATTTTTAGTGAGCAAAAAGTTGGAGAGCACATTACTAACAATATGCCCAAAGAAGATGCGGCTGGTTGGTTTGGTACGGCGCCCCCTGATTTGACGCTTGAAACTAAGCTTAAAGGCCCTGACTGGGTTTATACTTATCTGCGTAGTTTTTATCAGGATGAAAGCCGCCCTTGGGGGGTTAATAACACCGTATTTAAAGATGTCGGTATGCCTAATGTCTTAGGCTATTTGCAGGGACAGCAGCTATTGCATTGTTCCGCTCATGAGCTGGCAGAAAACGAGACTAAAATTGATACTTTAACCGGTGTTGAAATTGGTGGTTGTTATAGCTTGGTTGAAGGTAGTGGCGAGCAGACTGGAAAAGAGTTTGATCGTACCATTTATGATCTAGTTAACTTCATGTCGTATATTGGGGCGCCGCATACAGTGCAGTCACAATCTATGGGTGTTAACGTGCTGATCTTTTTGTTTATCTTCTTCTTCTTTGCCTATGCGCTGAAAAAAGAATACTGGCGAGATATCCATTAATTGCAATACCAGAAAAGCTAGCTTTCTGGTACAATGTTCGACTTTATATAAGCGCTGTCCATAAGGGCCGCGCTTATTTCGTTTTTAGCTAAATTCTAATGAGGGAACTTCGATGGGAGTTGTGACTAAACGTTCTTCCATGACCTTTTATTCTGATGGGTCAGATCACTACAGCCACCGCGTACGTATAGTGCTTGCGGAAAAAAGTGTTGCAGTAGAAATAAACGATTGCGATGCGGATAGTATTCCTGAAGATTTAGCTTCGCTTAACCCATACAACACCCTGCCAACATTGGTAGATCGTGAGCTAGTGTTGTATGAGCCAAATGTGATGATGGAGTATCTGGACGAGCGTTTCCCGCATCCGCCGTTGCTGCCAGTTTATCCGGTAGCAAGAGCGGAAAGTCGCTTGTATATGCATCGTATCCAAAAAGACTGGTGTGTATTGGTTGATCAGATTCAAAGCGGAAAATTATCTGTTGATGAGTTAGAGACGACCCGCAAGCAGTTAAGGGATAGTCTTGTTACTATATCGCCAATTTTCGCTGAGAAAGACTTCTTCATGAATGAAGAGTTTACTTTGGTTGATTGCTGTATTGCGCCGATCCTTTGGCGTCTTCCCTCGCTGGGGATTGAGTTGCCAGAAGAGCAGTGTGAAGATATATTGAAATACATGGATAGATTATTCGAAAGAGAGGCTTTCCAGGAAGCGCTTTCTGAATTTGAGCGTGAATTGCGCTATTAATACTATCCTGACTAAAGTTCTAGATTGTTCTGAGCTATAGTTAAAAGGTTATAAAATTACAAGGGATGTTTATAGCATCCCTTTTTTAATGGTAAAAATTGTGCTGCTATTCACTGAATGTGAGCTTGGGAAATTCTAAGGGCTTGCTCGGCATGACGGTGGTTATCAGGCTGTTCGTGCTCCGGGTAAATGAAAGTTGCCTGTGCTGTGCTAGCAGTCTTTAAAGTATTAAGGTGAAAATTGTGAATCCAAGTAGGTCTTATTTATTGCGCGCCCTGTATGAGTGGTTGGTAGATAACCAATGCACGCCTCATATTGTGGTCGACACTACCATAAAAGGGGTGATGGTGCCGGTTCAGTTTGTTTCAGACGGGCAGATTGTGCTTAATATTAACAGTACTGCTGTGCAAGATTTGTTGCTTAGTGAAGATGCGGTTAGCTTTAATGCGCGCTTTGGTGGTGTACCGATGAATGTGTATGTGCCGATGGTCGCGGTCGTTGCCATATACGCTAAAGAAAGTGGTATGGGGATGGGGTTTGGCATGGAGCCGGGGGTTGAGTTTTTTGACAATCCTGAAGTGCCACCGAACGATCCAGCGCCGAGCAAGCCGAGTAGGCCTAAGTTACAAGTTGTGAAGTAGTTATTGAGAGGCCTCTGCATAACTTACCCAAAGGGTATGATAACTAGGTTCGGTAATGCGGCGTTAAAAACCGGCTCAATATGCTCATTTACATCTGTAACACCGATAAAGAGGGGCATACTATACCCAAAGTGAGGGGCACAATGACTCCGCTATCTCGCCGGTTTTCGCTTTGTCTTGCCTTCACTCGCAACGTTATGCAGAGGTCTCATTGAATAAAAGAAGGTCTTTTAAGACCTTTTTTTATGCCGTAAAAACTGGTTGTTAATCTATATATTCAAAGACTTTAACGATTTTTCTGACGCCGGTGATCGATACTATTTCATCGACAGCGGCTTGTGCTTCATCTCTAGTGACTAATCCCATTAAGAATACAGTGCTGTCTTCGGTGATTATTTTAATTCTGAGTCCTTTGGCGTTAGCGGATAATAGAAGTTTGCCTTTGGCAACAGCGGTTAAGCCTAGGTCGTGAGTACGGATTATTAATGAGGTTGGGCCGGCAACTTCAAGTTCATTGTGTACGCGTTTCACCTTTCTTGCCGATCTTGCAATATCAGCGGCATCAAATTTAGCTTCTTCTGAAGGTGCTTGGCCGACCAGTAAAACATTCTCGTTAAAGCTCACTACATTGATATGTGATCTTTGCACGCCTTGACTGCCCTTGGTGAAGTTGAACAAGATTTTTGTTTCTATTATCTCATCCTCTACCATGGTACCGGCACTTCTCAGTCCTGGGCTTGAGGTAATTGGCTGGTCTGCTGTCTGTCCTACTAGCGATGCACAGCCTGTGGCTAGAGTGGCAAACATAATTAAAGAGGCTAGTTTAAGATTGGGCATTATTGGGCTCCAAATAGTTGGTAGTCGATTAAATCACACAGGCAATGTAGTACTAAAAGCTGGGTGTTGTGGATTAAAATATTGTCATTAGAGGGGATGCAGATTTCGACCTCATCTGGTCGTAAAAGTGCCGTAACATCGCCGCCGTCACCGCCATTAAGCAGTATTACAATCATTTCACGGTCATGGGCTGCCTGTATCGCCTGTACTAAGCTGCTGGATTTTCCGTGGGTGGTTGCCATTAGTAGCACGTCCCCAGGCTGGCCGAAAGCGCTGATTTGTTTTGAGTATATGTCGCTGAAATTGATATCTTCAATAATAGCGGTGATGACTGTCCCTTCAGTGCCGAGGCACATCGCCGGTAAGCCTGGGCGCTCAGTGCGAAAACGGCTTAGTAGCAAAGTGCAAAAGTGTTGTGCTAGAGCCGCTGAGGCACCGTTACCGACACAAAGTATCTTTTTGTCAGAGGTTAGGCTGTGTAATAAAATTTCACTGGCATGGGCGATAAGCGGAGTGTATTGCTCAATAGTGTGTGCATTGATGTCCATTGCATTATGGAATTGGTGTACGATGCGATCTTCAAGTTCCATCAATTACTTCCTAAAGTCTGAATGCGTCTTTATACCACACCGGTTGGCATTGTGCAGTGTTAGATTCAAATGCGAGCACATCAAAGCGACAGAAATGCTGGTTGTACTTTGCATGGCGCATAAGAAAGTGTTTCGCGGTGGTGATAATCTTTTGTTGTTTTTTCGGCGTGACAGAATCGGCAGCGCCGCCAAATTTGCTGTTAGAGCGTTGTCTTACTTCTATAAAGACTAAGGTTTCATGGTCGAGCATGATTAAATCAATTTCGCCAAAGCGGCAGCTATAATTATTTTCTAGCAAAATTAACTGTTGTCGGATTAGCCATTCAAGAGCGGCGTTTTCCGCTTGTTTGCCTTTATTGTTCATAAAATTGGCCAGTGCTAATATTGTCAAATAGAGAAGTAGGTGCGGGAAACGCATCAGGTATAAAAGCTCTTCTCTAGCTAGTTGTCGATTGCGCCGCTATTTTTGTTGTTCTAAATGAGTGTTAGGCTAAAAAAATTGGGCTGTGGTAGCGGCGCCGAGTATTATTTCAGCGCCTGTATGCTTGTGTTGTACCGTTAAAATTTATTGAGCGGGTAATAATTTTAGTGAACCGTTTACAAATTTAGCCCAGTCTAGAGTTTTCTCTACCGTGTTATCAGCTGATACTGCCAGCTTTCCTGTTTCACCACTGAATTTTGCATCAGGTTGTCTGGATAAGTTATACAAGTTTGGTGCCACATTTAATGCGTCAATACCAAATGCATACAGTCGACCAAAGCGAGTTTGGGTTTTGCTGGAGCGGGCCGCCATGCGTTTTTTATAAGCTGTAGGGTTGAGGACCCAGGGAAGGTCGCCAAACATCATGCCGTTAAGGTCGATATCTTTGGTCGGGTTGGTCTTGCCGCTGTGGATTTTTGAGGTTGCATATAAAGGCAGGTTGTCCGCGTAAAAATACAAAATACTCGGGCCGATTTGATAGGCGTCAGATTTGTTGGCGAATAGGAATATCCCATCGGCATCTTTGCGAGTCATTCTGCGAATAGCTCTCTTTAGATAGGCTGTTTTCATGCGCTTTTGCAGGCCTCTAATAGTGCGTTGGTTTAATCCCAGCATTTTGGCAATTGACTGCGTAACATTGCCTTTGTCTGTGTCGTAGTAAGTGCTAGAGATTACCTGTCCACCCAGTGAGTTGAAGTGATTGGTAAATGTACTCGCCGCTAAAATACCCTGATCGCTTTCGGGTACTAGCGCCAGCATTTTACGGCGGCCATCTTTAAAGGCTCTGGTGGCGGCGTCTCTTATTTCGTCATCATTAGAAAGGCCGAATTGATAGAGGTTGCTGTTGCCTATAACTGTAGTGTTTAAAGCAAGCACTGGTAAGGGTAGTGCCGGCATTTGCGCGAATTGAGCAACAATGGAGCGATCTAGCGGCCCGATTATTGCATCGGCATTTAATAGTTGTGCCTGTTGCAGAATCGCGGTAGCGCTATTATAGACAGAACTATTAATATAGCTGATCTGTAAATTGCTGTTGGCAGGACTGGTCGCTGCCAGTTTTATGCCTTTTAGAATAGCTTTTGCGCCTTTTGCGTATTTGCCGCTGGCGGGAAGGGCGACCATTACATGTGCGTAGTTATAGCTGGTATTGATTACTGGTTCTTTAGATAGGTAGCCTGTTAATTCTTGAGGTTGGTATTTTGCCGCTGAGTGTGATGCCCATCTTTGGTACCATTGGTTAGCAACAATTTTTTCGCTATTAGGCGTCTGTTTAAACTGGATCATTAAGTCCAGCCAGCCGCGCAGTGCGTAATTGTTACTTGCCTGCTGGTTCAGTTGGGTTAGCTGAGGTAAATCTAGTAATTTAAATAATAGCCAAATATTTTCATTTAGCTCAATTAGTTGCTGTGGATCGTTGTTAAACTGACTGGCGTTGATCAGTGCTTTAACTTCCTTGTCTAGTTGATTGGTCAAGCCGTACGCCGCGGCGAGAGAGTTGTACTTGGCGCTTAGTTGAGCGAAGCTAAAGCCGTCGTCCTCGGTTAACCCTGCTAGGTGTTGTAATGCGCTCTTGCCGTCATTTAGGCCGATTGCCGATTTGGCCTTGGCAATTGAAATATTAAATCCCAGAGTGCTCGGTAAAGAGTTGAGGGGTATCGTATCGAGCAAGCTTAAAATTTCTTGGTATCTTGCTTGAAGTAGCATTATTTTAGCGGCTTGCAGCTTAAGCTGGGCGGCTTTTAAAGTGGGGGCGGAGTCCGCTTGTACTAACAAGTTATTAACTGTTGTCGATGCGTTTTTAGGGGGTTTTATTGATCCCTGTCCCTTTATTAGTGGCGATACAGTACAAGCAGTTGTTAAAATTGCAAATAGCGCTATTATCGCCAAGCGTTTTAGATACGTCATAAAAAAATTAAACCCTATAGGATTGTGAAAATGTCAGATGCAATGTTGTATGTTGTTGCTACACCAATTGGAAATCTCGGGGACATAACCCACCGAGCAATAGAAGTACTACATTCTGTTGCTTTAATTGCGGCAGAAGATACGCGTCACAGTGGCCGTTTAATGGCGCAGTTTAACATTAAAACCCCTATGATATCAGTACATGATCACAACGAAAGGCAAAGAGTTTCGACAATTACCAAAAAACTGTCTGAAGGTGAAAGTGTCGCATTAATATCCGATGCCGGCACTCCTTTGATTTCAGATCCTGGCTTTATTTTAGTCAGAGCGGTCAGAGAGGCGGGCTTTAAAGTTGTGCCTATCCCCGGCTGTTCTGCAGTGATTACTGCGTTGAGCGCTGCGGGAATGCCGTCAAATAATTTCATCTTCGAAGGTTTTTTGCCAGCCAAAAGAGTGGGTCGTAAACAGCAGTTGTTGAATATAGCAGAAGATACGCGCACAGTTATTTTTTATGAGTCAACCCATCGTATTATTGATTCATTAACCGATATGGTAGAGGTCTTAGGTGCCGACCGTTATGTGGTCATTGCAAGAGAGTTGACCAAAACTTTTGAGACAATTCACGGCGATAAGCTCAGTGCGTTGTTGGAGTGGGTTAAAAACGACCACAACCAGCAAAAAGGTGAGTTTGTGGTGTTAGTGTCGGGTGCAGAGCCCAAGAAAAACACTGGCTTTTCGTCTGAAACACTGCAAATACTTGATATTTTAAGCGCTGAATTACCGCTGAAGCAGGCGTGTTCAATCGCTGCAAAAATTACCGGTGAAAAGAAAAATGCGCTCTATCAAGAGGCGCTGGCAAGAAAAGATGGGTCTTAGGCGGAGGTCGTCTTTAGTCATTATTTGCTGTGAGGCGTTCTAAACTGGCTTAAATGCGATTTTTTTTGTGAAATATTAAAACAACTGGCTGTGGGGCTAGACAAGGCGGTTTTCTTTTGATAAAGTGCGCGCCGAGTTCGCCGGACAGTCGCGCTTGTGTTTACACAAGGGAGGAAAGTCCGGGCTCCATAGGGCAGGGTGCCAGATAACGTCTGGGCGGCGTGAGCCGACGGCAAGTGCAACAGAGAGAAGACCGCCTAAGCATCTAAACTTTCGGGGATGGATGCCGGTAAGGGTGAAAGGGTGCGGTAAGAGCGCACCGCACACATGGCAACATGTTGTGGCAAGGTAAACCCCACTCGGAGCAAGATCAAATAGGGTTCCATGTGCCGCGGCCCGCGGTGGAACCGGGTAGATCGCTTGAGGTATATGGCGACATATTATCCAGATGAATGACTGTCTACGACAGAACCCGGCTTACAGGCGGACTCACTCATTTTCAAATCCTCAGCTGATTTTAATTAGCTGGGGATTTTTTTTTGTCTAAAAGAAATTCGTGAAAATTTTTGGATGTCTGGTTTTAATTGGTGCGTATATTTAAGTAGATTGCTTGAGGTATATGGCGACATATTATCCAGATGAATGACTGTCCATTGAGATATACAAAACCGCAGCATTAATGAAAGAAGCCGATGTGGTAGCTGTGACGCCTAAAAAGCAGCATTATTATCCAAATAGTGGTGAAGAATGTCGCTACGCTCCGAGCTTACTTAAGCGTCAATTTAACCCTGAAGCACTAAATACTCATTGGGTAGGCGACATCACATATATTAGAACTAATCAGGGTTGGAGCTATCTGGCATGCGTATTAGATCTTGGTTCGCGCGAGATTGTTGGTTGGGCGGTTTCTCAAAGCCCTGACGCAAAGCTAGCGAAAGCAGCACTAAATGATGCTAACGAAAAACACAGACCTCATTTGAAAAAACTGATGTTTCATTCTGATCAAGGAGTACAATATTCGTCAAATCTGTTGACAAGTCATTTGGCAAGACTCCATATAATTCAGAGCATGAGTCGCCGAGGAAATTGCTGGGATAACGCGGTTATGGAACGCTTTTTTAGAAGTTTAAAATCAGAGCGACTGAATCACTTAACCTTTATAAATCATCAATCACTGACGCATTGCATTGAGAAATATATTAGGTTTTACAATTATAGACGTTTGCATTCTACGAACGATTATTTAACACCAGTTCAGAAAGCTAATGTACTGAGAAAAGCGGCTTTATATCTCTCCAAAAAAAACTTGACCATTATAGCTATTACTTTATAAGTCATGAAGGGAAGACCAAGGCCGCTAAGCGTAGTGTGCCTATTCACCAGTCGCTTATCGGCAGTGCACCGGTAACAATCCCAAGGAGCTGATATTCCCGTTAGCACATAGAAATCCCAATAGAGTGACAGACTTGTTCGGGTCTATGGTCGAACGCAAAGTTAATGAGATGGGTGAGTGCGTGGTGTTCCATTCGGTGCGTCATACCTTTATTACCAAGGCGAAATCACAGGGCATCAGTACCGTCTTAGTGCAACAGGTGATAGGTCACGAGAAGAGTGAGCGGGTGTGGCTGATCGATATACTCACAGCTTCCAGTTGCAGGACTTATTGCCTGTGGTGGACGCAGTGAGCTTTTTTTAAATGACTTTGTTTAATGTATTGTTAAACCCTCCATCGTTAGTGTGAAGTAGGGTGTTGAATATTACTCGACTTATTGTAGATTGAGGGATGTTGTAGTTTCTTTTGAATGGCTTTATATCCCAGTTTTCACTTAAAGCTCTTTCGAGTTGCCTGTCAATATTACTAATAATTGTGTTGGCTGCGTGTTTCTTTGACGTACCTGATCTTTGATAAAATGCTGCTGCATCTTTACCTGCTCGCCATATGAAATTGTATATTTGAGAAACTGAAAAATTCTCTATGGCTTTATTGAAAACTAGGCTTGTCTTATTTCCCGGATTAAACGCCATGTTATGCTCAAGTACAACGTGATCTAAAAAAGCAAAACACTCGGCAAGTGATACTTCTCTGCATATTAACACGATAGAATCATAATCTGATTCAATGTATTCCATTGAGCTTATTCTCTCTTCAAGCTTAGTAATAAAGTTTAATGTGCTACAGTCTGGGCTTAACGGTAAAGCCCACCTAACAGATTTTAAGTTGAACCTGAATTTTCCATCTTCTGCTAATTCAATCGCGTCTAGATTTGAATTAGGGGCTATAGCTATCAGGTTTGAGCGATACATTTCTTGAATAATATCCAGTGTATAATTGTCAGTCGGGGTAAAATTATCTGTTTGGTTTGTTTCTAATTCTTCTATATCCGACAGTGACTCGGTTGCAGAAAAGCGAACCAAAGCAAGTAGCAAAATGGATTCTCTCGCAGTTAGCTTATCTAATAAAAGTGGGGAGTTTAAGCTGTGTACAAGTGAGTCACTAATAGTTTTTATTTTCTTCTGTTCTAGCCTTTCATTGGCTTCATCTATGCATCCCATACATACCCAATCTGCTTTTAGCTCAGTCCGCATAAAGTTTTGGCGACTGTAGAACATGTAGGGAACATCGCATGTATTGCATTTGATGTCATTTGATATCGCCCTGCAATTAGAGTTAACCTTGTCGTGTATTTTCTTATTCGAGAGTGAAAACTCTTGTGCTAATTCAGCTAATGTCCATTTAAAGTAACTTTCTGATTCTCGTTCCCAGTATTTAACACAGAGATCATGTGTAGACTCGTCATCGGCAAAAAACTTAAGTTCCATTCTGTCTATACCTTAGTGTACAGTTATTGTGAGATTTCAAATCTCTATCCTACATGATGCTTGTCTATAAAAGTGTTAATAAATACATTAAAAAATCTTTAGGGATATCCTTACTTTAAGAAATACACTAAAAATCTGCGAGCCTTTTAAATGTTTGCACTTCCTCCGTTCTCCCCGTGTACCCCTTGTTTATCTCAGCAGATTAGTGTCTCGATCATCAATCTATGTACGCCTTCTATATTAAGGGAATGGGCTTACAGGCGGACTCACTCATTTTTAAATCCTCAGTTAATTAATTTAGCTGGGGGTTTTTTTTGTCTAAAAGATAGCTTTGCATGTCTGCTTTCTTGGGTCGTGCGCTTAAGTATAACCACTTCAGAAAGATTGCGGTAAGAGCACACACGTTGGAGCCGAGTAGATCGCTTGAGGTATATGGCGACATATTATCCAGATGAATGACTGTCTACGACCCTCTTTATTAAGGGAAAGGGCTTGCAGGCTTGTCTGCTCATTTCAAAATTTCCAGCTGGTTTTTTTGTCAGAGTTTAATGCTCTCATGCATTTTTAATAGCTTGATTTACGTCTATCACTGATCCTCAGTTTGGCATATAATAGGCGCCAAATTTTAAGGTGTTTATTTTTCTATGTTATATCCTCTTGCTCGTTCTTTGATGTTTGCTCTAGATGCTGAAAATTCTCATGATCTAGCGTTGAAAGGCATGAATTTAGCGGCCATTTTAGGCGTGCCTAAGCTTTTAGGTGCTGAAACCTTGTATGCCCCCGTTGAAGTAATGGGTATTAAATTTCCCAATCCTGTCGGCTTGGCTGCGGGGCTTGATAAAAATGGTGCCGCTATTGATGGGCTGGCCAGTATGGGATTCGGCTTTTTAGAGGTTGGAACTGTCACGCCTAGAGCGCAAGTCGGCAATCCAAAACCGCGAATTTTTAGAATACCTGAGCACAATGCTATCATTAACCGTATGGGTTTTAATAACCACGGTGTCGATGTTTTATTGCAAAATATCGACAGGGCTCGATTTAACGGTGTGTTAGGTATCAACATCGGAAAAAATAAAGAGACGCCAAACGAGCGGGCCAATGATGATTATTTATACTGTCTGCGCAAAGTCTACTCACGTGCCTCTTACATCACTATTAATTTGTCGTCTCCGAATACTCCAGGTTTGCGTACTTTGCAGTTTGGCGAATCGCTAAATAGTTTGTTGGAAGTGCTGAAAAATGAGCAAGCTAAACTGGCACTACTGCACGATAAATACGTACCTATTGCGGTTAAAATCGCTCCGGATTTAACCGAGGAAGAAGTGGCCATGGTCGCCAGTTCACTTAAAACCTATGAAATTGACGGTGTGATTGCCACTAATACAACGCTGTCACGGCAGGGAATTGAAGATTCGCCTCATCAGCAGGAAGCGGGTGGGTTATCTGGATCTCCAGTGCGCAACCAATCGATTAGAATTATTCGCACTCTCGCACGTGAGCTTCAAGGCAGTGTGCCCATCATTGGAGTAGGGGGAATATCTGAAGGGTTTGATGCGGCTGAAAAAATTGAAGCCGGCGCCAGCTTAGTGCAGATCTACAGTGGCTTTATTTATAAGGGGCCGAGTTTGATTGCCGAGTCAGTACGAGCTATTCAGTCTCTACCTGGTAGTTGATGGTCACTGATATTGAAGCAGTAGCTTACAGTTGAGTTTAAAAACTTAACTGTAAGCTCATATGCGGCCTGCATTCACTAAATAAATGTATCCATACATCAAAATGGTGCAGTGAATACACGGGTTCAGGTGAATAGGTTGTGAGTGATAAGTGTTAATGGAGTGCGGGGTTTACTTGGATCGCAGAAACACCGGCCATGCCATCCCAGTGAGCTTCACGTCCTTCGCGCCAACCGCCGAGCCATAAGCTGCGTTTTTCGTCCGAGTGGCTAGGACATAAATCTTTTGATTTTCCGGTTATTCCGGCGCTGAACCCTCTTGAAAATAGCACCGCAGTTTTGTCGCGTTTTTGTCTCTTCATCTTATGCCTCTTTGGTTGGTTGCTGTTGTGTCATAATGTATGTAAATACATTGATCATTAGGGGGCTTAGTTATAGCAAATAAATCTTGCTTTGGCAGGGTTTAAACCACCAATTTGTAGCGGCTAGCCAAGCAGTAAAATAAATAATTGTTATATCAAAGTGTTAAAGGTGAGTGGCTGGTCAGTTTATAACTGAAAAAAATTCATCTAATTTAATTGTAGTCGTGAATTGTTCTACATCTAATTGAAAATATTGGTTTTTCATCGAATCTTTGGATGACTGACTTTATGTACCAAAGATGCGGCTAAGCATCAGTAACAGTAGGTTTTTAACGCTTTATCAGGGCGTTAAAATAAATGAGTATAAGTGTGTTATCGGTGTTATCGGTGTTATCGGTGTTGTCGGTGTTGTCGGTGTTATTGGGTTGTTTTTTTTGATCAGCTGGCAGCCAGAGTAAGCATAGTATTCAAATCTTTTTGAAATAGTACGGGGCTGCACGGTGCAGCGCTTTAACAGGTAAATATAAATGTCACATATGTTTTTAGCAACTTGCCCAAAGGGTTTTGAGCCTCTACTTGTCGATGAGTTGATAAGTTTTGGCGCACAAAATGTTAAGCAGGTCGCGGTGGGAGTAGAGTTTTTTGGCGATATCGAGTATGCCTATCGCGCATGCTTATGGTCTAGAGTCGCGAACCGCGTATTGCTACCGCTATTATCGGATAATGTCGAAAGTGCAGATGAGCTATATACTGCAATTCAAAGCATTGATTGGCTAGAACATATGGAGCCAACTAATAGTTTGGCGATCAGTTTTACCGGCAGTTCTAGGGCGATTAATAATACCCATTTCGGCGCCTTGAAGGTAAAAGATGCGATTGTCGATCAATTTAGAGACAGTACTGGGGTGAGGCCTACGATTGAGCGCGAGACTCCAGATATTCGCATTCATACGCATTTGTATCGCGGTAAACTCTCTGTTTCTTTGGATTTGTCGGGATCTAGTTTGCACCGTCGCGGCTATCGATTATTTGCCGGAACAGCGCCGCTAAAAGAAAATTTAGCCGCTGCTTTACTGCTGCGCGCAGGATGGCCAAAAATTAAAAATGAATTTAAGCAGGTATTTGATCCACTGTGTGGTTCGGGCACGCTACTGATTGAAGCGGCGATGATGGCCGCTGATATAGCGCCGGGTCTTGATAAAGCTCACTGGGGATTTGTGCGCTGGAAGAAGCACGATGAAGCGTTATGGGATTCATTATTACAAGAAGCTGAAAAACGTCGCACGATTGGTCTCGCTGAAAATGAAGTGACTTTTGTCGGCGCAGATATTGATGCGCGAGTGTTAGAAAATGCGACCGCCAACAGTAAAAATGTCGGACTAGAAGAGCTTATTCAATACAAGGTGGGTGCTGTAGAGAAAATGACCCCACCCACCGATGCCCCAGGATTATTAATTACCAATCCCCCCTACGGTGAGCGGCTCGGAGATAGCTCGACGCTGATGTTTATGTACCGAACCATTGGCGATCAGTTGAAGCTACAATTTCGCGGTTGGAAGGCCTCTATTTTTAGTGGCAATCCGGACCTGTGCCAAGTCATTGGTCTCAAGCCCGATAAAGTATATAAACTAAACAATGGACCGTTGGAAAGTAAGCTATTCAACTATCATATTTATGCAGAGCGTCATGACGAGCAGGAGCCAGCAGTAGAGGTTGAACCTCTGTCTGAGGCCGGGCAAATGTTTGCCAATCGGTTGCAGAAAAATCTTAAAACCTTATCCAAGTGGCGTAAAAAACAGCAGATAACAGCCTATCGCTTGTACGATGCAGATATCCCTGAATACGCAGTGGCGATTGATGTTTATGGAGACTGGGTGCATGTTCAAGAGTATGCACCGCCGAAAAGTATCGACCCGGTTAAGGTTTTTGAGCGTTTAAAAGATGTGATGGCTGCGGTGCCCCAAGTGCTTGGTATTAATGCTAAAAGAGTAGTGCTTAAACAGCGTAAGCGTCAAAGTGGTACCCAGCAATATGAGAAACATGGTCATTTGGGTAAGTTCTTTGAAGTACAGGAACACGGTTGTCGTTTTAGAATAAATCTTAGAGATTTTTTAGATACCGGATTGTTTTTAGATCATCGACCGATCCGTCTAGAAATTCAACAGCAAGCGGCGGATAAAGATTTTCTTAATCTGTTTTCCTATACCAGTTCAGCGTCAGTGCATGCGGGGATAGGCGGAGCAAAATCGACCACCAGTGTCGATATGTCAGCAACGTATTTGAGCTGGGCGGCGAAAAATATGGCGATGAATGGCTTTAACGACAGCAGTCATCACTTTATTCAAGCAGATTGTTTGCAGTGGTTAAAGAAGCAGCGCCAGCCCGCTTACGATTTGATCTTTATGGATCCACCGACATTCTCCAATTCTAAGCGAATGCAAGATGTGATGGATATTCAAAGAGATCACGTGCGGATGATCAGCAGTAGCATGAGATTGTTACGCCATGACGGAGTGATGATTTTTTCCAATAACTACCGTAAGTTCAAACTGGATTATGAGTTGTTAAGCGCCTTCGATGTGCAGGATATTACCGATAGAACTATCGATCCGGATTTTAAGCGCAATAGTCGCATTCACAAGTGTTTTGAAATTCGTCACAAAGAGTGATTTGTACCTAGAGCCTGCTCGAATCATCTATCCAAGATTGGGGCTAGGCTGTAGGCGTTCAGGGGATTTCTAAATAGTTGGGCAGTGTTGGCACTGCCCAGAATGTGAGTTGTTAGCTGATAAAGAGTGATGCTTTGAATTTGCGGACACCGCTAATATTTATATATCATCAAATACTAGTTTGATTATGATCCGCTTAATTACATCATAAGTAAGTGGTTTCTTTAATAAGGCCGATACACCAGAGCTTTCGATGGCAGCCAGTGAGGATTTGTTTTGCTCGGAAGTGACCATCATAACCGGCACTGATGGCTGAATGGGGTCTAGTCTAATTAGCTCTAGTAACTCTTTGCCATCGACATTTGGCATGTTGTAGTCAGTGACCACTAAATCAAAATGTTGGGTTTGAAATATTTCAAAGGCCTGTGCGCCATCTACAGCTTCAACTAATTTGGTGACTCCTAAATTCGTTAAAATATTCTTAAAATACGATCTTGATACTTTGCTGTCATCCACCAATAGCACCGATAAATTTTCAAATTCATCGTCGGTAACCTCAGTTTCATAGTCGTCGATGTAATCTAAGGTGCTGTGCAGTACTTTGCCTAATTCTTTTTCAGTAAAGGGCTTAGGTAAAATACCGATGGCACCTGCTTGGCGAACCGGTTCTAAATAGCGATAGTGGGTTTCAGATGAGATTAAGATGAAGGTTGTTTCTTGTAAACGCTGATCATCACGCATTTTACTGACAATGTCAGTCCCAGTCATATCGGGTAAGTGCATGGAGCTCATCACTATGTCAGGTACTTGGTTGGCCATAAAATCTAAAGCGTCTTGGCCGCAAGTGCACTCTTCAACTTCGGTGATTTCGAATTTAGCGAGATTTTTTAAAATAATAGATCTTTGCAGATTAGATGGCTCTACTAAAACTACTAAAAGGTTGCTTAAATTCATGTATGTTCTCGTAGCAATGGAAATGGAAATAATAAGGCAGGCTAAACCGTTAACTATACAATGACTAAAAGCAAAGCCGTTAAATATACACCTACATTAATTATAGTTCATAAAACTGATGATCCTAGTAATTTTTTGAATAATCCATAACATTTGCATTTATTTTCCTGTAAGTTGACCTAACCTTCTAATTAAGGTCAAAAAATAGCTGTTTTATACTGATTTTAATGCATTGAAGTGAGGTTCACGCATTGCTAATCATGATGCAGGGTTTCAGCTCAACGCAAAAAAATATAGCAGATATCCGAAAGTCATTGCTATGCGAATTTTTTTTAAACTATTACTCGCTGAATATAACAAACTGTAAATCGTGAATTTTCCTAACTAGATCAATTAAAAATAATAACACTTAACATTTGAGATGATTTTACCAATGAATAGAACTGTCTTCATTCTTTCGCTGTGTCAGGCATTGTTGGGCACAGGTAATATTTTATTGATCGCCATGGCGGCTTTAATAGGCCAGAGTTTAGCGCCAACGGATGCGTTGATTACTTTCCCATTGGCGCTGCAGTTTGTCGGTTTGATGAGCGCGACTATTCCAGCATCGCTGATTATGCATAAATTGGGTAGGCGAAAAGGTTTTTATTTAGGAAATGCGCTGGGAATATTAGGGGCGCTGGGCTGTACTGCGGCGCTCTTTCTACACAGTTTTGTCGGCTTTTGTATGGGCTCATTTTTGCTTGGGGTCGGAATAGGTTTTGGAACTTTGTATCGATTCGCCGCGATTGATTCCTGTGCACCGGAGCAAAAGAGCAGAGCTATTTCATTTGTGATGCTAGGTGGGGTGCTCGCCGCCTTTTTAGGGCCGGCTCTGGCGGTAGAAAGTAAAGATTGGATAGCCGATTATCCTTTTACTGGCTCGTTTTTAGGAGTGGTTGCTTTAAATGTTTTGGCATTTGCTTTGCTAACTAGGGCTGAATTTCCCGAGTATATGTCCGGGTCAAAAGTGCAGCTTGTTGCCAGACCTCTGTTGGAAATTATCAGCCAACCTATCTTTATATTATCGGTGGTTGCCGCCACGGTAGGTTATGTGGTGATGAATTTGCTGATGTCCGCAACTCCTCTCGCTATGCATCATCATGGTTTTACCTTCACCGATTCAGCCTGGGTCATTCAATGGCACGTGCTCGGTATGTTTTTACCATCGTTTATCACTCCAAAATTGATTCGAAAATTTGGTGCGGTAGTGCTTACCCAAACTGGCGCAGTACTTATTTTGCTCTGTATCGCAGTCAATTATGACGGGCAGAGTCTCTGGCACTTTTGGGCTGGGTTAGTGCTGTTAGGGTTAGGTTGGAACTTTATGTTTATCAGCGCCACGCACTTGGTTACTTCTGCTTATGAGCCACATGAAAAAGCTAAAACTCAAGCGGCCAATGAATTCATACTCTTTTCGATGGTCACTGTCTCAGCTTTAAGTTCAGGTTGGTTGGAAGCGACGATTGGCTGGACAAAAATGAATTTACTAATGATTGTTGTAGTGGTCATTTCTATCTTGGTAGTGTGGTTTTTTTCCCGTAAAATACCCGCGCAAGCGATACATTAATAATAGGGGATTTTGACGTGAAGAGTTTTATCTTTAGTACCGAAAATGAGCGCGGTGGAGTAATGCTCTGTGACATAGAGACCCTTGAAGATGCTGTCGTATACCTAAATAAGCGCTTTCCCGGGGTGGTAAAAGTAGAAATGGGTAAAGAGTTTTGGACCTTAGAGGATGGTTTTGAAAAAGAGCAGCTTGTCGTCGATGGTTAGTAAATAGCCCAGCGGTGGTGCTTGATTGCCCGCTAGCTAGCAACGGATATATCCACAGAGCTATTCAGTTTTAATTGAGCGCTATTCCCAAACTTGGATGACATCAGCTAGCCGTCCACTGTCGCTATGCTGCAGTTAACATTTTTTAATTCCATCGTAAAACCAATCTCTTACAATCCGTATTCACTTTCAAGCCACGGTTTCAGGGGTCAGTGAGTGGATATCCATTAGATCATTATGTAGGTGGCTCCTTGTTAAAAGTTTATCACTCTAATTCACTCGATATGCTGCGCGATGTACTCGTAGAAATGATCAGTCGTGAGCCGATTAGAGATCCTTTTTCTGCCGAGCAAATACTGGTACAGAGCCCAGGAATGGCGCAGTGGCTGAAACTCGAATTAGCACAGCGTTTAAAAATTGCCGCTAATATTGATTTCCCGCTACCGGCCAGTTTCCTCTGGCGAACATTTTCACAACTGCTGGTCGATGTCCCCGAGCGCTCCGCATACTCAAAGGAGAGTATCAGCTGGATTTTAATGCGAATTCTGCCCGAGTACTTACCTCAACTAGAGTTTCGGGCCCTCGCCCACTATATGGCGGATGATAAGGCGCCGATTAAGCTTTACCAGCTGTGTGAAAAAATTGCCGATCTGTTTGATCAATACTTAGTTTATCGGCCGGATTGGATCGCCCAGTGGGAGCAGCAGAATAATGCGCCAGCTGTAGATGAGCAGTTGTGGCAGCCGATTTTGTGGCGGGCAATTGTTGCCGATACGCAGCGCAGAAACTTCCCGCATTGGCATCGAGCCAACATGTTTGACGCCTTTATTAAAGCGATAGAGAGCTCCTTTGAGGAAAATTCAACGAGTGCTGAATTGCCACAGCGGATTTTTGTGTTTGGTATTTCGGCGCTGCCAGAAAATTATTTACAAGCTTTAGTCGCGTTAGGCAAACGCTGCGATATTCATTTAATGGTGGCCAATCCCTGTCGACAATTTTGGAGTGATATTGTCGATAAGCGCTATTTAGGCAAACTCGCGCGGCGCAACGATCAAGCTGATCAGGCAAAAATTGCCCAGTTAAGTGCCTATGAACAAGGGAATCCACTGCTGGCCTCGATGGGAAAATTAGGGCGCGACTATCTGTATATGCTCGGCCAATTGGAGCTCCCAGAGGTGCAGCTGTTCGGCGCTGACGATAACAGCAGTCTCTTAAAATCGATGCAAAGTGATATTTTATCTTTGCGTAATAGACGCTCCACTACCGAGGATCAGCAAGCCAAAACAGGCTCAGATCAGCAGCGCTTAGCGATCACTCGCAATGATGATTCGATCAGCGTGCACTGTTGTCACAGTGCGATGCGTGAAGTAGAAGTTCTGCAAGACCAAATACTGGCAATGCTCGAGCAGGACCCGGCACTTGAGCCCCGGGATATTATTGTGATGATGCCCGATGTCTCCGCCTACAGCCCTTTTGTGGAAGCGGTATTTGGTCAAGCTAAGCCTCGTCACTATTTGCCTTTTTCGATTTCCGATAGAAATGCCCAACAAGAATCGCCGCTGATCGCCAATTTTCTGTCGTTACTGACGATGATAAAAAGCCGCTATGGAGCATCGGATGTGCTGGAGCTATTATCTTTACCGGCACTGTTGCGACGCTTTGAGTTAGACGAAGCTAAATTTGATCAACTGCGAAATTGGATTTTAGAGTCTGGAATAAAGTGGGGGCTAGATGCCGACAACCGAGCAGAATTAGCACTGCCCAGCTTTGCGCAAAATAGCTGGCAGTTTGGCCTAGATAGAATGTTTGCCGGCTTTGCTTTAGGTGAGGTCAATCAAACCTGGCAGGGGATCGCTCCGTATTCGCAAATTGAAGGGCTGGACGCTCCTATTCTCGGCCAGTTGGCTAGTTTCGTCGAGGTGTTGCAACGCTGTAAACTAGCCTTTAGTGGCAGCAGTAATATTGTGGAGTGGCTCGCTTTTTTTCATCAGTTGGTCGACGATTTATATCTGCCAGATGACAGTGACTTAGCGGCCATAGAAATAATTTACACTTGCCTTGAAAAATTACAGACCACGATCGATGAAGTGGATTATCAGCAGTCAATTCCCGCTGAAATAGTACTAGATTATTTGCAGCAGAGTTTAACCGCGCAGCGCTCCGGGCAGCGTTTCTTATCCGGACAAATTAACTTTTGTACCTTAATGCCGATGCGCGCCATCCCCTTCAAAGTAGTCTGTTTGCTGGGGATGAATGATGGCGATTACCCAAGATCAGTTCCCGCTATGGGCTTTGACTTAATGGCCGAGCACGGCCGCAAAGGGGATCGGTCGAGACGCGACGACGACCGATATCTATTTCTAGAGGCGCTATTGTCGGCAACTGCTAAATTGTATGTTAGCTATGTCGGACGCTCGATTGCCGATAATAGCTCCCGGGCGCCCTCGGTGTTGATTAGCGAACTTTTAGAGTACGCACAGCAGGGCTATTTTTTAGAGCCAGATGAAGGTAGCGAAGGTTCGCAGGCTGCGCATGACTCTTTATTAGCTGCGGCTAACAGCTCTTCATCGACAAAAGCTGAAGGCTTTTTATTGTCTGAGGCTAAAGGCTCTTTATTAGTCGAAGCTGAAGGCTCCGATGCAACTGGCGGGCAGCTGGTATTAAAAATTCAGCAGCAGAGCGCGCAGCTGCTACAGCAGTTGATTTTAGAGCACCCTTTAACGGCTTATCACCGACGCTATTTTGAGCAGCACAGCCGTTTTTTTAGCTACGCAGAACAATGGTTACCTATAGCTGACACCGTTCCTACTCAGCAGGGGGCCAATTTCATCCAAACCTTACCAGCGAGCGAGCTTGAAAGCTTAGCGTTAACCTCACTGGTTAGTTTTTTTCGTCAGCCAGTGCGCTATTTCTTGCAACATAAACTGCAAGTTAACTTTGTCGATGATGCAGTTATGGTGGAAGACGAAGAGCCCTTTGCGCTCGCGGGCTTAGATAACTATATATTACGTGATCGATTGCTGCAGAGCGCATTATTGGAAAAAGATCTGCTCGGCTTTAACGATTACCTGGGCGCCTCAGGTTTGCTGCCCATCGGCCACGCCGGCAGCAAGCTGCTGAGTAAAAATCTGCAGGATGCCACTGAGCTAGCAGAAAAAGTAGCGCCGTTGATCACCGGTACTAAACGCCGGTTAAGCTTCGATTTAGAGATAGATAATTTGCAATTACAAGGATGGATCGAGCCACTTTATGAGATCGGGGTGGTTAAATACAGTGCGGCCAATAGCAGTGGGCGCAGCTACATCTGCACTTGGGTTGAGCATCTAGCCGCCTGCGCAAATGGCTGTGATCACGCTACTTATTTTAGAGCTATAAACCAACAATTTCACTTTAGAGCGGTGGCTACAGAGCAGGCGATCGACTATTTGACCGAGTTGCTTCAGTTGTACCGACAAGGGCTGCAGAAGCCGCTTAGCTGGTTGCCAGATTTAGGTTGGCAGCTATTTAATGCTGATGATCTCACGGTGTTTTTACGCGACGTAGAAAGCAATTACAATAATTTTGCAGATCCTTATATTCAGCGAGTGTTTCCTAAATGGCAAAACATCAGCAGTGGTTTGATGGCGGTAAATCAGCAGATACTGGCACCTCTCGCCGAGTATTTAGTGATAGATAGTGAGGGGGATGAGTGATGCCGACAACTATTTCAATGCTGCAGGCGCCTGAACAATTAGATCCATTAACCTTGCCACTGACCGGGCAAGCGCTGATTGAAGCCAGTGCCGGCACCGGCAAAACTTACACTTTAGCGGCCTTGTATTTACGATTGCTGTTGGGCTTAGGGCGGGAAAATTCTTTAGAAGTTGATCAGATTTTAGTGGTCACTTTTACCGAGGCCGCCACTCAAGAGCTGCGAGAGCGAATTCGCAGTCGTATTCAAGAGGCGCGCATCGCTTTTGTGCTGGGCACCAGTGAAGACCCTTTTATCGAAAAATTGCTGGCACAGCATCTTGATCATCAGCGCGCGGTATTGGATTTGGAGTTTGCCGCCTCGGAAATGGATCAGGCCTCGGTATTTACTATTCATGGTTTTTGTCAGCGCATGCTCAAACAGCACGCCTTTGAATCGGGTGCTAGTTTTAATACCGAGTTAATTAACGATGATACTGACATTGTGCGCCAGGCGCTGCTGGATTTTTGGCGCACTCAACTGTACGCGGCAGATACTGAGCTGGCCGTCGAAATTTTGGCCAGCTATAGTACCCCCGATAAACTGTTAAGCAAAATTCGCGGCTATTTAAACTTGCACAACGTGCAACTCAGCCCCGATTACACAGAATTCCCACTGCTGTTAAAGTGGCAGCAGTTTTTAACCGCTCAAGGCGTATTGCGCAAAGCGTTGATAGCGACGATTAATAGCAGTGCAGCAGAAGATGACTTACTGGCGTTAATTCAGGACTCTTCAGTTGATAAACGCAGCTATTCAAAGCGTTACTTGCCGAATTGGTACGCCAAACTGGTGGGGTTTGCCGCCGGCGAAAAAGCACCTTTTAAAGAGCTGCTAAAGTTCTCGCAATCGCAGCTTGAAGATAAATCCAAGACAGAGGCAGTGCCGCGCCATCCGGTGTTCGTGCAAATCGCGGAGTTCTGTGAACAGCAAATTAACTTTAAAGCGGTGATTTTTTGTAAGGCGTTAGCGGCCGTGCGGCACAATATGCAAATAGAAAAACAAAAAAATCAACAGCTGAGCTTTGATGATTTACTGCACAAATTAGCGCATGCGCTGCAAGGCGAGTCTGGTGATGCGCTGGTAAAGGCGATTCGTAAGCAGTATCCGTTCGCCCTTATCGATGAGTTTCAAGACACCGATCCAGAGCAGTACAGTATTTTTGCTACGCTGTATGCGATTCCAACCGAGCAGCCCGGTGCGATAGCAGCTGAGTCTGAGATTAGCCGCAGTGTTGCGGAAGATCCTGACTCCAGCTCTGACTCGTCCGTAGAGGCGTTAGGTTTGCTAATGATTGGCGATCCGAAACAGTCTATTTATGCTTTTCGCGGCGCGGATATTTTCACTTACATGAAGGCGCGACAACAAGTTGTCAAGCACTATACCTTAGCTACCAATTGGCGCTCGAGCAAGGCGATGATCAATGCCACTAATCAGTTGTTCGGCAGATCCCCGGCGGCTTTTATTTACCAGCAAGACATTCCCTTCTATCCGGTTAGCGCTACGAGCAAGGCTTCAAGTTTAACCATAAATTCACAGCCGATCCCCGCCTTATCTTTCTTCTATCGAGATGAGATGCTCAATAATGACCAGTATTTGCTAGAGAGCGCCAGCACTTGTGCTGCGCAAATCGATCGATTATTGCAGAGCGCGAAATTGAATGATCAGCCGGTCACTCCTGCAGACATCGCCGTCTTGGTACGCGATAGAAAAGAGGCCGCGCTGGTGCAAAAAGCACTGTTGCAAGTGCAGGTCGATTCAGTGTTTATGTCGAATCGTGAAAATGTATACACAGTCCATGGCGCTCGGGAGCTACAGTATATTTTACAAGCGGTGAATGAGCCAAGTAATGAGCGCTTATTGCGCACCGCGCTAGCGACTGAGTTGTTACAGCTCAACGCCCGAGAATTATTCGATTTAAATCAAGATGAGCTGGCGTGGGAAGCGCTGGTGGAAGAGTTTGTTGATTATCGTAAGATTTGGTGGCGCTCAGGCGTGCTGGCGATGCTGCATGCTCTGCTGCAAAAACGGGGCCTAGCGCAGCGCTGGCTGAGCTTTAATGAAGGGGAGAGGCGCCTAACTGATTACCTGCACTTGGCGGAGCTACTGCAGCAGGCGAGTGCCGAATTAGAATCTAACGAGACGCTGATTCGCTTTTTACAGGACAAGAGAGCGCAGCCTGCCAATCAGTCACAGGAGCAGCAGTTGCGTTTGGACAGTGATAGATCGCGAGTGACAGTGATTACCATTCACAAGTCGAAGGGTTTAGAGTATGAAATTGTATACCTCCCTTTCGCCTGTCGTTATCGTCAAGCGAGCAGCATATTATTTCACGACGATGCCGGTCAGGCGATTCTCGATTTAGAGACCACTGACAATCAGCAACAGATAGAAAAAGAGCAGTTAGCTGAAGATCTGCGGCTCTTGTACGTCGCGATTACCCGGGCGGCGCAAGCCTGTTTTATCGGCATGGCCAATGTTTGTCTGCGTAAAAAAAGTGTCTGGCAAAAAACCGCCATCGGCTACCTTTTAACCTACATTAAATCTGCAGATGCCGATCAACCAGCGGTGCATTTAAATGATCTGGATTTGCCGCAAGTGCTGCAACTGCTAGCGCAGCAGTGTGCAGATATACAGACTATCGATGCGACGGCGATTGACCTAGAGCAGGGTGAGTTGTTTGGGGCATTAATTGATGATCTGGCAGATCGGCAAACAGACACTGCCACAGTGCTGCGAGCACGGAATTTTCAGCGAGTGATAAATCATCAGTGGCGGGTCACCAGCTATTCAGCACTCGCCAAAGATGCGCAACATGCACCGCTGATTAATTCGCAGGTCGGCCTAGCGCACTCAACAGCGTTAGAAAATGACCACTTAGACTTAGAAGTGCTCGATGAAAGCGAGCTATTAGTGAGCGATCCCGTGGAAAAGAGCATCTTTAGTTTTGCTAAAGGGGCGGTTGCCGGTACTTTTTTACACAGCATTTATGAAGAGATAGACTTCTCCTCGGCCGATAACAGTGAGTTGCTGGCGGTACTTGCACAGAAACTGCCACTCTCTGGCTATGATTTGGCTTGGCTGCCGACACTGGCGGCGTTTATTGATCAATCCCTGGATGTGGTTTTGACGACCCCAAGCGCCGAGCAGAACTTTACGCTCCGCTCGATTACCCCGGCCAATAGGCTGGTGGAGATGGAGTTTATACTGCCCTTTAAAGCGATAGATTGCACGACTATTAATAAGTTACTGGCAGCTCATGAGCCGCTATCGCAGCGCGCCGGCGCTTTAGTGTTTTCTAGAGTCGCCGGTATGTTGAAAGGGTTTATCGATCTGACGGTTCGGGCCAATGGTCAATATTATGTGATTGATTATAAATCCAACTATTTGGGCGATCAGCTCAGTGATTATCAAGCAGACAATATGCAATTGGCGATGATCGATCACCGCTATGATTTCCAGTACGTGCTTTACACCTTGGCACTGCACCGACTGTTGCGCAGTCGATTGGCTGATTATGATTACGATAAAGATATCGGTGGCGTCTTTTATCTGTTTTTAAGGGGCATGTCTGTCGGTGCTGAATCGGGAGTGTTTTATAGCAAACCTAAAAGAGAGTTGATAGAAAGCTTAGATCGATTATTTGAGGGCGAACGATGAAAGTTGCACAACAGCAGTTATTTGTACTATTAGATAAAGTACAAAAACAGCAAATGCTCAGGAGCATTGATGTTAAGTTTGCCCAGTGGCTGGTCAGACAACTACCCGACAGTAACCCCTATCAATTACTACTGAGTGCGCTGGTCAGTTATCAGTTAGCCGATGGGCATGTCTGTCTCAATATGAAAAATGTAGCGGATACTATCGGACACTGGCCGGCACAGCTGGTCAGTGAGGCGGATGAGATTTTGTCTAATCAAGGGTGGGCGGAGGCCGCAGTTGACGGGAAATTGATAGCGGATGTGCAGATGCTGGCCAGCGGTACTGAACTCAGCCCGTTAGTGATCGATAATAATCGGCTGTATTTGTATCGATATTGGCAGTACGAGTGCAAAGTGGCCGCCAAGTTAATGCCCGCGGTTGTGCCGCAATCTAATCAGCAGGATGTGAAAGCCTTAGATCCCGTTCATTTAAAAAGCCAGCTAGATGGTTATTTTAGTAGTGCAGAGCAGCCAGATTGGCAGCGAGTGGCGGCGGCGATTACCACTGCGCATCGCTTTAGTGTGATTAGCGGCGGGCCGGGAACCGGAAAAACCACTACGGTCACTAAGCTTTTAGCGATCTACATTGAAAGCCAATTATCCCTCGGGCGCAGGCCTATCATCCAGCTGGCAGCGCCAACCGGAAAGGCGGCCGCGCGACTGTCAGAGTCGATTGCCGCCGCTAAAGTAAAGCTCGATATACCAGAGCAAGTGCTAGCCTTGATTCCAGAGCAGGGGAAAACCATCCATCGGCTGCTCGGCGCTCGTGCAAAAAGTAATCAGTTTATCCATAATGCAGATAATCCACTGCTGGCTGATTTACTGGTGATTGATGAGGCATCGATGATCGACTTGCCGATGATGGCTAATATAGTCGCGGCATTGTCCGAGCAGACCCGGCTGATCTTGATCGGTGATCGCGATCAGCTCGCGTCGGTCGAAGCGGGGTCAGTGCTAGGTGATATTTGCGCGGTGCCTAAAATGGCCAGCTACTCTCAGCAACAGGCGGATTATTTAGCGATCAGCTGTGGTTTCCAACAAAGTGAAGTCTCTAAATATCCCTTTGCCGATCAGCTGGCTTTTTTACAGAAAAGCTATCGATTTTCAGCAACTAGTGGCATAGGTGCGCTCGCTAAAGCTTGCAACGAGGGCGATAGTCGTCAATCTGTCGCAGTTTTACAAGGTGATTATGCAGACTTACAGGTTATTCAAGCGACTGCGGATACGGTAAATGATCAGCAAATATTAGCACCTATTCTAAAAGGTTATCAGCAGTATATTAGCCAGATGGGTAAACTCAATGATCCCAAACAGCTGTTGACGCTGTTTAATCAGTTTCAAGTGCTGTGTGCAATGCGGGTCGGCAGTTTTGGTGTCGAGCGGATAAACCAGCAAATAGAAGAGCACTTTCAGCGCACCACCATTAAAGATGCGGATAATCGCTGGTATGTTGGCCGCCCTATTATGATCACTCGCAACGATAATCCAATGCAGCTATACAATGGTGATATAGGCGTCACTTGCTATGACGAGGAGAGCGGTCAGCTTAAAGTATGGTTTGAACAAGGCGGGGTCATCAGAGGTGTTCTTCCCAGTCGGCTACCTCAACACGAAACCGTATTTGCCATGACTGTGCACAAAAGTCAGGGCTCGGAATTCGATCACGTGATGTTTTTATTGGCGCAAAATGCCAGGGTGGTCAATAAAGAGCTCATTTACACGGCGATTACTCGCGCAAAAAATAATTTTACCTTCTTTGGCAATTTGCAAATATTAAAACAAGCGGTGACTAGATCAACGCTGCGATCCAGTGGCTTGGCCGATAAAATTTGGTGCTAAGTTGGCTAGCTGTCGGCGTCTAAAAATCGCGACTATCTAACAAAATATTTAATTTCAACAAGTTAAGAAGTTGTAATATGTTTCTATGATTTTATAATTAATGCGTCAAAATTATTACCGACTAGAGACCTCTGCATAACGCTGCGAGCGAAGGTAAGATAAGGCAAAAACCGGCGAGATAGCGGAGTCAGTGTGCCCCTCTTTTATGGGTATTACAGGTGTAAATGAGCATATTGAGCCGGTTTTTAACGCCGTATTACCGAGCGCAGTTATCATACCCTCTGGGTAAGTTATGCAGAGGTCTCGACTAATTAGTCGTGGATTATTGACAATAGTCAGCGTAATTACAGCGGCTATTTGATAAGATTTACTAAAAATCATAGCCAGTTTTTAGGTAGGGTTGATATCGGTGGTTTTACTGCACTACATAGCGTAAGTTATTGAATTTATTTCGGTTATAAAAGCGACCATTAAATCTATGGGTGCAGTGAGTGTTTTTTAATATCGTTGTGGAATCAATAGATTACACTATGTATTCACTGTGGAACCACGGATTATACTATAAGCTATAAGCTATAAGCTATAAGCTATAAGCTATAAGCTATAAGCTATAAGCTATAAGCTATAAGCTATAAGCTATAAGCTATAAGCTATAAGCTAAGCGCTTGCCCTAGGTGGTGTTTATTGATGAAATTATCTATTGCAGTTAAGTGAGAAAGTTAGATGACAAAGTTAAGCGTTAATTTAAATAAAATTGCCTTGTTGAGAAATTCAAGAGGCAGAGATTTTCCAAATGTATTGAAGTTTGCCAAGAAATTTATCCGCTTGGGCGTGCAGGGGATCACCGTGCACCCACGTCAAGACGAACGTCATATAACCATGCAAGATGCCTATGAATTAGGCCGTTTGCTCGCTGATAATGCCGAGGTTGAATACAACATCGAAGGTTATCCATCGGCAGAATTTTTGCGTTTAGTGGAGGAGATTAAACCCACTCAATGCACATTAGTGCCAGACGCTCCCGACCAGTTAACCTCTGATCATGGTTGGGATTTAATCCAAGATATGAAAATGGTACAAGACTCTTGTGCCAGGCTAAAAAAGGCCGGAGTTCGCGCCGCTATCTTTTTAGATGCAAATGTTGAACACGTAGCACTGGCCGCCAATTCAGGCTGTGATCGGGTTGAGTTTTATACAGAGGCATTCGCCGCTAGTTACGGCACTGCAACCCAGTCGCAAATCTTTGCCGACTATGTAGCGGCGGCGGCTAAGGCCCGGGAGCTGGGGATCGAGATCAATGCCGGACACGATCTAGATTTGCAAAACCTCGCTAAGTTTCTCAGCATAGAAAAGGTACTAGAAGTGTCAATTGGTCATGTGTTAACGGTTGAATGCATTGAGCAAGGTATGGAGAGCGTGGTGGCTCAGTATTTAGCTATTTGTAAAAATAGCGCTTAGTTCATCCAGCTCCAAATCAGGCTGATTTACAGTGGGTTAACCGATGATTAATAACCCGCTGTGCCGTTGATAATCGCTGCTCTCTGTTCTCTACTCCCTGCTGTCGGCGAGCATGGAGCTTAAATCCTCCGCCCTCGAAAATATTATCTTCTTTGATTATTTATAAAATCTTGTAACTTTCCCACTTATTTGCTTTATATGCTGAATATTTGTTGTTTTTTACGTATTATTACGTAAAAAACAACAATCAAACTAAATTTGTGAGCGTTATTATGTACAACCTCAGTCAGTCTGTTACTTGGAAAAAGCTGCAAAAACTAGCGGAAAACGCTAAAGACCAGCGCATTGCCGATGCTTTTGTTGACAACCCAGCAAGGTTTGAACAAATGAGTTTGCGCTTAGATGGGTTGTTTTTGGATTATTCAAAAAATTTGCTCTCTGCAGACGTGTTAGCCTGCTTACTGCAACTGGCCGAGCACTCGCCACTGCGCCAGAGAAGGGCGCAAATGTTTTCCGGTGACATTATTAACGTCACGGAAAAACGTCCGGTGTTACATACTGCATTGCGCAATCGTAGTGCTGAGCCGGTAGAAGTGAATGGCAGAGATGTGATGCCAGAAATTCGCGCCAGCTTGGAAAAGTTAAAAGTATTTAGTGATAAAGTACGCAGTGGTGAATGGCGAGGGTATAGCGGTAAGGCGATTAAAAATATTGTCAATATAGGCATTGGAGGGTCAGATTTAGGTCCTAATATGGTCTGTCGCGCGCTATTGCAACAAGGTGACTCAAATATGCGCGTACATTTCGTCTCTAATGTGGATGGCTTGCATATTAACAAAGTGCTGGGGGCATTAGACCCCGCCACGACCATGTTTATCGTCTCGACTAAAACTTTTTCTACTCAGGAAACTCTGTTAAATGCGAACAGCGCCAAAAGCTGGTTCTTGGAGAAAGCCACGGAGCAAGATGTCGCAAAACATTTTGTTGCAGTGTCAACCAATCAAGCGGCGGCGCTGGAATTTGGCATAAAAACAGAAAACATCTTTGAGTTTTGGGCGTGGGTTGGCGGACGCTATTCACTGTGGTCGAGCATTGGCTTGCCAATAGCGCTATCTATTGGCTATCAAGCCTTTATTGAGCTTTTAGAGGGCGCTCATGCCATGGATCAGCACTTTTTAGACACTCCACTGGAAAAAAATATGCCGGTGATTATGGCTTTAATTGGCATTTGGTACATTAACTTTCTGCAGGCAGAAACCCAGGCGATCATTCCCTACGATCAAGCTTTACATCAACTGCCGGCGTTTTTGCAACAGCTAGATATGGAGAGTAATGGCAAGTCTGTAGATGTTGAAGGGCTAGCTATCGATTACGCAACGGGCCCGATCGTCTGGGGGCAAACCGGCTCCAATGGCCAGCATGCCTTTTTCCAGTTGCTGCACCAAGGCACTAGGTTCGTGCCCATCGATTTTATCGCCTCTTTAAAAACCAGTGAAAAAAGCCCCGAGCATCACTTTGCGCTACTGACCAATATGCTGGCGCAGGCGAGTGCGTTTATGAATGGTGATCGCGGTGCAGGTCCGCAAACTCATGCCAGTTGCCCGGGAAATAGGCCCAGTAACGTGCTGTTACTCGATCAAATGACCCCGCATAATTTAGGGGCGCTGATTGCGCTCTACGAACACAAAGTGTTCGTGCAGGGCACCATTTGGAATATAAACTCTTTCGATCAATGGGGAGTGCAGTTGGGCAAGCGTTTAGCGACTGAGCTTAGCGGTGATATAAAAGATCAAAGCGGCGATTATGACCCGTCTACCCAAGGGTTAATGAGCTTAGTCAAACAGCATTTAACTTGATGAGCTTGCAGCTAAGATTTTTCAATTCCACCGTAGAGCCAATATCTTACACTCTGTATTCACTTTGAAGTCACGGATTCAGGTATTTAATATACCCAGCGCTCTCAGTGTTTTTAAAAACAGCACTGTGTTTAAAGTTGGGTAATTGAGATTCTGTGAGTAGTGGTTCTCTGAAAATGGCTAGTCTCACGGGTGTGCAGCCTGTCTGACTGTTTTACTTTACTGGGTATTGTTTTGCATGCGACCCAATTGTTGATTAGTATAGCGCTGAGAAGCCACTCTTAGTTATCTTGCTGTAAGTTGTGCAGAGATTGCTTAGGGAAACTGCATCTGTGACTCCACTGCAACACATAGCACCAGCTCTGTATTTACTTTGAAGTCACGGATTCAGCAAAAATATAAAAAAAATAAATGTCGATGAGCCAGAGAGACTGTTAATGCTAAGAAAACTAAATATTATTTCCGGATTGGTGCTGTTTGCTTTCATTAGTACCCATTTATTAAATCTTACTGTGGGGATTGTTTCGCTCGAGCTGCTAGATGCTACTCGACCATACTTCTTTGCCTTCTGGACGACTTTTCCCACAGAAATTATATTGATACTGGCGCTTTTGTTGCATCCACTATTAGGCTTGCGTGCCCTTTATTTTAGAAATACTTTGCGGATCTCAACGCCAGATAAAGTACAGCTGTGCTCTTCCCTGCTGATTATCCCGCTGTTGATTCCGCATATTATAGCGATCAAACTTGGCGAGAGTTTACTGGGCGTACAGGCAAATTTTACGGTGTTCCTATCGTATATGTGGGTTGACTCACCGATGGCTGGACTGCGGCAAGTGCTGTTAGTTATCCTCGCATGGGTGCACGGCTGTATTGGCTTGTTAACTTGGATTAAGTTAAAAAGCTGGTGGCCTAAAATAGCTCCCTTTGCCTATCCTTTAGTGGTCGCTATTCCCACATTTGCGCTATTAGGCTTTGTCGAAGCGGGGCGCGATGCGGTGCACATAAAAGCGCTGGCGAGTCAGCAGTCAGCAATCCTTAAATATGCTAATAAAGAAGACGATAAGCGCCCTTCATTAAGTGCAGCTAGCCTGCTCGAGCAGCCACTGGAGGCTAAACAATCGGCTAAACATAGCGCATTGGAGTATCAGCTCGCCTCTCAGGCAATGGCCAGGCAAACTAACTATTGGCTGTTCGGTTACGCAATATTAATCGCCTTAATCTTTATGGCTAGATACATGCGCCTTAGAAAATACCGGGAATTTGTTGAAATACACTATGCGGATGGCGCAGTTATAACAGCAGAGGTAGGGCCTACTCTTTTAGAAATAGCCATTTTAAACGACATCCCGCATGCGAATTTGTGTCATGGAAAGGGGCGCTGTGGCACATGTCGAGTTAGGATTATACAGTCGAGTAGCCGCTTGACCCCGATTTCCAATTTAGAGCGGGCGATGTTAGATAAATTGCACAGTGATGGGCAAACTCGTCTGGCATGTCAGGCGGGCCCCAGTGCCGGAGTACTGCATTTAGAAAAGCTAATGAGTGCCGATCTGCAGCTGACAAATACCTTGCCCAATACTCGAGAACCCAGCGCAGAGCTCGTCATAGATCAACAAAATGAGCGGGCTAAATTATGAATACTGTGATGCTATTACCTACCGCTAAAGGCGCAGCGAGTCAGCGAAGCAGCGCTTTACTGACGTCGATTATGCTGGTGATACTCTGTAGTTTATTAGGGGCGAGCAACTCTTACAGTGCCACCCCAATAGTGGCGGTTGATACCAGTCAAATGACTGCCAGTAGCAGCGTTCAATTAGCCTCAGAGCAAGAGATTGAACAGTTAAAAAAATTACTGGTTAGCCCCAGTATCCAACAGTGGTTAGAGCAAGCGAGTATCACATCAGCAGATAATACAGCTGCTGGCAATAGCGGTTTAGAAGATGGCTTTAGAGATAATGTCACTTGGCTAATTGACAAGATCAGACAGAGAAATGCAGATATATATATTGCTTGGCAGCAAGTCGGGGAAGCTCCACAGATGATCGTCAATAAATGGCAATCTGAAATGTCCAACACCGAATCACTGCGCTCTATTACCTATCTATTGATATTTTTATTTGTCGGGGCGGGGTTTGAATGGCTCTACGCTCAATACACTGGACGCAGGTTATTGCGCTTAGAGCTGCAAAAACCCGACAGTTTAAAGCGGCGAATTAAAATTGCATTTTATCGTGCGCTGTTGACTTTTGGTGGCTTATTCTGCTTTTCACTGGGCAGTATTGGGGTTTTTCTATCCTTTAAATGGCCAGTGTTAGTTGAGCATGTAGTGATGGAAATACTAATTGTGATCTTAATGGTACGCATCGGTACGACGATCATTCGCTTTTTCCTCGCGCCAAGGCTAAAAGAGCTGCGCCTAGTCCCGCTAACCACTGAACAGGCAAAAACAGTGTTTTTTTGGTCGGCTGTGATTATTGTTTTAACCTCACTGAATATCGCCGTCTCCAATGTGTTCGATAAATTAATCAGTTTATTAGAGGCTGATTTGCTTTCGCATTCCGCGCTGTCAATCAATCTACTCTGCAATTTAATCTTGTTACTGGTCGCATTAATTGCACTGCGAAGAATTTACTCAGTGTTTAAACCTTGCGCTGACGGTGGTGATCGGGCGCTGACTACTAATGCTGGCGTGTATAAATTTTGGGCCGGCTATTTTACCATTTTACTGATTCTCAGCTATGTTCTATGGATGTTAAACATTACTTTAATTATGCAGTCTGCATTGGTTATCGGCCTCTTGATTCCGCTTAGCCACTTATTCCGCACTTGGATTGACTACTTGTTTGATCAGGCAACGCAGTTAAATTTAGTGGAGGAGAAAGTTGCGGCTACTCAGATTGATCAAGAGCATGTCACGCTAGAGACAGAAAAAACCGCCGCGGCAGAGCTGGATAACAGTGATGAGCACCCCTACGATAATTACCGGCCAATAGCGCGCCGCTTAATGCGTTTTGTGTTAGTGGTCAGTGCGCTATTAACGTTAATGATATTTTGGGGCTACAATCCTTTTGCGCTGTCGAACGCGGTTACTGTCTCTGGGCAAGTGTTTACAATTGTTATTGATATTATTGCCGCGGTGCTCATTGCCGACTTGGTTTGGATTTGGGCGAAAACTTACATAGACAAGCGCCTTGCAGATTATAGTCCTCCAGAGGATGGCCATGCGCCGGGACCAGAGGCACGCATGGCAACCTTGTTACCACTATTGCGAACCATGCTCATAGTGACCTTGTTTGCGATGGTGAGCTTTAGTGTATTAGCGACCGTAGGTTTTAATATTGGGCCGCTATTGGCGGGGGCCGGGGTGATTGGTTTAGCGATAGGTTTTGGTGCGCAGACTTTAGTTAAAGATGTAGTGTCGGGGATCTTCTATCTGATAGATGATGCTTTTAGAGTAGGCGAGTACATTGAAGTAGGTGATCTAAGAGGCACGGTTGAGTCCATGTCTATTCGCTCTTTAAGGGTGCGACATCATCGCGGTGCGGTGCATACCATTCCATTTGGGGAGTTAAAGTCAATCACTAATCACAGTCGCGACTGGGTGATTATGAAGTTAGAATTTAGAATTCCCTTCGATACGAATATGAAAAAAGTTAAGAAGCTCATCAAGAAAATAGGTAAAGAGCTGTTACAAAATGCTGATTTTGGACACAGTTTTATTGAGCCTCTTAAGTCGCAAGGGGTGCGCCGTATGGAGGAGTTTAATATGGTGCTCGGGGTGAAATTTATGACTAAGCCGGGCGAGCAATGGGTGATACGGCGTGAAGCATACCATCAAATCCGCGATACCTTTGAAGCAAACGGTATCCATTTAGCGCAGCGCAATGTCAAAGTTGAAGTAATGCATGGCGATACTTTAGCTGAAAGCACCAAGCAGGCGGTGGCGGCAGCTGCGCAAAATGTAGTCGACCCTATTGCCGTTAAAGCCCCGATTCCCGATGAACCTTAGCCGGTTCTTGCGGGATATTCACATTAAAAATATTAGTAAGGTCGCTGTAAATAGTAATGATCAAAGAGCAACAAATTCAAATAAAAAATCCTTGTGTGGGTGTGTGTTGCCTAGACGAGCAAGACTTGTGTATCGCCTGTAAGCGCTCTGGAGTGGAAATTGCCGAATGGGGTCTGTACTGTACAGAGCAAAAAAAAGCAGTGTTGGTTAAAATTGTTCAGCGCTATCAAGAAGCAGATAAACTATTCTAAACAAATAGCATGCACCAGATTGGGAAGCTGCTTAAAATTTGTTTGGTTGCTCCTCTTGAGTTTAACGGGCGAAGGCTTAATTTGCTGCTGCTAGCGCTGTAATTGAGCAAAGAATATTATCCGAAGCAGTGGCTTTACTGCATCACGTAGCGCGAACTCTAATCTACAGTGATTAAAAAACACCCATTGAACCTACGGGTGCCGCTAAGGTTTTTCAATTCCACTGTAGAACCAATATATTACACTTTGAAGTCGGGATTCAGGTGACGCTACAAAATGCGATTGAAGAGTTTAATTATTGCATAACTAATTGAAAAATGTGAAAGTAGATCTGACTTAGCTCCCGTTAGAATTACACTAAAAATAGGAAATACTTTGAGTTTAATTAGCAATAAATCAGAGATACCTCTCACCAAATTAATGTCTGGCAAAACGATGACCCGACAGTTGATCAGTGTTGAAAAGCAAACTTATTTACTGGCTGATCAAATAGCAGCATTTTATTCATTGGAAATTGATAAAAAATTTATACAATCGACCAATTTAGATTCAAAAATTTTACTGCAAACTAAACGCGATGCCGTCAGTACTGTAATTAAAGAGCTGCGAGCTGAAAAAAAAGAATTAGATCAACTAATAAAGCCCCATCAACAAGCCAATCGAGAAATTCTTGATAAGATCATCAATATATTAATAAATACTAAAAATACTCGCAGACATTTTGAAATAATTTTAGGAACAATTTTACTTAACTATCCGATTGATAGGTCAGATGCAAAATTTTCTAGTCGCTTGGAAATGAGTAAAGTGTTACGGCCAATGTATCAAACAGCTTTGATTTCATTGTTGCTCGAGAAGTTATTAAATGAGGGCTTTAAATTTAATTCTGAGTATCTAGCTGTTTTACTCAAGGCCTATTCTGCTGATGATCCAGAAGCTAAAACTAAAGCGCTCTTTGAGTTACAGAAAATTTTTGTAGAAATAATTTATCTAAAAGAAATGGGCTTCTATTCGCCTACCTCGCTAGAAATTTTAAGCCGCAGTGGTGAAAATAATTTACTTGATGAGCTAAACCGCAAAGAGTTACTTGAGCAAAGTAGCCTGAGCGGTAAAGAATTTCATCACTATGGTGTCGGTGCGTTAGAAGTTGATATTGGAGGGCTAGATTCAAAGGATGTTGAAGGTGTTTCGAAACGAGAAAAAACCGATAAAAAAGAGATCAAATCTGAACTGAGTACCACTGAACGTATGGCTTTGATGGAGAGTGCAGCGCGCTTTACCTTTATCAAAGATATAATGGATCCCAAGGTTAAAACTGACCCTCAAATAGATGAATTGCTGCAAATATGTAAAGTATACTCATCCTTCATGCTTCCTGTTAAAACAAAAGTTGACAAAGAATTACATATAAAAGCATATGACATGTTGCGCCAACAAGCAGTTGATAAACGACTCAATCCCCTATACACCCAAACCTTGCTCGCCATGATGGGGCGTTTCCCTATCGGCAGTGGAGTCTACTTTATTGACTCACAACGTCATGGTGGTACTATCGATAAAGCGTTGGTGGTCGGGCTCAATCCTCGCAATCCCGATGAGCCTATCGTCAAAAGAGTGACGACTAATTATCGAAATATGATTGATTCAGTTTCTGGAGTTGTTGCGAAAAATATTAATTTATTTTTTGTACAAGCCAGGGGCGATGAAAATTTTACCAGACAGTTAAAAATTCGTTTTAACACCCAATTTAAAAATGAAGAAGATGGATTGCTATTTAGTTTTAGGGCTAATGATTCCTTTAGAACACTGGCGATTTCTGAATCAAAACTCTGGTAAAAATCCGTACAAAGCTAGCTTTCCTCTGTTAATGACCGTTGTTCTCAAATTATATTCAATGGATAGTAATATTTTTTTGAATTTTTGTTGCTCAGTTATTGCGCAGGGTAAACGGCGCTGCTGTGCACTCAGCCAGTAGCAATTGCAGAAATCCAGCCGGTGATTTTTAGGTTGCTTTTTTAAACGGTAGTAAGCTTTCTAGCTGTGGTTTGTAGTCTTGAATTGCCTGAGTTTCTCGCTCTAGAAAATCAGCGATTGCGAGGCTAAATTCAGGATGGGCAATGTAGTGGCTTGAGTAAGTGATGATAGGTTCAAAGCCACGTTGAATTTTATGCTCGCCTTGGGCGCCTGGATCAAAGCGTTGGATGTTGTGTTCAATGCAGTACTCCAGTCCCTTGTAGTAGCAAGTTTCAAAGTGTAAGTTGTCAAAATCATCCAGTGATCCCCAATACCTTCCATACAGCACTGCATCTTCTGGGTCGGTGTTTTTAAAACACCAGGCACAAGCCACGGTTTTGTGCTGATGCTTAGCGACAAATAAGACGATATGACTAGCTAGGCTTTTCAGTAGTAAGGCAAAAAATTCAATATTTAAGTAGCCTTGTCTGTCTCTTTTTAAATAGGTCAACTGATAGCAGTGGTAGAATTCTTCGAGTAAAAAAGGGTCTATTTCCGGACCTTCTACTGTGTGAATCGTCACTTGCTGTTCAGTGACTATGCGCCTTTCTCGCTTAATGTTTTTACGTTTTCGTGAGGTGAAACTGCTTAGGTAGTGCTCAAAACTGCGGTATTGCTGGTTGTGCCAGTGATATTGCAATCCCTGTCTGGTTAATAGTTGCTGCGCTGCGAGTTGTTTGTTTTCATTGGCGCTGTGAAATAGACCGTGCCAGCCGGAAAAACCGTATTCTCGACATATACTTTTAAGCTGCTCAACAATGAAAGGTAATACTTTGCAAAGCTCAATTTTACTGGCAATTCTAGGGCCGTAACAGGGGCTAAAAGGAATGGCTGTCAATAGTTTAGGGTAGTAGTTTAGGTGGTTGCGTGCGTAGGCATCGGCCCAGTCCCAGTCGAAGACATACTCACCGTTTGAATTGGTTTTTTGATACATTGGCATAATGCATACCAGAGATTCTTGCTGGTATACGGTGATATGACTCACTTGCCAACCGGTTTTCTTGGTGGTGCAACCGCTTTCTTCAAGCGCCAATAAAAATTCGTGGCGTAAAAATGGGTAATCTAGACCGCATAGGTTGTTCCAGGAGCGGGCCTCAATTTGATTAATGCTGTGCAGTATCTTAAGTTCAAAAGGCATAATAGTAACTGTTAATGAGTGTTGGGCCGATCTTAACAAGTTCGTCTTTAAACTGCAGTTATAATCAGCAAAATATACTGCTGCTGGGATAGATATCATTAAACAGAGCAAAAGACCGCTGTTTACTGAGCACAGAGGCGCTGATCGGCTTTTTTGATAATCGAGCGTTAATCCGCAGATTTAACTGCTTTACAGCATTAAAACTACTAAACTGATCAAATAATTACTCAGTAGGGGAGATGGTAATGGATAGGTTAGAAATGGATTTTGTATTAGATCCACAGCTAGAAAATGACTGTATATTTTTAGGTGAAATGCCTTTGTGTCGACTGCTGTTGATGAATGACCAGCAGTTTCCTTGGTTTGTGTTAGTGCCGCGCCGTGCCGCGGTGTCAGAACTGTACCATCTGTCATTAGCTGATAGAGAGTTGATGATGGCGGAATCCTGTGATTTAAGTGCTGCGCTAGCGGATGGATTTAGTGCCACTAAAATGAATGTGGCGGCTTTGGGTAATATGGTGAAACAGTTACATATCCATCATATAGTACGTTATGACTCAGATGTCGCTTGGCCTGCGCCTGTCTGGGGCAAGCAGTCTTTCAAGCCGTACTCCGCGCAAGAGATTGCCGCAATACGGCAAAAAGTTACAGCTTTGCTCGAGGCTAAAGTGAGTTTTGTGGCAGTTGTTTAGATCCCGTTTATCGGTCGGCTATATTGTGCTGTAATTATCTGTTTTATCCCACACAAAGCGCCTCTATTGAGGTATAATCCGACGCTTTGATTAATGATGGATTGAAGAATGCCAATTTTTGACTTTACCTGCGATCAGTGCGATCACACATTTGAAAAGCTTGTGATGAGCAGTGCGTCGGCACTGCCTAACTGTGTTTCTTGTCAGAGTGATAAAGTAACCAAGCAAGTATCAGCACCTTCTTTTAGATTAGCGGGTAGTGGTTGGTATGAAACTGACTTTAAAACAGGTAATAAGAAAAACTTGGCATCAAGTAATGAAGCAGGTGCCAGTAGCGAATCAGCAAGCGGTGATTCAGCTGAAAAATCTGAAAAAGGAAATGCTGCCAAAGAAAGTATTACCGATAAAAGTAGTTCAGAAAAAGCTGCTTCAGATAAGAGCACTACAGATAAAAGCACCAGTAAATCTGCATCAGTCTCAAATGCTGCGTCTAAAAGCAGTACCACTCAAAGTTAAAGTTAAAGTTAATGAAGCCCCTGCATAACGTTGCGAGCGCAGTTATCATACCCTCTGGGTAAGTTATACAGAACTTTCTTAATATACGAAAATAAATTTTATAAAGAGCAGTGCGTCCGGCTTCTTGCCTTAAGGCGCATGGCTATCAACCATAGTTTAGATAATTTCAATAGGAATACATTATGCGCAGTCATTATTGCGGCGACTTGCGAAAAGAGCAAGTGGGTGAAGAAGTTACATTGGTCGGCTGGGTTCATCGTCGTAGAGACCACGGTGGCGTTATTTTTTTAGATGTTCGCGATCGCGAGGGTATAGTACAAGTAGTATTTGATCCAGATCGCGAAGCTAGCTTTGCCGTTGCCGACTCCGTACGTAATGAATACGTCATTGAGATTCATGGCCTGGTGCGTAATCGTCCCGATGGCACGGTTAATGCTGATATGGGTACGGGTGAAGTTGAGATTCTTGGTAAGGAGTTGGTGGTACTTAATAAGTCCGAAACGCCGCCTTTTCAATTAGATGATCACCAGCAAGTTAGTGAAGAAGTCAGATTAAAGAACCGTTTCATGGATTTGCGTCGCCCTGAAATGCAGCAAAAGCTGCGTCTGCGAGCGTCGGTTAGCTCCTACATTCGCAGCTATTTAGATAGCAATGGCTTTCTTGATATTGAAACGCCAATTCTTACTCGCGCAACTCCTGAGGGCGCGCGTGATTATATAGTGCCTTCGCGTACCCACGAGGGGAATTTCTTTGCCTTGCCACAGTCTCCGCAGTTATTTAAGCAGCTGTTGATGGTGTCTGGTTTTGACCGTTACTATCAAATTGCCAAGTGCTTTCGCGATGAAGATTTACGTGCAGATCGCCAGCCAGAGTTCACCCAGATTGACATAGAAATGTCATTTATGGGTCAAGATGAAATAATGGCTGTGACCGAGAAAATGATCACTGGTTTGTTTCAGGAAAAGTTAAACGTTGCATTGGGTGTGTTTCCGCACATGACATATGCAGAGGCAATGTCTAAGTACGGGTCGGACAAGCCGGATTTGCGTAACCCAATGCAGCTGGTGGATGTCGGTGATTTAATGGTTGATATTGAGTTTAAGGTGTTTGCCGGTCCCGCCAATGATGCAGGCTCTAGAGTGGCTGCCCTTAAAGTTCCAGGTGGTGCTACTCTGACCCGCAAGCTGATTGACGAGTACACTAAGTTTGTCGGGATCTACGGAGCGCGTGGCTTAGCTTGGATTAAAGTCAATGATCTGGCAAAGGGTGCCGAAGGTCTACAGTCTCCAATCGTTAAGTTTTTGGGCGAAGAAGTTGCTATGCAGATCATGCAGCGGCTAGAGGCAAAAGATGGTGATTTGGTCTTCTTTGGCGCAGATAAAACTAACATTGTCAATGAGGCGTTAGGTGCTCTACGCAACAAAGTTGGTGTTGATTTGAATATGCTCACTTGTGAGTGGGCACCGTTGTGGGTTGTCGATTGGCCGATGTTCGAAAAAACATCTGATGGCGGTATTACTGCAATTCACCACCCGTTCACCGCGCCAAGCTGTACTGTGCAAGAACTAGAGGCTGATCCGTTGGCTGCACAGTCTGTCGCTTACGACATGGTGTTAAATGGTTGTGAGCTAGGTGGCGGATCAATTCGTATTCATCAGAGTGAAATGCAAAAAGCAGTGTTCCGCTGCCTGGGTATTTCCGATGATGAAGCAGAAGAAAAATTTGGCTTTTTGCTAAACGCTCTGAAATTTGGTGCACCACCACATGGCGGTTTGGCTTTTGGTCTAGATCGATTAATTATGTTGATGGCCGGTACTGAATCTATTCGTGAAGTGATCGCTTTTCCTAAGACTCAGACTGCTGCTTGTCCTCTGACGAATGCGCCTGGTGAGGTGAGTAAAGAGCAGTTGAAAGAGCTAAATATTAGATTGCGCGAAAAAATTAAAGTGTAATTTTTCTGTTGATCGGAAAACAGATATAGCGTGTTCTTAATTGGCCTGGCCTCATTGATTTGATGCCGGGCTTTTTTATGGCTGCCAGTGTGTTAACTAAAAGTTACCTCTTGAGCTGGAGTAGACGCTTATCTTTGTCGGTATGAGTTCGACTTGTAGGTGTAGGTGTGGAATGTTTTTTTTGCTAAGTGCTAGGGGGAGTGCCGGCTGTTGTGTAAGCGTATAATAAGTAGCTATAGTGTTAGATAAAGGATCGTTAGTGTCGATTAATCGGGTGAAAAACTAGTCAGTTTGAAAACAAAACAAATAAGCAAAAGACCTATAAATTGCAGGTATTTGCTCCCTATAGTGGTTTTTTTTATGTTTTTGTCAGGTTTCTGACTAAGCTGTCTATGATAGAACGTGTAAGCTCATGTATAATCGACAAGTTTTTTGGTGGGGAATATTGTTGTAGTATAAATAATAAACACTGCGTTCTGAGTTAAGTTTTACAGTCTCGCGTGAACAATAATAATTTTTCGAAAATTTATAATCGTGATTGGGTGAAGTGTATGATCAAGATCAACAAAGGTCTAGATCTACCGATTTTAGGCACTACGGCGCAGAGTATTTCTGAGTCGAATAAAGTGCATTCGGTCGCCGTGAGTGGCCCTGACTATGTTGGCTGTAAGCCAACAATGGCCGTCAAGGTGGGAGATCGAGTTAAACTCGGTCAATTGATCTTTTCTGACAAGAAGACAGAAGGTGTGCATTTTACAGCGCCAGCAGCTGGTACTGTAAAAGAAATTAATCGTGGCGAGCGTCGAATGTTGCTCTCTGTGGTTATCGATGTTGATGAAACTGAAGAATCTATAGAGTTTACAAAATACTCTGTAGAAGAGTTGGCGGATTTAACCGCTGAACAAGTCGCTGAACAATTGCAGGTGTCTGGGCTTTGGAGTGCATTGCGTACTCGTCCTTTCTCTAAAATACCTGCGAGCAATACTACTGCAAAAGCCATTTTTGTCACGGCTATTGATACCAATCCTCTCGCGGCAGACCCTGCTCTGATCATCGCAGAAAATGCGGCTGATTTCAGTCGTGGACTAACTTTACTGACCAAGCTAACAGCGGGGAAAGTTTACCTTTGTAAAGCTGCAGGGGCTGATGTTGCCACTGTCGAAGGTGTGGTTGTTGAAGAATTTTCCGGTGTCCATCCTGCGGGTAACGTTGGAACTCATATACATTTTCTAGAGCCAGTTTCACGTAATTACACGGTGTGGACGATTGGCTATCAAGATGTTGTGGCGATCGGAAAATTATTTACAGAAGGTAAATTATCAGTAGAGCGGATTATATCTATTGCCGGTCCTGTCGTAGATAAGCCGCTGTTGGTGCGAACCAGAATAGGCGCAAAAATAACTGATTTAATTACTGGGACAGTAGACACTTTGGGTAACCGAGTTATTTCTGGATCAATCTGGAATGGCCGGACAGCCGCTGACGAACTTGATTATTTAGGCCGCTATGCCAACCAAGTGACCGTTCTTAAGCAGGGCGATAAACGTGAGTTTATGGGATGGGCCGTACCGGGTGCCAATCAATACTCAGTGCTTAATATATTTATCTCCGCTTTAAATAAGACTAAGAAATTTAGTTTCTCGACCACCACCAATGGTTCAGAGAGAGCGATGCTTCCGGTTGGTCAATTTGAGCGACTAATGCCAATGGATATCCTACCCACACAGCTACTGCGTGCACTAGTCACTGGAGATATAGTGGCGGCGATGGATTTAGGTGCTTTAGAACTCGATGAAGAAGATTTAGCCCTCTGTACTTTTGCCTGCCCAGGTAAGTATGAATACGGCCCAATTCTTCGCGATAATTTAACACGCATCGAGAGAGAGGCTTAACACCATGAGTTTGAGAAATATTCTTGATAAAATGGAGCCGCATTTCCATAAAGGCGGTAAATTTGAAAATTGGTATGCACTTTTCGAAGCGGCGGATACGATTTTCTACACACCTGGCCACGTAACTAAAGCAGCTGCTCATGTACGTGATGGTGTCGATTTAAAACGCATGATGATTCTAGTGTGGATCTGTACTTTTCCAGCCGTATTATTTGGTTTGTACAATGTGGGATTGCAGGCAAATAATGCCATGGCAACTATGGGGCTCACTGAAGCTGCTGGTTGGCGTGGCGCTATCGCCGGTTCACTAACAGGTTTCGATGCTAGCAGCTTGTGGGATAATATTATCCACGGTGCGCTTTACTGGCTTCCTATTTACGCAGTGACTTTTGTCGTAGGTGGATTCTGGGAAGTGCTGTTTGCCATGAAACGTGGTCACGAAGTGAACGAAGGCTTCTTTGTTACCTCTATTTTGTTCTCGCTGACACTTCCTCCTTCAATCCCGTTGTGGCAGGTTGCCTTAGGCATCAGTTTTGGTGTGGTAATTGGTAAAGAAGTGTTCGGTGGCACCGGGAAAAACTTCCTCAACCCAGCGTTGACTGGTCGTGCTTTCTTGTTTTTTGCCTATCCTGCACAAATGTCAGGTGATGCAATTTGGACCGCCGTTGATGGTTATACCGGTGCAACTCCGCTGAGTATTGCCGCGGTTGGTGGTATCGAAGCGCTCGAAAGCAGTATCACCTGGATGCAGGCATTCATGGGTCAAATACAAGGTTCTGTCGGCGAGGTATCTACTTTTGCTATCTTGATCGGTGGCGGGGCACTGGTGGTGATGCGATTAGCTGCCTGGCGAATTGTCGCCGGGGTGTTTGCAGGTATGGTCGCGATGAGTGTGATCTTCAACCTGATCGGTTCTGAAAGCAATCCGATGTTTGCATTGCCATTCTACTGGCACATGGTCTTAGGTGGGTTTGCCTTTGGTATGTTCTTTATGGCTACCGATCCGATCTCTGCGTCGATGACCAATACCGGTAAATGGTATTTTGGTGCCTTAATTGGGATCATGGTGGTGCTAATTCGCGTGGTTAACCCAGCCTTCCCAGAAGGTATGATGCTGGCAATTCTATTTGGTAACTTATTTGCTCCCCTGATCGATAACTTCGTAGTGCAGGCAAATATTAAGCGGAGGTTATTACGTCATGGCAGCTAATAACGATTCAATCGGCAGAACAATTACTGTCACGGTATTGCTCTGTGTTGTTTGCTCAGTAATAGTATCCACAGCAGCGGTATTACTAAAGCCGATGCAGCTGGCAAACAAAGAACTAGACCGTCAAACTAATATTTTAGCCGCTGCAAAAATTGACTATCAAGGTCAAGATGTGCAGAAACTGTTCGCTGAAAAAATTATCACCAAATACGTCAGTTTAAAAACTGGCGAGTATGTTGATAAGCCAGTGGGATATAAAGACTCTAAGCGTGCCGCGAAAGAGCCTTCACTATCATCACCACTGCCGCGCAAAATAGATATAGCGTCTATTAAGCGCACTGCGAACGTAATGCCGGTCTATCTGGTCAATCAAGCTGGTCAACTGGAAAAAGTAATTCTTCCGGTCCATGGCTATGGTCTCTGGTCAACGCTGTACGGATTCCTCGCATTGGAAAAAGATTTAAATACGGTTGTCGGCTTTGGCTTTTATGCACATGGCGAAACACCGGGTTTAGGTGGTGAAGTGGATAATCCTAAGTGGAAGGCGCTGTGGCCTGGCAAAAAAGTCTATGCACAAGGTTCAATGGAGCCGATGCTTGGCTTAGTAAAAGGTGCCGTTGATCATAGTGCTGCTGGGTCTGAGTTTAAAATAGATGCTTTATCAGGTGCTACTTTAACCAGTAACGGTGTGACCAACTTAGTGAAGTTTTGGATGGGCGAAAATGGTTTTGCTACCTATCTAACTAAGCTAAAAGCAGGGGAGAGTTAAACGATGTCTGAAATGAGAGATATGATCGTTAAGCCTATTTTTACCAACAACCCAATTGCATTGCAAATATTGGGTGTTTGTTCGGCGCTAGCGGTAACATCAAACTTAAACACAGCGTTGGTAATGACACTGGCTGTGATGGCTGTGACAGCATTTTCCAGCATGTTTGTTTCATTGATGCGCAACCAAATGCCCAGTTCGATACGTATTATTTGTCAAATGACAATTATTGCATCACTGGTAATAGTGGTTGATCAAATCCTAAAAGCGGTTGCTTACGATACTTCAAAGCAACTATCAGTATTTGTTGGTTTAATTATCACCAACTGTATCGTAATGGGGCGTGCCGAAGCATTTGCGATGAAGAACCCACCGCTACCTTCTTTCTTAGATGGTATTGGCAATGGTTTAGGTTACGGTGCTGTTTTGATGTTCGTCGGCTTTATTCGCGAACTATTTGGTGCCGGCAGTTTGTTTGGCATAGAAATACTGCCGCTAGTGACCAACGATGGTTGGTACATGAGTAACGGCCTGCTGTTACTTCCACCTAGTGCATTTTTTATCATTGGACTAATGATCTGGTTGATGCGTACTTTCGATGTGAGTCAAGTTGAAAAGCCGGACTTTGTTATCTGTAAAAATAGTAAGAAGGAGGCGATATAATGGAACAGTATATTAGTCTGTTTGTTAAAGCCGTTTTTATTGAAAATATGGCGCTATCGTTTTTCTTAGGTATGTGTACCTTTCTTGCTATTTCGAAGAAAGTGCAAACTGCGATAGGCTTGGGAATAGCAGTTATCGTGGTGCTAACCATTACCACTCCGATTAACAACTTGTTATATAACTTGTTGTTGCGTGAAGGTGCGCTTGCATGGGCAGGTCTTCCTGAAGTCGATCTTAGCTTTCTAGGCTATATTTCTTATATCGGGGTTATTGCTGCTTTAGTGCAAATCTTGGAAATGGTATTAGATAAGTTCTTCCCCGCGCTGTATAACGCACTGGGGGTTTTCTTACCTTTAATCACGGTAAACTGTGCCATCATGGGTGCGGCGTTATTTATGGTTGAACGCGACTATAATTTCGGTGAATCTGTTGTTTACGGAATGGGTGCTGGTCTCGGTTGGGCGTTAGCCATTGCGACACTTGCCGGAATTCGTGAAAAATTAAAGTACTCAGATGTACCAGCAGGGCTACAGGGATTGGGTATTACCTTTATCTCAGTGGGACTGATGGCACTAGGGTTTATGTCTTTTTCCGGCGTACAGCTTTAATACATGATAATTAACAAAGGAATATTATAGCCATGAATGCTGAAATAATTCTCGGGGTTGTCATGTTTACCGTGGTAGTGCTTGCACTAGTTGCGGTGATATTGGCTGCTCGTTCAAAATTAGTAAGTTCCGGTGATGTCACTATTAATATTAATAATGACCCGGATAAAAAAGTTGTAGTTCCCGCAGGTGGGAAATTGCTGCAGACCCTCTCTGAAATGGGCGTTTTTATCCCTTCAGCTTGTGGTGGCGGTGGTACTTGTGCGCAGTGTAAGTGTCAGGTTCTTGAAGGGGGCGGCTCTATGCTACCCACTGAAGAATCTCATTTTACGATGCGTGAAGCAAAAGAAGGCTGGCGTCTCGCATGTCAAGTTGCAGTTAAAGAAGACATGGAACTTGACCTCGAAGAAGAAATCTTCGGGGTTAAAAAGTGGACCTGTACGGTTGAGTCTAACCCTAACGTAGCTACTTTTATTAAAGAGTTAACTTTAAAAATTCCCGATGGTGAAGTAGTAAATTTCCGTGCGGGGGGCTATGTGCAATTAGAGTGTCCTCCTCATGTGGTTGACTACAAAACCTTTGATATTGATGAAGAGTATCGCGGTGATTGGGATAAGTTCAATGTTTGGGACAATGTTTCAACGGTTACTGAAACCACCATCCGCGCCTATTCTATGGCAAACTACCCCGGTGAAAAGGGGATTGTTAAGTTTAATATCCGGATTGCATCTCCCCCTCCAGGTAGTCAGGGAATTCCTCCTGGGATAATGTCCTCTTTCGTCTTTAACCTTAAGCCAGGTGATACGATAGACGTGTATGGTCCCTTTGGTGAGTTTTTTGCTAAAGATACCGATGCAGAAATGGTCTTTGTTGGCGGTGGTGCAGGTATGGCACCAATGCGTTCGCACATCTTTGATCAATTGAAGCGTCTGAACTCTACCCGTAAAATATCTTTCTGGTACGGTGCACGTTCACTTCGTGAAGCATTCTATTCTGAAGAGTATGACCAGCTAGCTGCGGAAAACGAAAACTTTAAATGGCACCTAGCACTGTCTGACCCACAGCCAGAAGACAACTGGGAGGGGATGACAGGTTTCATTCACAATGTGTTATTTGAAAACTATCTGCAGGATCACGATGCACCTGAAGATTGTGAATTTTACATGTGTGGGCCACCGATGATGAACTCGGCAGTGATTAAGTTGCTTGAGGACTTAGGGGTTGAACCTGAAAATATCTTACTTGATGACTTTGGTGGTTAAACTTGATGTTAACCTCGATATTTGGTGCGTTTAAAGCTTTTTTAAAGCGTACCTTGCAACGGCTAGCAGTTTATCTGCTGGCCGTTTTTGTAGTCAGCCCGCTAACTATTAGTCTGGCCTTTGCCGAGCAGAAACTCGTCGCTATCGAAGGTCGGACCATGGGGACTACTTATCATATTACCTGGGTTGCAAAGAGCAGCTTCACTGCAGAACAAACGGCTAATTTACAGGCAAAAATTGATCTGCGGTTGCTAGATATTAACCAGGCTATGTCTACCTACATCCCGAATTCCGAATTATCACTGTTTAATAAAACCGCCAGTGGCACTGCGCAAAAAGTGTCTGCGCAGTTGTATCGTGTTTTAGAGATGGCTAGAAAGATCAGTGTTCAATCTGCTGGTGCATATGATATTACGGTCGGACCACTGATCAATTTATGGGGCTTTGGACCGGATAAACGAGTCACCAAAGCACCTAGTGCTGAACAAATAGCTGCCATCCGAAAGCGAGTTGGCTATCAGCATTTAAAGTTGTTAGCTGATAATAAAATTAAGAAAGAAGCTGATTTATACTTAGACCTCTCTTCCATAGCGAAAGGTTATGCCGTCGATCAGTTGGCAAAAATAGTGGCTGATGCCGGCTTTACAGCCTATCTGGTTGAAATAGGTGGCGAGCTGGTTTCCCGAGGATTAAAGCCTCAAAGTCAGCCGTGGCGAATTGCTATTGAAAGCCCGATCGCTGGTCGCACTGTGCAGCGAGTGGTTAGAGTTGATGATGTCGCGGTGGCGACCTCAGGTGATTATCGAAATTACTTTGAAGAGCAGGGACGTCGCTATTCGCATATAATCGATACAGCTACTGGTCGGCCGATAACCCATAATTTAGCATCAGTGACCGTTCTAGCGGAAAATTGCGCGCTAGCTGATGGGCTCGCCACAGCATTTCTAGCGATGGGAGTTGAAAAATCCTATCTTTATGCGATAGATAATGGGATTGAAGCTTTTTTTATTATCAAAGGAAAAACCGGTTTTATCGAAAAAATGACACCCGGTTTTGCGCAACGTATTGTACAATAATTTATGCAGTCATTGATGGCTATTCACTGAAATCGAGGAAATCATGGGAACATTTATAGCGGTATTTATAGTGTTATTAACGGTAGTGATCGCGATGTCCGTCGGGGTTATTTTAGGTAATAAGCCGATCGCTGGATCATGTGGCGGTATGGCGGCACTGGGCATGGACACCGCTTGTGATATATGCGCCGGCGACAAGCAAATATGTGACGATGAGAACGATAGAACCTCTAGAGAAGCTGCTAAGTCTCAACTGGCTGATCTGGGTTATGAAGCGCAAGTAAAGCGTAAGATATAGAGAGTAAGAGAGATCGAAGTAGTCATTTTTGGCTAGTTTAGAAAGTGTGATTTTCTAGATTGGATTGTAAATCGAAATACTGCGTTTCTATTAAGAGGCCTATGGATAGAGAAATGAATATAATAATCATCCAAAGGTTCCACACACACAAAATTGAGGAAGGAACTGTTAATGGCTGATTATGATTATGATGTCGTAGTAATTGGATCTGGACCTGCTGGCGAAGGCGCTGCAATGAATGCAGCTAAACACGGCAAGAGAGTCGCAATTGTTGAAGAGCAACCAGCAGTTGGCGGCAACTGTACCCACAAAGGGACTATACCTTCCAAAGCGCTTCGTCATTCGGTAAAGCAGATTGTTGAATTTAATACTAATCCGATGTTCCGAGAAATCGGCGAGCCCCGCTGGTTTTCATTCCAAAAAGTGTTAGACCGCGCCGAAAAAGTAATGGCCAATCAAGTGATGTTGCGGACTAATTTTTATGCGCGCAACCGTGTCGATGTGTTCTTTGGTCAAGCTGAATTTCAAGATTCAAATACCTTGCTGGTGAAGGGAACAATCAAAGGTGATGAGACGATACGTGCTAAAAACATTGTTATTGCCACTGGATCTAGCCCTTATTGCCCGCCCGATATCGATTTTAATCATCCACGTATTTACAATTCCGATACGATTTTAAAGCTCAACCATACGCCGCGTACTATAGTTATTTTTGGCGCTGGTGTGATCGGCTGTGAATATGCCTCTATCTTTAGTGGTTTAGGGGTCAAAGTTGATCTGATCGATACCCGTGGCCGACTGTTATCATTTCTCGATGGTGAAATATCTGATGCACTCAGTTACCACCTGCGCAATACCGCAGTTAAAATTCGTCACAATGAAGATTATACCAGTGTCGATGGTGATGAGCGTGGTATTACACTGTGCTTGAAATCAGGTAAAAAAATTAGAGCAGATGCTTTCTTATGGTGTAATGGTCGTACTGGTAACACCGCTGCTCTAAAGCTTGAAAATGCGGGTCTATCGGCAAATAGTCGTGGCCAGTTAGAAATTGATGAACGCTATCGTACAGCCGTTGAAGGAATTTCAGCAGTCGGTGACGTCATTGGTTGGCCAAGCTTAGCGTCAGCAGCGATAGATCAGGGACGCTCTACTGCGGCTGATATAATTGGCAATAATGATTTCAGATACATTGATGAAGTGCCAACCGGCATTTACACTATCCCAGAAATTAGCTCTATTGGCAGAACTGAAGAAGAGCTAACTACTGACTGTATTCCCTATGAAGTTGGGCAGGCGTTCTTTAAAGATACCGCCAGGGCGCAAATAACTAGTCAGCCAGTAGGAATGTTAAAAATTCTGTTTGATCCTGAGACACTGGCTATTTTGGGAATTCACTGTTTTGGTGACCAAGCGTCTGAGATCATTCACATTGGCCAGGCAATTATGCAACAAAAAGGCGAGGGAAATACCCTTGCATATTTTGTCAACACTACCTTTAACTACCCGACGATGGCTGAAGCTTATCGGGTTGCCGCGATTGCTGGTTTGAATCGAATTCAGCATCTATAATCTTTACTATCTAGCCCCGTAAGGGGCTTTTTATTGGCTATATTTAAGCTGTAGCAGTGACCTTCATGCTCTGCATCTACCCACAAGCCAGAGATTCAGCGTTTAGTCTTCTCATCGTAGTAACTGTCTTCGATATAGATGCCTTTTATATCGAGTTTTTTCTCTACCCATCTATTGAAGCGGCTCCAGATAAAAAAAGCTGGCGCCATGCCCAATCCTATACCAAACATTAATCCAGCTCCGTGATAGTCCGTCGGCATTAAATTCGTTGCGAAGTCGAAAAAACCAAAATGTTGGAGTGAATAATACCAGGCAATCAAAAATGAAAATGCCAGGCCGGTCGCTAAATGATGTTTTATAGTTGAATTCAAACTGCCTCCGATAAGTGTTAGTGCAATAAGTGAGCGTAGTTTAGCATTATATATAGCGCTTAACTTGTCACTTTGCTGTGTGAGTTACTTAAGGAGACTCTGAACAAGTCGCGCACGCCCCGTAGGGTGGATAACTAAGAGTTTATCTCCTTGGTCGGAAGCTTGCTAAAGGCTGGTAATTACAGGCGTGCTCTTTCGCGGATCGCGGATCGCGGAAATAGGTACTTAGTTATCGACCGGGAAAATGCAGTATCAGGTCTCGTACACACATAGATATATCCCGCTAATCAAAGGCGTTGCAGGTTATCTACTGGCAAAATTGATTAAAATATCCAAGCTCTTCATATGTTTAAAGAACTTGGTTAGTGGTTATTTTGGATTGAGAATCGCGGTGATTTTGTCATTTGTGGTGCCGTAGAGAATTCCCGTGGCTTGATCTTTATAATACGAATGACATGTTTTGACACAGAGTTGAGCGTTTTTTATCGACCAGCTCTTCGAGCCGTTATAGCCTGCTGTTTGGATATCGACCGTGCCGTCGGCATTATATTTGAAATTATAGCGTCCAGAACGACTACCTGATAAAACGTTAACCGAAAATTCTCGGTCCTTGAATTCAGCCAATAGCTGTTGATCGTTAAGTGATGGGCTACTTAAAACTTGCTGCTGTAATTGTGGCTTGAGGCCTCCATTACAGGCTGATAAAAGAGCTAAAGCTGCGCATGTTATGATTAATTTTTTCATTCGGTCTCGCTTTTTATTTTTGTTGGAAGATAACATATTAGGTTAATTTTTAGATAAGTCAAGAAGAGTGATTTTTACTCTAGCTGAGCTAAATTGTTCTCGCGACTCAGTGGTGTTTTTAGCGCAGAGTGGATTCTTACAAGCATTTCCTTTAGAGAATCGCTGAACATGTTTTATGGGACGCGCAGAGGAATTTGTGCTTTGGTCAGCGCATCAGTATATCTATAACCGTTCTTTAATCCCCAATTTCTCTGTACGCCAGGGGTTAGTGTGACTTGTTTAAAGGTTCCTTATAGCTGTACATTTTAGGTTGCTCCTTAGATTGAGCGACGCATTTACTTGCGGTAATATTAAAATATGGTAACCAATAAGCAGTTAGAATATGCAGCGTTTAGTGCCTGGCCAGCTCTAGAGCAAATTGAGGATAAGGGCATCGTATTGCGCTGTGCACAAGGTCATACTAAAAGGGCTAATTCTGCTAATCTACTGGAGTTACAAGATAGCGAATATCCAGCGTTAATTGCCTACATAGAGAATTATTTCAAACAAAAACAACAGCCTAGTGTTATCCGTATTCCGTCTTTTACCGAGAACAATGCCTTCGATAAATACCTGAATTCTATCGGTTATCAATACCAAGATAAGTCGTTAGTTTTGGCGCGGCGATTACTGCCTAATGACTGCTCACCCGTTAATCTGATAGTTAAAAGTCCAAGTCAGTGGATGCAGAGCTATTGTAATATTATCAATAGTTCAATCTCTGAGCAGCAATCTCATTTGCAAATATTAACCCGCATAAAAGACCCAATTATGCCGGTGGTTTTGCAGCGAGATGGGCGGGAGGTTGCCTGTGGCTTAGCTGTGTTGCATCGAGAGTTTATCGGCATCTTTGATCTGCAGATCGCTGCAGAATATAGGGGACAAGGATGCGCTTTTCAATTAGTCAATGCGCTGTTGCAGTGGGGGCGAGAAAACGGGGCGAGCTATAGTTACCTACAAGTGGTTGCTAATAATGTTGCGGCGATTAATCTCTATCGAAAATTAGGTTTTGAGCAGCGCTACTATTACTGGTATCGAGTGCAGTCTTAAATGTTTAAGCGAGAGCCCTGCATGACTCAGAGGGTATGATAACTGCGCTCGCAGCGTTCTGCAGAGCTCTCTAAGCAACACTTTAGAAGTTGAGGCTAGTTGAGGGGCTGCAGGAAGTAAAACTAACTGGACTCATTGAGTATTTATGAGTTTGCTTTAAGCTTGAAATTTTAAGCTTGAAATTGTTTTGATTTGTTGGCAGTATTAACTTAAATAGGCAGTTTACTACTCACATTAGTGCCATTAATTGCAGTTTAGTCATTATAAAACATGCCTAGCCCGTCTAGTGTCGGCAGGTTGCAAATAGCTAGCTTAGCACGGCGATATATTTGACTGTTTTTTACTGGTAATCGGTGGTTTTAGGATCGAATTTAACGCGTTCCGGTCGCTCTGCACGTGACTGATCGACTGGCAAGTAACGCATGTTTAGGAAATAATTGAATGAGTTGCCCTTATAATCCCGCATCAGAAGGTGCAGAAATGGATTTCAATGACAAAATGTCGTATGGAGACTATTTGCAGCTAGATAGTATTTTAAATAGCCAGCAACCTTTGTCTGATGCTCACGATGAGATGTTGTTTATTATTCAGCATCAGACCTCAGAGCTGTGGTTGAAACTGGCTATACATGAAATGGGGGCGGCATTGCAGCAAATTCGTGCCGATCAGCTGCACCCGGCTTTTAAGCACTTGTCTCGTGTCTCGCGCATCTTTGAACAGTTGAACAGCGCGTGGGATGTACTGCGCACAATGACTCCCAGTGAATACACTAGTTTTCGTGAAAGCTTGGGCCAGTCGTCTGGTTTCCAATCTTATCAGTATCGGGCGATCGAATTTGTGGTCGGTAACCGAAATTTAGCGATGCTCAAGCCCCATGATCACGATCCTGAGGTGACAGAAAAGCTCGAGGCGATTTTGGCGATGCCGAGTTTGTACGATGAAACTTTGCTGTTGCTGCAGCGCAATGGCTTTGATTTATCAACGGTACTTGAGCAGCGCAACTGGCGAGAGAAACACCAGCCGAGCGAGCTGGTGGAAGATGCCTGGCAAACGGTCTATAAAAACCCTGAAAAATACTGGTCACTTTACGAATTAGCGGAAAAGCTTGTTGATTTTGAAGATTATTTTAGACGTTGGCGGTTTAATCATGTTACAACAGTCGAGCGAATCATAGGTTTGAAAAAAGGCACCGGAGGTACCGGAGGCGTTTCATATTTAAGGCGAATGTTAGACACCGTTTTGTTTCCTGAATTGTGGACAGTAAGGACCAAAATGTAGCGTTGGCAGGTAGTTGGATAGCGTTTGATATCTAGACCCGCAGCACTGTTGTTGAAGGCTGCAGCGGGATACCAATATAACAATAACTTGATGGGTAACGATAATGAAAAAATTAGCGATTGTCATAGCAATGGGGCTTACAGTTTCAGCAGCTGTAATGCCAATAGTATCAATAGCAGCCCCGGTTAAAGTAGGCCTTATCACCACCTTAACCGGTGGTGGGGCGAGTTTGGGAATAGATATTCGAGACGGCTTCTTGTTGGCGGTTAAACAGGCCAACAATAGTGATTTAACTGTGGTTGTTGAAGATGATGCTCGCAAACCACCGCTAGCGGTGCAAATCGCTGATAAAATGATCCAGCGTGAAAAAGTGGATATTTTGACCGGGATTGTCTGGTCCAACTTGGCGATGGCGGTAGTGCCGAATGCGGTCGCGCAAAATAAATTTTATCTCTCTCCCAATGCTGGCCCCTCTGCTTTAGCCGGTAAACGCTGCCATAAAAACTATTTCAATGTGGCATGGCAAAATGATAACTTGCACGAGGCGATGGGCTCTTATGCCAGTAAATCAGGGTTTGTTAAACCTTACATATTAGCCCCTAACTACCCTGCGGGAAAAGATGCTTTGGTTGGCTTTAAGCGCTTATTTAAAGGTGCGCTAGCCGGGGAGACTTATACCAAGCTGGGACAGAAAGATTACGCGGCAGAAATTGCTAAAATTCGCGCCTCGGGAGCAGATAGTATCTACTTCTTTTTACCCGGCGGAATGGGTATTTCCTTCATGAAGCAATACACGCAGTCGGGTGTCGGCTTACCGGTGATGGGGCCTGCTTTCTCCTTCGACCAAGGTATTCTTAAGGCGATTGGCAAAGCGGCACTCGGGGTGAAAAATTCGTCTCAGTGGAGCAAGGACTTAGACAATAAAGCCAATCTATTATTCGTCAAAACGTTCAAGGCTGAATACGGACGTCTACCTTCTCTATATGCAAGTCAAGGTTACGATACTGCCAATTTAATACTATCGGCGATGCAGAGTGCGGATGTAAAAGATAGCGACGCTTTTAGAGCGGCACTTGCGGCGGCTAATTTTGCATCGGTGCGCGGCGATTTTAAATTCGGCCCCAATCAACATCCGATCCAGAACATTTATGTGCGAGAAGTGATTGAGGAAAATGGAGTGCTGACCAATAAAATTATTGCCACTGCTCTGGAAAATCACGCTGATGTCTACGCCAGTCAGTGTGCTTTATGAGTTTGACGTTGACTGATTAAAGTCGATTCAGATGCTTCAGTCCCTATCATTCTGAAGTCTTATTTATTACCAGTTGAATCTGTGACGGAAAATAAAGTCACGGCTTCAGCTAGTCAATAAATTACTAAATAGTGCCTCAGTTCACCTGCTGCTTTCGCCAATCAAGATCAGTTGACTAAGATAGAAAACTGCTGATTTAGGTAAAAGCAAAGTCACTATCAATACCCTTTAATCATTAATTTGCGATTTTTATCGATTGTCCGCTGTGGTGTTCAATCGATAAAAATTTCAATTCTTATATTACCAGACCTCTGCACAACGTTGCGAGCGCAGTTATCATACCCTCTGGGTAAGTTATGCAGAGGTCTCATTACCGCTAATAGAGTAGGTCGGACTACGATGACTACGACTTTGATATTCGAGCAGTTACTCAATGGTTTACAGTTTTCAATGATGCTGTTTTTAATGTCAGCGGGGCTGACTTTAATCTTTGGTGTCATGGGCTTAATTAATTTGGCGCACGGTGTGCTGTATATGGTCGGTGCTTTCGCCTGCGCCTTAATTGCCGGAATCAGCGGTTCTTTTTGGTTGGGTTTGATCGCCAGTTTAGTCGTTGCGGCGATGGCGGGTGCGATCATTGAAGTTGGCGTGATACGCCGGCTGTATCAACGCGATCATCTAGATCAGGTGCTGGCGACCTATGCGCTAATATTAATATTTTCCGAGGCGACACGCTGGTTGTTTGGCGCGTTCCCACTGTATCTGGATGTACCGGAACTACTCTCTAAACCGATCAGTCTCTTTGGTTTTTTCGACTACTCTAGCTATCGATTATTCATTATTTTGATCGGTGTCCTAGTCGCAGTCGGCCTGTATCTACTTATTTCTAAAACGCGGCTGGGAATGCAAATTAGAGCGGGGGAGTCAGACCGGGAAATGATCGCGGCGCTCGGTGTCGATATCCGCACTTTGTATACGTTAGTGTTTGCCTTAGGTGCTGGTTTAGCTGGGTTGGCTGGAGCGTTATTGGGCGCCATCCAATCGGTTGAGGTCGGGATGGGGGACTCAGTGCTTATCTTGGCGTTTGTGGTAGTGGTTATCGGCGGGATTGGCTCGATTAAAGGGGCGTTTATCGGTGCGTTACTGGTCGGTATTGTCGATACTATGGGGCGCTTTTTACTGCCCTATCTACTCTCCTTAGTGCTGCCTGCAGAATCGGCAGCCAGTATTGGTGGAGCGCTGTCCTCAGTGGCTATTTATTTATTAATGGCGGTTATCTTAGTGGTTAAGCCTAAAGGGTTGGTGCCAGCACATGCTTAATTTAACCAGAGAACAGCTCCTTAATGGCGCAGTGGTCAGCACGTTGCTAGTGCTCAGTGCACTGGCACTTTTCCTCGATGAACCTTTTTATATTACCTTAGTGACTAAAGTGACTATTTTGGCGATGGCGGGGGTCGGTCTCAATTTAGCACTGGGCTTAGGAGGGATGGTCTCTTTTGGCCACGCTGCCTTTTTTGGTATAGGAGGCTATGTAACAGGAATTTTAGCCTCCCATGCACTGAATGAGGAACTGCTATTCACGGCGTTTGGATTTGCTGTTTTTGGTACCACCAATATGTTATTCATTTGGCTATTTGCTGTTCTGATCAGTGCCTTAGCAGCTGCATTAATAGGTTATTTTAGCCTGCGTACCCAGGGCGTTTATTTTATTATGATTACCTTGGCCTTTGCGCAGATGATTTATTACTTCTCGATTGCCTGGCCCGCCTACGGCGGTGAAGATGGCCTGTCTATTTATCAACGCAACCAATTTTTTTCGATCAATACCTTAGATCCGCTGAGTTTCTTTGCTATCTGCTTTAGTTTATTGCTGGCAGTGATTTTTTTAGTTTCAAGATTAAAGAACTCACATTTTGGTAACGCGCTGCAAGCTGCGCGACAAAATGAACAGCGCTTGGCCGCCGTCGGCATCCGTCCATTTGGTATTAAGCTGACCGCGTTCGTTATCTCGGCGATGATTACCGCTTTAGCAGGTGCGCTGTTTGCAGATCTGAATCGTTTTGTCAGTCCCGGCATGTTCTCGTGGCACACTTCGGGGGAAATTATGATCTTTGTTCTTTTGGGGGGTGTGGGGCGGTTATTTGGACCGGTAATTGGCGCGGGGTTGTTTATCCTCTTTGAGTATTATCTGGGGGGAGTGACCGAGCACTGGATGCTTTTTCTCGGGGTGATGTTGTTAACAGTGGTGCTATTTGCCCGCGGTGGGATTGTCGGCGTGCTCGCAGGAGAGGTTAAACATGACTGATAAGATCCTGAATATTAAAAATTTAGTAAAAACATTTGGTCAATTAAAAGCCACTGATGATTTGAGTTTAGATTTATATCCCAATGAGATACACGCAGTGATTGGCCCAAATGGTGCGGGTAAATCGACGCTAATTAAACAGATTTGTGGTGAAATCAGCGCCGACCAAGGGCGGATTGAATTTTTGGGTAAGGATATAACCCACTTAGATGTCGTCGCTAGAGCGCGGTTGGGCTTGGGGCGAACTTTTCAAATATCATCCCTGGCGATGGAGTATTCAGTATTGAGGAACGTGATGCTGGCGGTGCAAGCAGTCCAGGGGTCGAGTTATAGTTTCTTTAAGTCGATTGGCAATGATCAAGTATTGCGCGCCTCGGCAATGGAGAGTCTTAAAGAAGTCGGTTTAGAAAATAGAGCCGATGTATGTGCGGCTAAGCTCTCGCACGGTGAGCGCCGACAATTAGAAATAGCGGTGGTTTTAGCGCAGCAACCGAAAGCCTTTCTGTTGGACGAGCCAATGGCGGGAATGGGGGCCGAGGGCTCCAAAAAGCTCACCGGGTTTTTGGATACGCTGCGTTTGCGCGCGCCAATTTTGATGGTAGAGCACGACATGGATGCGGTATTTTCGCTGGCTGATAGAATTTCGGTATTAGTCTATGGAAAAATCATTATGACTGGCAGTGTCGCACAAGTGCGTAACAATGCCCTAGTACGTGAAGCGTATTTGGGAGAGGATTAGCGATGTCGGTGTTATTAAATCTAGCGCAGATAGCAACCTTTTACGGCCAGTCGCAAGCGCTATTTGGGGTTGATCTCTCGATTCAAGAAGGGCAAGTGGTCGCGCTCATGGGGCGCAATGGCATGGGTAAAACCACTACAATTCGCTCGATTTGCGGCATGTCTAGGGCGTCGTCTGGCAGCTTGCACTTTTTAGGTGTCGATATATCGACATTGCCCTCACACCAAATCGCGCGTTTGGGGATAGGGCTAGTGCCGGAGGGGAGGCGCTGTTTTAGTAATTTAACGGTCACTGAGAACTTGTTGGTTGCGGCCCGTGCGCGCGCCGAGCACAATAATCACTGGGATTTGGCAAAGGTGGAAGCACTGTTTCCTCGACTCGCTGAAAGGCGCAGTCAATATGCCAATAGCTTGTCGGGAGGAGAGCAGCAAATGCTGGCGGTGGGTCGGGCGCTAATGACCAATCCAAAGCTGCTAATTTTGGATGAGGCAACCGAGGGGCTAGCGCCGGTTATTAGACAGGAAATATGGCAGGCTGTGAAGCAGCTAAAAGCCGCTGGCCAGTCGATTTTAATTGTCGATAAAACCATTAAAGAGTTACTGCCAGTGGCGGATCACTGCGTGATCTTAGAACGTGGCAGCACGGTATTTAGTGGATTGCCTGAAGCTATGTCGAAAACTATTCTACAACAGTATTTAGGCGTTTAAGAGGGTGTAACATGTTAGTTTATCAACTCAATCACAAGGTGCTTTTTCAGCACTGTGACCCCGCTGGGATAGTGTTCTATCCACGCTATTTTGAAATGATTAATGCCACGGTTGAGCAGTGGTTTTCCCAGGCTTTAGATTACTCTTTTGCAAAAATGCATATCGCTGAAAAGGTTGGGGTGCCCACCGTGGCGATTGAAAGTAATTTTATTGCGCCGAGTTTTTTAGAGGATCAGCTAGTCTTTAATTTGAGTGTGTTAAAAATTGGTACGACAAGCTTAGATTTAACAGTGCTCGGCTACTGCGCTGAACAATTGCGGCTGGAGAGTAAAATAACTTTAGTGTTCGTCGATTTAAAAGAGACCGTCCCTCGCTCGCTCCCCTGGCCTGCACAGCTTCGCGATCAGTTTGCTGCATATTTGCCGAAAAAATAATGGCTGTAGAAGATTAATACTTTATTAATGGTTTAATATAAAAAATTTTTCACTGACGGCTTAATTTTTCGAAGTAGTTTATTGGCAAAATATTGTCTTCTCTTGTGTTACAAAACTTGTGATCCTCACAGGCTAAATACTGCTTGGAAATAAACACTATGGGACATAAGTTCGCCGAAATCGCATTTACCGACAATGTTCGTGAGATGCAGCAAGTTCAAGGAAGTCGCAGCGGTTATGCGAGGATGGAATCAGCAGCGGATTACAATGATCGCCTCGTATTGCTGAAATAGAATTTATTGGCAGCAGATCGGCGTAGGATAAAGCAAGTGTTAATGAGCTCCATCCTACAACAAAAAGTATGCTATAAGCTGCTGTCGATGGATGGAGGTTAGCTTTACACTAATGCTAGTGGATGTTTTTACTAGAAAAAATTACTTTTCAGGGGTTTGAAAAATAAGGTATAGATCGACTAAAATATCGGGAATTTCATTCGCCATTTCTTCACAAACGTCTGGGTTGCAACGAATTTCTTGAAACTCTTTAGCGTCAAATAAGTCGGATACAACCATAATAGGTAACATTAATTCAGTGACCTTTTGCTCTTGAGAGGTACCGCTGTACCAGGCATCCTCGGTCAAAAATACTGCTTCCATGAATGCTTGAGCCCAAGTTTCGATGTCGGCTATTTCTTCCCCGTCTTCTACTGCAAGGGTTAGCTCGCAGGGCATTTCCAGCTCGCTATCATCTTCCATATCACTGCGGATACTGGAAAACCAATGCCGTAAAATGGTTTTAATTTCAGTTTGCTGTTGCTCGGACTTCCATTTAGGCTCGCCGTCAAACAAAATATCCATCCACTCACTTTCTTCAGTAGGATCCGGAGATATGACGAGAGCGCATAAAAAACCATGAATGCCGATCAGGTCTAAGGATTCTTCAGAAACTAGGTCGGAGAAAATAAAAAGTTCTAAAGCATCTAACTCAGAATCGGTAATAGCACTGTTTTGTGGTTGTGTTTGCATGAGAATACCCTGAAAAATTAACAGCGCGTAGTCTACTCTAACTCAAAGTATAAACCTAGAGAACATGTGAATAAGTCAGCGATGTTATAGCGAGGGTAGGCTGACAAAACTTTCTAATTACATTTAACCAGTTTATTGCTCGCTGTCGATGAATTTAGGAGTGTTTGCAGTAAAAAACAGCTATTTATCGGGAAGAGTGAAGGTGTTGCAATTGAGAAGTGCTATATATGACAGCCAGTACTTAGCACTAGATTTTTCCTGTTGATGATCTTTGCTGACAAATCGGCGCCAAACTTCTTTTGATCGCGATAAATAGCATTTTTCACGGTATTATATACTTAATATCGCCTTCGTTAGCTACTTAGAACAAAGGTCTCTGTTAGAATGTTGTCCGCTCTAATCTAAGGATTGTTTTTTTAAACCCAATAGCTGTGGGGAAATATGCTAGAAAAGTCGCTAAAAGTTCTAAAAGACGTGTTTGGTTATGACGGTTTCAGGGCTGCGCAACAAGAGATTATTCAAAGTGTGGTCGAAGGCCGAGACACTTTGGTTATTATGCCGACCGGTGGTGGTAAATCTATCTGTTATCAACTGCCAGCGCTATTGAGATCAGGCACTGCAGTGGTCGTATCTCCGCTAATTGCACTGATGCACGACCAAGTGACAGCGCTCTCGCAATTAGGCATCAATGCCGCCTACCTTAACTCGTCATTAGATTACAGTATTCAACACGAAGTTGAGCAGCAACTGTTGCGTGGGGAGTTGGATTTATTATACATCGCCCCCGAGCGATTACTGCAGCCAAAAACCTTCCAGATGTTAGCACAGTGCGATGTCGCTTTAATCGCTATTGATGAAGCGCACTGTGTCTCGCAATGGGGCCATGATTTTAGGCCCGAATACCTTAAAATTGCCCAGTTCGCCAACAACTTTCCCAATGCGCCGCGGATCGCTTTAACTGCCACCGCCGATTCTCGCACTCAGCTTGAAATTGAACAGCGTCTGGAACTGCGCAATACCAATATTTTCATCCAAGGTTTTGATCGCCCCAACATCCGCTATCGCATTGGACAAAAAGACCGGGCGAGAGAGCAGTTATTGGCTTTCATTCAATCGGAACACCCGCAAGATGCCGGAATAGTTTACTGCCTCTCTCGCAAGCGGGTGGAAGAAACCGCTGCCTGGCTCTGCACTAAAGGGTTGAATGCTCTTCCCTATCACGCGGGTCTAGCGGCGAAGTTGAAACAGCATCATCAGCATCGCTTTTTAACGGAAGACAAGGTGATCATCGTTGCTACGATTGCTTTTGGGATGGGGATAGATAAACCAAATGTGCGTTTTGTTGCCCATTTAGACTTGCCTAAGAGTATTGAGGCCTACTATCAAGAGACTGGCAGAGCTGGGCGTGACGGACAGCCAGCTAATGCTTGGATGGTGTATGGTTTACAAGATGTGGTGTTCTTGCGCCAGATGGTAGAGGGCTCTCAGGCGCCGGATGAAATTAAGCAGGTCGAGCGGCAAAAATTGGAAGCGATCCTAGGTTTATGCGAAATTACCAGCTGTCGGCGACAAGTGCTACTGAGCTATTTTGGTGAAAGTGAACACCAGCCATGTGGCAACTGCGATAATTGCCTACAGCCGGTGCCCGTATGGGATGGCACAGAAGCTGCGCGCAAAGTACTGTCAGCTGTTTATCGGACCGGACAAAGCTTTGGCGTCAATCATATTGTCGATGTGTTAACCGGTAGCTTGACCGATAAAGTGACGCAGTTTAATCATCAAAAATTGTCGATTTGGAATATTGGTAAAGAGCTCAACAAGCAGCAGTGGCGCTCGGTGTTTCGACAGTTAGTTGCCAGAAGCTATCTAGGTGTCGACTACGACCGTTTTGGTGTCTTAAAACTGACCGAAAAATGTCGGCCCCTGTTGCGCGGTGAAGAGAGTATAGAATTGCGCGAAGATCTACGTAAGCAAACTACGCGCAGTAAATATGATAAAAAGAAAACGGTACAACATAAGCTTGACGCTGATGAGCATGTGTTATGGGAGGCGTTAAGAGCATTGCGTACCGATTTGGCCAAAGAGCAGGATGTACCTCCCTACATCATATTTCACGATGCCACGCTGATGGAAATGGTGATGTATCGCCCTACTAGTCGCCAGCAGATGCAAAAAATAAGCGGCATAGGAGAGCGAAAACTGGAACTGTATGGCGATGAGTTTTTAGCCGTGCTCAATGATCAAAATTCGTCGCAGCTAGTTGTTGATAAACAAAGTGAAGAGTCAATCGTGCTGTTTAAAACCGGGATGTTAATCAGCCAAGTTGCCAGTATGCAAAAGCTCTCAGTCAATGTAATTTACAATCATTTAGCGACAGGGATCGCTAAAGGTGAATTAAGTGTCGATGAAGTGGTGGAGCTGCCGGAGTCAGAAATTCAATTAATTGAACAGGAAATACTGCTATCGGAGGCGGCGAATGGTCGCGCTCTAAAACCGGTGTTTGAAGCCTTAGATGGAGTGTATGATATAGCGCTGATTCGCTGTGTCAGCATGGGATTGCAACACAAGTGATAGTGGCGATACGCTGACATCATGCAATATGAACTATGGGGTTTGTTTGCCAGTAGTTTACTGGCTGCCACACTATTGCCAGGGGGCTCGGAAATTGGCTTAGCTTGGCTGGTCAGCCAAACGCAGATTCCCATCTGGAAATTACTATTGACAGCCATCGTCGGCAACAGTCTAGGTGGCATCATCACCTTTGCCAGCGGCTGGCTGATTAGCCGCTATTATCCCGCCAAAATATTTAATCATTCACGGCAATTCAGGGCTAAGCAGTGGCTGCAAAACAAGGGCGCTATACTGCTAATTTTTTCTTGGCTGCCGATAATCGGCGACCCGCTTTGCCTGCTGGCGGGTTGGTTGAGGCTCAATGCTGTGCAGTGTTGCGCTTTTATTGTCTTAGGTAAGGCTGCCCGTTACTGGGTGATCGCAGTCTTTTTCGCTTAAACTGCGCATAGCAAACACTGCAAGTCGTATCCTGCTAATGGTGTGTCGGCTAACTAGCTGTGGGAATTTTGCTATTTGATCCTTGTTTACATCATTGGCTCGAGAGTCGTTTAGGAAAATAAAAATAGCGCCGCCGTCCCTGATACCGCCAATATTGCCCCTATCCAAGCGCTTGCTGCCGGTGGTTTTTTCATTATAAACCACAAGATAGGGAGTGCAACCACCGGTGAAATTGATGAGAGTGTCGATATGATGCCGGTGTCTCCGCCTTTAAGTCCGAAAAGTAGCAGTGACATACCAAGGCCCATGGCTAAAAATCCGCTGGCGCTTATTTGCAAAAAGTGGCGGGTGTTGATGGCCACTTTATTCTGCTTTTGCCGCTTCGGTCGGTAGCTATTAGCTAGGGCGACAGCCCATAGACAAAGCGCGGCAATACCAACTCGCATGGCGCTGGCTGCGATCGGGTCTATTCCCGACTCCATAGCTGGTCTGATTAAAATTAAACTGATCGCCTGGCAGAGAGCCGAAGAGAGCGTGATGGCGACGGCGATTAACAGCCTGCCCTGAGTGTCTTCTAGGGCGTGGGTCTGCTTTCGATTGCGACCAAAGGCGACTGCAATAATAACGCCGCTGGTTATCATTATCGTGCCTATCAGCACAGAAATAGGCAGCTTTTCATCTAAAAATAACCAACCCAAGAATATGGTAATAGGAGCATTGAGCGCGAAAATAACCGAATTTCGCCGCGGCCCCATCCGCTTAAGGCCCCAAAAAAGTAAAGTGTCCCCTAGAAATATTCCGATAAATGAACTGACCACAATTATCAGCCACCAGTCTAAAAGCTCAGGTTGCAAGCGATCAGTAGCTATAGTGACTGTCGCCAACATTAAAAATACGATCGACATACGCCACATATTAAAGCGTGTAGCGCCTAGCGCCTTGACCGCCTGCACAGAAAAAAAGGGCGAAAGTGCGAAGCAAATTCCAGCGCCAAGTGCGGCGAGTTGATAAATCATAAATAGGATCCTAGAAACTAGTTCGTTCAGGTAAACTTAACAATGCATACAATATCTTGCTGATAGTGACGCTAAATGTGATGAAAGTCGTTGTGGAATAGTGCGTTTATTTGGTAGAAAAATAAGAAATTATAGCATCGAGAACGCAGCTTAGCTGCTGTTATTGGCTCAATATAGCGTTGTCTTACAGTCAAAATAAACTTGTTCAATTAAGCTGTTAAAGAAGATTTTTACTTTTTATAGGCAGCCATTTCAAACGTTAATCTTTGCTGGTTAATTGTTGAGCAATAAATAAGACAGTGCAGAATATAACAATTTTGACGAGGCTAAAAGTCTAATCATCTATATTTGCTATAGTATTTTTTTATACCGGAGTAATAAAAGCGATTGCTAGTGGCGGGGTAGTTGGCTGCTGAAAAAGCGCCAGTGAGTGGGGGATTAAGGAGCTAAAAAAGTGCAGCAATAAACATATCGTCAGCTGCACTTTTGGCTTTCTTTATAGTGAATGAGAAGCGTGTATAAAGAGGCGTGAATAATTGACCGTTTTCCGCGCTTATAATCCTTCGTATGCTAATAAAGTAAAAACCGGAATGCCTGCGTCTTCCAATAATTTAGCACCCTGTAAGTCCGGTAAATTGATCATAGCAGCACTTTCAACCACGGAAGCGCCCAGTTTTTTAATTAGAGTGCAAGCCGCTAACAACGTGCCACCGGTGGCGATTAGATCATCAAAGACTAACACTTTATCACCGGCAGTCACTGCATCGACTTGCATTTCGATTTCAGCAGTGCCGTACTCTAATTGGTACTCTTGGCGCACGGTTGCACCGGGAAGCTTGCCTTTCTTTCTCACTAGCACTAAAGGAAGGCCAAGTTGATAAGCCATGATCGAAGCGACTAAAAAACCGCGGGCATCAATACAGGCGATATGGGTGATATCCGCATCGATATAACGTTGAATAAAAGCATCAGAAACCATTCTTAGTGCCTTGGGGTCTTTAAAAATAGGAGTGATATCGCGAAACACGACCCCTTCTTCTGGCCAGTTTTCGATTGATCGAACAACTGATTTTACGTAACATTCATCGAAGGACATGTAAGAGCCTTAAATCTAAGTAGTGAGAATTGGAGGCAGCTATAGCGCTTTATAACTTTTCAAATCGAGGTTATAAAAATCTAGATGCCTTTGCACTATACACCTGACTAGGTGATAGCGCTGTCTTTATTGTCGGTAAATTCAGCAGTGGGTGCAGGGCCTAAGATTAGCTAATCGTTGCTCTTGCCATGGCTCAAATTCAACAGTGCTTTGAAGTTTAGAATTTCAATTTCTTTATTTTCGACCACTAAAAAATCACTTTTTTGCAGTCTGGTTAAAACTCGGCTGACCGTTTCCACCGTTAGGCCTAAATAGTTACCAATTTCATTGCGGGACATCGAGAGTCGAAAACGTGATTCGGAAAAACCTCGGGCTTTGAATCGATTAGAGAGCCGCAGCAAAAAAGTGGCGAGGCGCTCATCCGCACTTTTATTGGCCAGAAGCTCAAGCATGTGCTGCTCGTTGCAAATTTCCTTGCTCATGGTTTTAAGGATTTGACGGCGCAGTTTTGGCATTCCCGCAGACAAATTATCCAGTTGCTCGAAATCTACCTGACAGACTGTAGAAGTTTCTAAAATCTTGATTGAATCTTGACAAATTCCAGTATCGATAGCATTGAGACCGATTAAGTCGCCGGGAAAATAGAAACCAGTGATGCGCTCTTCGCCATCGCAACTGGTGGTATAAGTTTTTACACTGCCGGTTTTTATGGCGAAAACAGAGCGGAACTTGTCCCCTTGTACACTTAAATTATGGCCTTTAGGTAAGGGCTTACCGCGATCAATTATCTCATCAAGCTTAGACATTTCAGACATATCTAATGAAACCGCCATACACAGAGAATTGAGATTACAATTGCAGCAATGTTGACTTGATTTAGACGGTATATTGATGGCTGATATTTTGTGATTCAAATTTATTACTCAAATTATTGATAGTGTGATTTTAACTGATTAGTTCAGCCAATATATTATATAATAACGCTGATTTTACAAAATTCCGAAGTAAATCTCAGCTTTACTTCAATGAATATCAATTAAGTCTACAATGGCTAATTGTTTGTTAACTGCAGCTGAATGTTTTTCGTGGCGGTCTATAAACTTTACTAATTTGATTGAAAATTAACCTATTGGTCTATGGTTATCATTAGTTCTGCAAAAATAGAAATTAAATGAAGAGGTAAGTATGTGTCGTTGGTTGGCGTATTCAGGTGAAGCTATATATTTAGAAAAGTTAATTGAGAATCCCTGTAATTCTCTGATTAAACAAAGTTTGCATGCCTCTGAGTCGAAAACAGCGATTAATGGAGACGGATTTGGCTTGGGTTGGTACGGTGAGAAATCTTATCCTGGAATTTATCGTGAGATACTGCCAGCTTGGGCCGATCAAAATCTGATTAGTTTGTGTCGGCAATTAAGTTCGCAATTATTTTTTGCCCATGTTCGCGCTTCAACGGGTACTTTTACCAGTCGAGCTAACTGCCATCCGTTCAGTTTCGATAATTGGATGTTCATGCACAATGGTCAAATAGCCGAATATGAGAAAGTTCGCAGAGACATAGAGAATCTCATTCCCGATCACTACTATTCTGGTCGGGAGGGAACCACGGATAGTGAGGCACTCTTCCTCGCCCTCTATCATTTTGGATTAAATGAAGACCCTATTGCCGCCGTGTCAAAGCTTTGTAATAAAGTGAATCAATTAATGACCGACAAAGAGATTACTGGGGCGTTTCGATTTACCGCCAGTTTGAGTGACGGAAAATGCATCTATGCTTTTCGATACTCCTCTGACCGTCGGGCGCCGAGTTTGTATTACAAAAATTCTGAGGGCGGGGTAGTGATAGCCTCTGAGCCTCTAGACGTCACTGAAGGTGAGTGGCAGGTAGTAGAGCCGGGAGAGGGGATAAAAATATGTGAACAAAAACAGCTGCAGCATTTTAAAATGGATATCAGCAAGTGCGAACCCGTCGCTGTGGTTAGCTGAGCAAGTCTCGCATTTTTCTGCGGGGCGTACCGAAAAATTGACTCGTAGTCAGTGGTTTTTGCCAGACTTTGGTATGCCAGCAGCCGTTTCTTGATCTTATCAAATTGCCTAAAAGTGACTTGTTAAGGCTGGTTTTCTAATACCTGAATCCGTGATTTCAAAGTGAATGCAGAGTGTAAGGTATTGGTGCTGCAGTGAAACCAGTGATTCAGGTAATATTGAAGGTTGTTCGGATCAGTGTTCCATGCGGTTAAATTATTGGCTCGCTAGCGCAGCAATTCTGCCAGTGTGAAATATGCGGTTAGCGTGAAAATATCTATAGCTTTTTGTCGCACATAACTATTTTAAAGTCGCTGCTGGATAGCATTCATCGTCACTCATTCAGGTAATAATAAAACTACCCTTATAAATAGAGAAGAAATCTTTAAAAGTCTCACACTGTCTTAGGGCGTCATTGATTCAGGTCCGAGCAAGCCACACTCGCCCCTGACGCATAGGCAAGCTGCGGGACTTGTTTCGAGGCTTTTTAGCAGTACTATTTTAGGGTAGCTAACTTAAGGTGAAAATATGGATGATGCCCAATTAATCGCAGCAGCTGAAATGTCTCCGTGTGTCGGGGTCTGTAAGTCTGACGATATCACTGGTTGGTGTTTTGGCTGCGGGCGGACTAAGGTCGAGATCAAAGAGTGGTCAAATTATGATGACAGTCGAAGATTAAGCTTAGTCGCGCCGCTGGCAGAGCGGATCGGGCAGTTAGTTGCTCGCAGAAGAGCGGCAAGAAATAGTGCTAAAACCGGCGGTCGTCGAGGCCGATCCGGCCCCCGTCCTAATAATCAATAATCGGAGCACCTAACTCCCAAATTCTATTTATAGAATGGCGCTGTTGAGCACAATCTCTAATTTAGTTGCTGCGTTTGCCTAGCTTAGCGGTGATTATCGAGTGATTCACCAGCTGGGATGTGTATGGCTTGTTCGAATTTAAGCTTTTATCTAAGAGAGTCGTTATGTTATATCGGATGGGAATAGACACAGGTGGTACTTATACTGATGCGGTATTAGTGGATGAGAACAAAGCGGTAGTTGCCACGAGTAAGAGTGTGACTACTCGCCAAGACTTAAGCATCGGGATTGCCAATGCACTGGCCAAATTACCTAAAAACATGTTGCAAAATATTGAATTAGTCTCGCTATCTACGACATTAACCACCAATTCTGTGGTGGAGGGGCGAGGCGCCGAGGTCTGTGCGTTACTGGTGGGTTACCATGCTAAACAGCTTCAAAAAAATGCCATATTAGACCTAGTCACAGAGTCTGGGGCAGTGCTTCTAGCCGGTGGGCACGATGCCGTAGGTAATGAAAAATGTCGATTAGATGAAGACGCAGCACGCCGTGCGATATTGAAATTTAAAGATTCAGTGTCCGCTTTCGCTATATCCAGTGTGTTCGCAACTAGAAATTCATCCCACGAGCTTAGATTGCGAGCGCTAGTTGAGGAGTTGACGGGTAAGCCAGTCGCTTGTGGGCATGAATTAGCCAGCAGTTTAGGTGCGCCACAAAGAGCGTTAACCGCCGTATTAAATGCAAGAATGATCCCCTATATTCAGCAATTAATTAGCTCGATGATTAAAATTTTAGCGCGGCATAAGATCACAGCGCCTTTAATGATTGTCAAAGGAGACGGCTCTTTAGTCAATATTGACACTGCATTACAACAGCCAGTTGCCACTGTGCTGTCGGGGCCCGCCGCCAGTGTTATAGGGGCCTGTGCTTTAAGTGGTTTGAAAAATGCGATTGTTGCCGATATGGGTGGTACCACCACTGACATTGCTATTATTACTAACGGTCAGCCGCAGCTGAGTGCCGATGGGGCGAGGGTGGGGGATTGGCAGCCGATGGTTGAGGCGGTTAAAGTTTTTTGCATTGGACTCGGTGGTGACAGTGAAATTAGTATTAAAGGTGCTAATGTTTTATGCCTTGGGCCGCGTCGAGTGGTGCCGTTGTGTTTGCTGGCAGATCAATATCCTTGGATTGTAACGCGCCTTAAGCTGCAGCTGGCAGAATACCCCAACGCCCGCAATAATAAATTTGTAATGGCCGTGGAAACTAATCAAGCAGTGCTCAACAAGCTAACTAGTGATGAATTGAGTGCCTGGGAAATTTTAAAGCAAGGGCCTATTGAGCTAGATCAAGCCGTTAATCAAGGGCGAAATTTAGCCAAGTCGCTCGCTAAATTGCAGCGTTTAGGTCTGGCTATCTACTCGGGATTTACGCCCACAGATGCAGCCCATGTGCTGGGTCTGAGTGATCATTTAAATAGCGAAGCTGCTGTGCTTGCGGCAAAAATATGGTCGCATCAAATGCGCTGTTTGTACGGTATAGGTCGCTGGAAAAAAGATGATGCTATTGCCCCGAGCCAGCAAGTTTATGATTTGGTGATTGAAAATATAAATAAAAGCTTAATCGAGGCCTGTTTACATCAGTCAGGTAAATTGTCTCAGGCTAAAGCCCGTCAATTGACCCGGTTGCTGAGCGGTTTGATTTTATCCAGCAGCGATTCGTCAGAAAAACTATTCGAGCTTAATTTTTGTGCCGACTATCCGATAGTGGCAGTCGGTGCACCCGCGGCGAGTTATTATCCTGCAGCCGCCAAGGCGCTGGGAGTGGCATTGCACTTACCAAAACACGCAGAAGTGGCCAGTGCCGTAGGTGCGGTCATGGGCTCGGTTATTCAGCGCGCTCATGTGACGGTTTCACAGCCAAGCTATGGTTTGTATCGATTGTACTGGAATCAAACGCCACAGCAGTTTAATGATCTTGACGAGGCGCTGGCGACGGCTGTAGAGCTGGCAAAAGCAGCGGCGATACGTTTAGCTAGCGCAGCGGGAGCCATCGATATTGAAGTGAGCATCAGTAAAACTAACAATCAAGTTAAGCATGACATCGATGGTGAGCTGTTTTTAGATTGCCGGGTGAGTGCCACTGCAATCGGTAGGCCTGACTGTCAGAAATTAGTGTTAAATTAACAACTTTTGCCTTATATTAGCGGACCTTAATATTAAGCGGTTCTGCATTTCGCTATTCAACTACTCAAGTAGGGTGAGCTCTTTATCTGCGCTATTAGAGTAGAATTGCGCTCAGCAAGATCGTCATAAAAGCTTGCGCTATAAAGCTGCAATTAAAAGTGTTTACGAGGTGGGAATGAGTCCGCAATATAGTCTACTAGTTAAGCGTGCCGCTAAATGTGCGATGTTGGTAGCGAGTATCTTGTTGATCGCCAAGCTGTTCGTATGGTGGGAAACGGGCTCCGTCGCGCTGATGGCATCTCTGGTGGATTCTCTTTTAGATTTGGCGGCGTCATTCACTAGTTTGTTGATTTTAAATTTCTCTTTGCAGCCAGCAGATGATGAGCACACCTTTGGTCATGGTAAAGCCGAGTCACTGGCGGCATTGGCGCAGTCAGCTTTTATCGCTGGCTCGGCCTTCTTTCTAGTTATTTCTGGGGTTGAACGATTTTTTCATCCGCAAGATATAGTCGCAGCTGGTTTAGGTATCGGTGTTAGTTTATTCGCCATTTTGCTGACCGGTGCCTTGGTTGTCTATCAGAAATGGGTGGTGTCTAAAACCGGCTCACAAGCTATCAAAGCAGACTCGCTACATTATCAGTCTGATTTACTGATGAATACTACCGTGATGTTGGCATTGGTTTTAAGTAGCTTGGGCTGGAGAGCGGCGGATGCGTTGTTTGGAGTCGCGATAGGTTTTTATATCTTGTACGGCGCCTGGAGGATTGGCAGTGAAGCGGTGCAATCCCTACTAGATCATCGATTGCCAAAAGTGGAGCTGGAGAAAATCAAACAGCTAGCGCTCTCGGTCAGTGAAGTGCACGGTATTCATCAATTGCGCACTCGAATGTCTGGCGAAATACGTTTTATTCAAATGCATTTAGAGCTAAGAGATGAGCTGTTATTGATTGAAGCGCACAGCATTGCCGATGAAGTTGAGGATCTGCTGTTGCAGGCCTTCCCAGAGGCCGACGTACTCATCCATCAAGACCCACTATCGGTACTAAAATAAACACTAGCTGGCCGCTAGCGGTATCAACCAAAACTATCTGCAGATTTTCCTGTATCTGAAGTTTTTTCTAGTAAATTACATCCAGTTATAGGTGGGCTGCGTACATTAGACTACTAGTCTCTGTACGGTTGTCTGGCTGAGTATATAAGTCAATATAGATTATCTAGAGAATGTTAATTGTCATTGTTGAGGGGGTTTATGCTGCCGATGGGAACCATAATGGCCGTGAGTATGTTGCTGGCGGTGATTTTTGCCGTGGAAATCAAGGGCAAAAATCTGCTGCGTATGCTGCCAGAGACGCTCGCAAAAATACTGGCGAGTGCGGTTTTTATCTGCGGCTTATGGAATGTGCTTTGGTACGCCAGTCAGCACTTAGGTGAGTTTTGGGGGAATTCGGCGCTTGTTTCAGGTTTTTTGTTGCTGATAAGCTCTCTGTATTTAGCGCCTTGGCTGAAAACGCCACAATTTTTGTTGCGAATAAAACCGTTAATATTACTTTTATTGTCTTGCTGTGGTCTGTTGTATTCGGTGACGATTTACAATTTATGAGTTTGCCGAACAAGCGGCGTTTAACCTACTCAGCTTGGCTGCTACGTTAAGTTAATCAAATGATAATCAAGAATTTCTTTGACAATCGGTTATTTGCTGCGGCTTATTTTTGCGCGGTTTGAAAAGCTAATTATTAGTTAATGGAAATTGTATTTTTTTTACCCTTGAGGTTCACATATTTATCCCCATCAATGTACAATAACGACAACTTTGTGATCTAATTAATTCTAATTACAACTGAGTTTAATTTACACTGCCGCTGATTGTTTTGTTTGAATTGACGAATGCTCGATGTTTTTGTTGATTTTTAACGAGTACCGCGCTTTAGCCAAATGTAAGAGTGCCAAAACAGCCTTAAGCCGTAATGCCATGCATGACAGTGTGAATTTAAATCATTAGCTGCTCTTAACAGCTTGTAAAACGAATGACAATTTATTGGTGATACCTTCAACATGATGACTTCTATTTTCAAAAAAGTATTCGGTAGTAAAAATGCCCGCGTAATAAAACGTATGCAAAAAATGGTTACACAGATAAATCTTCTTGAAGAGCAAATGCAGGCGTTAAGCGATAGTCAAATCATAGATAAAACCAATGATTTTAAAACGCGAATAGCCGCGGGTGAAACGACGGTTGATCAGCTGCTTCCCGAGGCCTTTGCTCTCGTCAGAGAAGCATCTGTAAGAGCGATGGGGATGCGTCATTTCGATGTTCAAATGATCGGAGGCATTACCTTGCATGAGGGTAGCGTTGCTGAAATGCGCACCGGTGAAGGTAAGACCTTAGTGGCTACCTTACCTATTTATTTAAACGCGCTGGAAAATAAAGGCGTTCACTTAGTCACAGTGAATGACTATTTGGCGAGTCGTGATGCACAGTGGATGAGACCGCTTTATGAAGCACTAGGGTTAACCGTTGGAGTTGTGTTGTCGCAACAAGATACCCAAGTAAAGAGAGCGGCTTATAAAGCGGATATTACCTACGGGACTAACAACGAGTTCGGCTTTGACTATCTGCGCGATAACATGGCCTTTAGTCTTGAAGAAAAAGTGCAGCGTGATTTTCATTTTGCGGTGATTGATGAGGTCGACTCGATCTTAATTGATGAGGCCAGAACCCCGTTAATTATATCTGGACCCGCTGAAGATAGTTCGGCAATGTATGCTGGTATCAATAAGTTGGTGCCATTGTTACAGCGCTTTGAAGGTGAAATAGACGTTAAAGATACCGAGCAAGTGGTCAATGAGCACTTCGTGGTCGATGAGAAAAATCGCACTATAGATCTTACCGAAGCTGGACATGAGTTAGTTGAAGAGCTGTTGGTAAAAGATGGCTTCCTCAAAGAGGGTGAAAGCTTGTACGCGCCGCACAATTTAAATTTGTTGCACCATGTGTTATCAGGACTTAGGGCGCATAACTTATTTTTCCGTGACAAAGACTACATTGTACAAAATAATGAAGTGGTTATCGTTGATGAGCACACGGGCCGGATCATGCCGGGTAGACGTTGGTCCGAAGGATTGCATCAGGCGATAGAGGCTAAAGAGGGGGTAGATATTCAGCTGGAGAGCCAAACTTTAGCATCTACTACTTTTCAGAATTATTTCAGGTTGTATGAAAATCTGTCAGGTATGACAGGTACTGCTGATACTGAAGCATTTGAGCTACAGCAGATTTACGGCTTAACAGTAGTGGTGATCCCGACCAATAGAGATGTTGCCCGTATTGATGAAAATGATTTAATCTTTATGACCATGGAAGAAAAATACCAGGCCATCATTAAAGAGATTAGAGCGACGCAAGAGAAAGGCCAGCCGGTACTTGTAGGTACTGCGTCGGTAGAGTCATCTGAACTGATTTCTCAGCTACTGATAAAAGAAGATATTAAGCACAATGTGTTAAACGCAAAGCACCATGGCAGAGAAGCCGATATCATTGTGGAGGCAGGTCGACCAGCGATGGTGACCATCGCCACTAACATGGCGGGTCGTGGTACCGATATTGTATTGGGTGGGCGTTTGCAGGCGGAGTTAGACGTTGCCGATGAGTCAGAGCACGAGGAGATTACGGAAAATTGGCAAAAGCGTCACGATGCGGTACTTGCGTCAGGGGGTCTGCATATTATTGGCACGGAGCGACATGAGTCTCGGCGTATTGATAATCAGCTGCGCGGGCGTGCTGGTCGTCAGGGCGATGCCGGATCCTCTCGCTTCTTCCTATCATTAGAAGATGATCTAATGCGTATCTTTGCCTCGGATAGAATGCGTTCTTTCATGCGTTCATTAGGTATGGAGCATGGCGAGGCTATAGAGCACAAAATGGTGAGCAACGCGATTGAAAAAGCGCAGCGCAAAGTAGAGGGGCGCAACTTTGATATTCGCAAGTCGCTGCTTGAGTATGATGACGTGGCCAATGATCAGCGTAATGTGATCTACACGCAGCGTAATGATGTGATGGCTGCCGACGAAATTTCTAATACTATTCAGCTGATCCGTGAAGAGGTGGTTGCCAATACAGTGGCTAATCATATTCCGACCCAAAGTATCGCCGAGCAGTGGGATGTGGCTGGTTTAGAGAAAGCCATTGAGGCGGAGTACGGTTTAAATTTACCGCTTAAAGATTGGTTAGAAAAAGATCATGATTTACATGAAGAGAGCTTAATTAAAAAAATTCAGCAGCATATTGCCGACGCTTATAAAGTCAAAGAAGAGTTGGTTGGCGTTGAGGGAATGCGTACTTTTGAAAAGCAAGTTATGTTACAAGTGCTTGATACCCTTTGGAAAGAGCACCTCCAGACGATGGATAATTTGCGTCAAGGTATACATCTTCGAGGTTATGCGCAGAAAAACCCTAAGCAGGAATATAAGCGTGAATCTTTTGAATTGTTTCAGCATTTGTTAAACAACATTAAGACTGATGTCATAAAAGTGTTGTCCCATGTACAAATCCAAATGCCCGAGGAAATGGCCGAGCAAGAAGAGCTGCGTCGACTTAAATTGCAAGAGCAGCAAATGAATTTTGAGCATCAATCTGCAGCAGCGTTAACGGAAGAGGATGGTGACGTCGCTCAAGAGGCTGAGCCATTCGTTCGCGAGGGCGAAAAAGTCGGTCGAAATTCTCCCTGTCCCTGCGGTTCTGGTAAGAAATATAAGCAGTGCCATGGAAAATTGAATTAAGTTAAAGCAAGCGGATGTTTAACTTGGCTTGAGCTCCTTAATAGCGAGCATGCATAAACAATACAACAAGGGCGATTTATCGCCCTTCTCTATATCTAAACAATATATATAAACAATAATAAAGTTAGTAGGTAGTTAAATGGCGGTTGGTTCTGGAGTACGGGTTAATTTACAGTCGATTAGCGGGGTGCGTGTTGGTGTTGCATCTGCGGCAATCAAGCAAAGTGTGCGACCAGATGTGGTGTTGTTTGAAATATCAGCTGAGTCCAATGTGGCCGCTGTTTTTACCAGCAATGCATTCTGTGCGGCCCCGGTACATGTTGCTAAACAGCATCTGACGAGGTTTTCGTCGCTAGAAAATAAACGCTATCTGCTGATTAATACCGGTAATGCCAATGCGGGCACCGGGAAGCAAGGCATGTTAGATGCCAATCACTGCTGTGCGGTGTTAGCTGATAAAGTAGCGGTGCCAGCCCATAGTGTACTGCCGTTCTCCACAGGGGTGATCGGTGAGTTATTACCGACTGAAAAAATTACTGCGGTATTGGATGCGGCAATCGACTCTTTAGCGGTAGATCAATGGGCGACAGCGGCCCAAGGCATTTTAACCACCGATACTAGAATCAAAGGTCACAGCGTCTCTTTTGAGTATGCGGGTCAAGCAGTGACAATTACCGGTATTTCCAAAGGCTCGGGGATGATTCGACCCAATATGGCGACGATGTTGGGTTTTGTCGCAACTGATGCAAAAATTAATCCCCAGCTACTGCAGCGCCTGCTGGTGGCTGCAGCTGAAAAAAGCTTTAATAGGATCACCGTCGACGGTGATACTTCGACCAATGATGCCTGCATATTGATAGCCACCGGAGAGGCGGGGCTTGAAGTGACAGAAAATTGTCAGGAGTTGCTGGCAGTTTTTACCGAACAATTGCAGGCTTTGATGCTAGATATAGCGCTACAAATTGTCAAAGACGGTGAGGGTGCTACTAAATTAGTACAAATATTATGCGAGGGAGCAGCAACAACTAAAGAGGCGCTGGATGTAGCGTATACAGTGGCTCATTCACCATTAGTTAAGACTGCACTGTTTGCCAGTGACGCCAACTGGGGGCGAATTCTGGCGGCGGTGGGGCGCTCGGGCGTTGAAAATATAGTGATCGACGATTTACAAATATTCTTAGGCGAGGTCTGTATTGTTGAAAATGGCGGGCGGGCCGCTGATTATACAGAGCAGGCCGGCGCTGCAGTGATGGCTAAAGAGCAGATACTGATTAGAATAGTGCTCAACCGAGGTGCAGTGTCAGAGGCTGTTTGGACTACTGATTTGTCGCCAGAATATGTGTCAATTAATGCGGATTATCGCAGTTGAGATAGCTCTAAGTTAAGCCTGTCAGATTAAGCGTTTGCAGATCGATTTATAGCGGTAGAGGGCATGGGCAGGTTTATTATCATATGGACATTTATATCCGGGTTAATCTATGCAAGTAATTCAGGTCGCCGCCGCTGTTATCTTTGATAAGAGCGGGAAAATATTTTTAGCAAAGCGTGCCAATAGCGCCCACCAAGGCGGGCTTTGGGAGTTTGCTGGTGGCAAGCTTGAAGCGGATGAAAGTAGTGAACAAGCACTTAAAAGAGAGTTGCTGGAAGAGCTGGGGATTAGTATTATTGCCGCTAATCCTTTTCTCTCTATTCAATACGACTATCCCGATAAGTCGATATCATTAGCGGTCTTTACCGTGACAGATTATAGGGGAGAACCCTGGGGCAAGGAGGGGCAAGAGACCGCGTGGTGTGCGGTTAAAGATCTGCATAAATTGGCCTTTCCCGCTGCTAATCTGCAAATAGTTGAAAAAATTCAGCGCGAGTATCTAAGCGCCGATTGAGCGCTATTGTTTTTCGTCTGCTTACTTGGGAGTCTCTGAGCAGTTCTTTAGTGAATAGTGGGGGATCTCCAGTTTTCTAACTCGACCATCCCGGTACTAAAATCTTCTTCATCGGGGTTTACTTCGGTCGGTATCTGATAGTCACCACTTGCCCAGGCACCTAAGTCTAAAAGCTTACAGCGCTCGCTGCAAAAAGGGCGATGTGGGTTGTCACTGCTCCAGATTGATTTTTTTTTACATTCAGGGCAGGGGATTAGTTTAGCAGGCATTAGTTTTCCTTAATTTTATGCTTTTTAGCGATGTGATCTGACAGAAAAAGTGGCCGCAGTGGCGATCAACTGCTGGTGAATCTGATTAATCTGCGTGGTTAACTGGGCAATTGTACCACTGTTGTCGATAATTATATCTGCTTTTTCTCGTCGCTCAGCTCTCGGTATTTGACTGCGAATAATACGCTCTATCTGCTCTCTTGAGTTGTTATCTCTGAGCATGCTTCTATGAATTTGTATCTCGGGATCAATATCAATAACAATAATACAATCTGTCATAGTGTGCTGATCGGTCTCTAGTAATAGTGGCGAGCTTAGCAGTGCATAATGCGGATTCGCTGAGCAATTGGCTATTGTTTCAGGGGTGCGGAGTCGGCTGCTAATCCTGCTGCGGATGATCGGATGGAGCAGCGACTCTAGCCAGAGTTTATCGGCACTGTTGTCAAAAATAATGGCTCTAAGTTTGGCTCTATCTAAGCGGCCGTTCGCTAGCAGAATCTGATCGCCAAATTTAACTGCAATCGCAGCTAGTGCTTCTGTATCGGGCTGTACTACCTCTCTAGCAATAACATCAGCGTCGACTACCTTGACGCCGAGTTTGAAAAACAACTCTGTAACCGTGGATTTTCCACAGCCAATTCCGCCGGTAATGCCGACCACCAAACTGTTCTTCACAGTACTAAATTAAGATAAATCTGGGTTATTTGCGCACCCCATAATAGGCTGACAAATCCGGCAATGGTCAAATATGGGCCAAAGGGGATGGGTTGGTCTAAAGCTTGTTTGTTGAATAGCGCCAAAGTAAGGGCAATAACAATACCACTAATTGAGCTGATTAAAATAATAATAGGCAGGGCACTCAAACCCATCCAGGCGCCGAGCGCGGCCAATAGTTTGAAATCGCCGTAGCCCATGCCCTCTTTACCGGTGGCTAGTTTAAACAGCCAGTAAACCGACCAGAGACTTAAGTAACCGGCTGCAGCGCCATACACCGCAGACTCGAGGCTGGTAAATGTGTCTTGGCTGTTGATCAATAATCCTAGCCATAGTAGCGGGAGGGTAAGCTTGTCGGGAAGCAGGAAGTGATCGAGATCGATAAAAGTAAGTGCAATCAACACCCAAGTGAAGAATAACGCCAGCAGAGTGAGGTAGTTAAAACCGAAGCTGATGACTATTGGGATGCTGAGCAGAGCGCTGAGTAGCTCGATCATAGGGTAGCGGATCGAAATTGGCGCTTTGCAGCTGGCGCATTTCCCCCTGAGTAAAAAAAGGTAGCTAAAAAGCGGTATATTTTCATACCACTTTATAACATGCTGGCAGTGCGGGCACTGGGAGTCGGGCTTTGCTAAATTGTAGGTCTCAACGGGTGGCTCGCCGGTTATTTCAGAATCCCATTGCCGCTGCATCATAATTGGCAATCGATGAATAACAACGTTTAAGAAGCTGCCGACCAGTAGAGAAAATACCGCGACAATCAGCACCGCTGCGAATAAGTGATCGGCGAAATAGTCCGTATATAACTGCATTAATAGCTTTCCGTATCAGTGACTGATGGTTGGATAATATATTTAGAGGCTTTTGCATAGCTTACCCAGAGGGTATGATAACTACGCTCGGTAATACGGCGTTAAAAACCGGCTCAATATGCTTATTTACACCAGTAATGCCCATAAAGAAGCGCACACTGTACCCAAAGTGAGGGACATACTAACTCCGCTGTGTCGCCGGTTTTTCGCTCGCAACGTTATGCAAAAGTCTCATTTAATAAATAAAACTGATCTAAGTATACGTCAGTTCAGAATTACACGACCGAGCCGAGTTTAAATATAGGTAGATACATACCCACCACTAAGCCACCGACGATAGTACCTAAAACGACCATGATGAAAGGCTCCATCAGAGAAGACATGTTGTCGACCGCATTATCAACCTCCTCTTCATAAAAAGAGGCGACTTTATCGAGCATAGTATCGAGCGAGCCAGCTTCCTCACCAATAGAGATCATTTGCACCACCATATTGGGGAATACACCGGTCATCAGCATCGAGTTTTGCAGCGTTTGGCCAGTGGAAACTGCGTTGCGAATTTGGATAATGGCATCGTGATAAATAATATTACCTGATGCGCCCGCCGCGGATTCTAGTGCTTCGACTAAAGGTACACCTGCGGCAAAAGTCGTAGATAGAGTGCGGGCAAAGCGCGCAATGATCGCTTTGCGTAAGATGTCACCGAGTACCGGTACTTTGAGTATTAAAACGTCTAAATAATTGGCAAATTTTATCGAGCGCCTTTTAAAGTGGATAAAAGCATAAAAGAATGCGATACAGCTCACGCCCATTACCCACCACCACTCCTGGACAAATACTGACATCGATAAAATCATCAGTGTAAAGCCGGGTAGATCGGCACCGAAGTTGCTAAAAATTGCCTGAAACTGCGGCACTACTTTTAACAGTAAAATAACTGAAACCAGTAAGCCTACTGCAAGTACAGCTGTTGGGTAGGTAAGGGCTTTTTTTATTTTTGCCTTTAAAGATTCAAGTTTTTCCTTGTAGGTGGCAATTCGGTCGAGCATTGTCTCGAGTGAACCGGATTGCTCGCCTGCGGCCACTAGAGAGCAGTATAAGTCATCGAAATATAAAGGGTGCTTGGCCATTGACTTGGCTAGGTCTTGACCGCTGTTGACTGAGTCTCGAATATCAAAAACCAGCTTTTTCAACGCGTCTTTTTCGACGCCAGTGGCGACGATTTCTAAGCCTTGAATCAGTGGTACCCCAGCTTTAAGCATAGTGGCGACTTGGCGGGTAAAAAAGGAAATGTCGACTGGTTTGATCGGTTTTGCTCGCGCGCTAAACAAGCTAATGCTCGATTCTTTATTAACTTTGCGCGGAGCTACCCCCTGTTTGCGCAAAAGAGCTTTGGCTTCAGTAAGATTAACCGCCTGAATCTTTCCCTTGCTCTGATTGCCGCTCTTGTCTAACCCAGACCAAGAGAAAGAGAAGGTTTTTTTAGTTTTCATTTTAGTCGCCATTTTATTCCCTAAGTAGTGATGACTCTATTGAGTTCTTCTAAACTGGTGATGCCCTGGGCCACTTTATCGAGACCAGACATTTTTAAAGGTTTAAAACCTTGTCTTGAGGCAATCTCTAAAATATCTAATGAGGTGCCCTCATTCATGATACAGTCTGAAATTTCCGGACTCATCGATAGCACTTCATAAATACCGACCCGACCCTTATAGCCTTTATTGCAGTGTGTGCAGCCGACCGGGTTAGATTCGTGCAGGTTTAAACTATGGAGTTGGTCAGGTTCAAAGCCTGCTTTGGACAAGGCCTTTTCTGGAATGACTAAGGGCACTTTACACTCTTCGCAGAGGCGTCTAGCCAGACGCTGCGCTATAATTAAAGACACTGCAGTGGCGACGTTAAAGGCTTCGACGCCCATGTTGCGAAGTCTGGATAGTGTCTCAGTAGCGCTGTTAGTGTGCAGTGTAGAAAGTACCATATGACCGGTTTGTGCCGCTTTTATGGAAATTTCAGCGGTTTCTAAATCACGTATTTCCCCGACCATGACCACGTCGGGATCCTGTCGCAAGAAAGAGCGCAGTGCCGTGGCAAAAGTAAGCCCTACTTTGGCGTTGACATGCACTTGGTTGATCCCCTCTAAATTGATTTCTACCGGGTCTTCAGCCGTTGAAATATTGCGCTCTTCTGTATTGAGGATGTTAAGTCCAGTATAGAGGGAGACAGTTTTACCACTGCCGGTTGGTCCGGTTACCAAAATCATCCCCTGTGGTTTGACTAAGGTATTTAAAAACATTTCTTTTTGCTCAGGGTCGAAGCCCAAGGCATCGACGCCAATTTTGGCGCTGCTAGAGTCTAAAATACGCAATACTATTTTCTCTCCCCATAAGGTGGGGAGGGAGTTAACCCGAAAATCGATAGAGCGCGATTGTGAAAGGCGCATTTTAATCCGCCCGTCCTGTGGCACACGTCTCTCGGAAATGTCCATTTTAGACATGACTTTAAGTCTAGCAGACAATCGGCTGGCCATCGCTGACGGAGGTTTGGCTACCTCTTGCAGAATGCCGTCGATTCTTGAGCGAACACGATAGCTTTTTTCATAGGGTTCGAAGTGAATGTCCGATGCGCCCTTGCGGATGCAATCCAGCAGTACCTTGTTGACAAAACGGACCACCGGGGCCTCTTTACCAGCGTCCTCAGTGCTATCAGGCTCTTCGATTTGTTCTGTATCTTCGAGTTCTAAATTATCTAAACTGTCATCGTCAAGCTCATCAAACGAAGAGCTTTTATTGTCGAGAAAACTATTAATAGTCTGCTGCAATTTATCTTCTTCGACAATCACCGCTTCGGTATTTAAGCCGGTATGGAATTTAAAGTCATCCAGGGCGTTGATATTGGTAGGGTCGGATAGGGCGACGAAAATTTTATTTTTGCGCTTCATCAGTGGCAAAGCGCGATGTTTAAGAATCAGTTTTTCATCGATTAAGCCTTCGGGAATGTTCTGTGTCTCGTAAATATCTAAGTCAAACAGCGGCATGCCGAATTCGTCGGAGGCGGCAAAAGCGGCGTTGTAATTACTAATGAGCTCTTCGGCAATAATATGAGAGATAAAGGGCTTTTGTAAAGAGCGCGCTTTTTCTAGCGCGATATTCGCGACTTGGGCAGAGAAATAGCCATCTTTCACTAGTCTTCTTGCTAATCCAACTAAAGGTTTGGTAGTCTGCAATCTGCTAGCTCCCTTGAGGCTAAAGTGATCAAAATATAGAGTTAAGCTATTAAAGTTACACAATAATAACTAAAAAATGTAATAAAATCATCTATTCGATGCTAGAATAGCGCTGTATATTTAGCAGGCATTAATAGGTTAAGTTTAAGTTAAGTTTGTTTTCTGGGAAGTTTAACTGATTAACTTATTAGTGCATTAATAAATTATAAATTATAAATTATAAATTGCAGGAGAGCACGCCATGAAAAAGCAACAAGGATTTACATTAATAGAATTAATGATTGTCGTAGCAATTATCGGCATTCTGGCAGCAATTGCATTGCCAGCGTATCAAGACTATACGATGAGAGCTAGGGTGTCTGAAGGAATTACTTTAGCGTCAGGTGCGAAAACTGCCGTTACTGAATATTATGCTTCAGAAAGTATAATGCCTAATTCAAATACTAGTGCTGGGCTAGCAAGTGAAACGGATATATCTGGAGATTCGGTTCATTCTGTCCAAGTAACACACTCAGGAGCAATAGTGGTCTACTTTACTAAAAAAGTTAGTGATACAAAAAAAATAGTTTTAGTGCCTGATGCTTCAGGTGGTAGTATTAAGTGGGAATGCCAGACAGATTTAGATTCAGGGGTTGTTCCAGCAACTTGTAGACACGCAATAACAGCACCTAACGTTGCAAACCGTCCTTAGTAGCTCTAATATGAAGAAGGCCTTGTCTGTCGCTAGTTGCTTGCATCACGATGCATGCTTCTTGTGTGGCAGATTAAGGCTTGCGGTTATCTTTGGTTGTGGTTTGTGGTTGGATTAGTTTGAGGCCTGGTAGCGGGTAGTTCCACTCTTTGGTTCTGTAGTCTAATCTTTTTTCTTTCTTGGTTTGAAATTAATTACGAATATACGCCTTACTAATACATTAAAACGCCTATCTTAGTCTGTTCAAGGTTGTTGTTGTTGTTGTTGTTGGTTATAGCGGCGTAAGATACTCATAGAATAAAAGTCTCTGAATAGCTGGTAGAGCAGTGTTTTGTTTACTGGCAATGGTACTGGCAGTGGGAAAAGCTAAGTCGTTGTGAGCTAAATGTTTCAGTTAAACCTCATCGATAGATCAACCGCATGGCAATGTTTAGTTAAAGCCCCTATCGATATATAATCTACCCCAGTTTTCGCAGTAGCTAATAGAGTCTCGCTGCTAATATTCCCAGAAGCTTCCAATTTCACCCTTCCTGCTGTCCAATCTACTGCTTGACGCATCAGTTCCAAGCTAAAGTTATCTAGCATCACTATGTCGGCATTTCCTTGCACGGCTAGTTTTAGCTGCTGCAGTGTCTCTACTTCTATCTCAACTTTTTTTCCTGGTGCGTTGTTATGTGCTTGGCGAATGGCGTTGGCAATGCCGCCACAGGCCATAATATGGTTCTCCTTGATTAAGAAGGCATCAAACAAGCCAATGCGGTGATTAAAGCAACCGCCGCAGGTGACTGCGTATTTCTGTGCGGCGCGCAAGCCTGGGATGGTCTTTCGAGTGTCGAGTAATTTTACCTGAGTATCTTTTACTAAATCGGCATAGCGCTGGCTGATGGTGGCTGTGCCCGACAGTGTTTGCAGGAAATTTAAGGCGCAGCGCTCGGCGGTGAGCAGTGAACTTGCAGAACCGCTGCAGTTGAATAGCACTTGCTCGGCAGTGACTTGATCGCCGTCTTTGACTTGCCAGTCTATGCACAAACTCGGATCAACTTGCCTGAATACTTCGTCTACCCAGGCGATGCCGCAAATCACCGCCGCTTGGCGGGTGATGACTTGGGCGTTAGCTTGTTGGTTGCTCGGGATTAAATTGGCGGTGATATCACCCGAACCTATGTCCTCTTTAAGAGCGGCACAGACATTTTTTTTGATAATAGCTTGTAGGTTGGTATCTATAGACATTGATATTCCAAGCGGGTAATAGTGAAAGCAGTGCTGTGTTGCACAATGCTACTTAAAAGTGGTTAGTATGGGCGGAACAGGCTGCGCTATGTGCAGCTCAGCGTTTATAATAGCGTTTATGATAACGGAAGTAACGCAAGTTTAAATACTAGGTTAGGATATGACGCAGAAATTTTCAATTGAGAGCGGGGTGCTGCTCGGTGCCATTCAGCTAGCCTCGCCAAATTTCAATCACAGGCCGGAGTCGGCTAGTATTGAGCTGTTGGTGATCCATAATATTAGCTTGCCGCCGAAGCAGTTTGGCGGCGGCTTTGTCGAGCAGTTCTTTCTTAATAAGCTGGATTGCAGTGCAGATCCCTTTTTTGCCGAAATAAGTGCGTTGCAGGTCTCGGCTCATGTTTTCATCAGTCGCAAGGGCGAAGTGACGCAGTTTGTTAATTTTACACAGCGCGCCTGGCATGCGGGGATTTCTTCGTTTAATCAGCGACAAAATTGTAATGATTTTTCGATCGGTATAGAGCTAGAAGGTACCGATGATCAAGACTTTGAAGATATTCAATACCAAGTGCTCGCTGCGATTAGCAAAGTGCTACAACAGACTTATCAAGGGATAGGGTCTGAGACGGTGGTCGGGCACAGTGAAATTGCACCGGGTAGAAAAACTGATCCCGGGGGCTGTTTCGACTGGCCTAAGTACCGAGCGCTTTGGTGCGGTGTTGATGATTAAGTGATCTCGCCCGTGGCAGTGATGATGTTCGGCTAATTAAATAATTTGGCCAGCGCTACAGGTATCGCTGTTTCAACTTTTAGGATTCGCTCGCCGAGTGATATGCTGCTAAAGCCCTGCTGTTGTATAAGTTGTACTTCGTAGTCGATAAAGCCGCCCTCGGGTCCTATCACTAAGGTAGTTTGTCGGTCGCTGATAGTTGGGGTTTGCCTGGCTTGGTAAGGGTGGGCTAGTAATTTTCGGCTATGCTTTGCGATGCTGGCCAGTTCGTCTTCGACAAAAGGTTTAAAGCGCTTGCGTAAGTGAAGCTTTGGTAAAAGCGTATCGCCTGCTTGTTCTAAGCCTAATAGTAACTGCTCCTCTATCGAAGCTGGGGATAGTACCGGCGTAGACCAATAGCTTTTATCTACTTTGTAGCTGTGAATAAGGTAGAGCTCTTTTACGCCTAGGCAGGAGATTGTCTGCAAAATTCTTCTGAGCATTTTGGGTCTGGGCAGCGCTAAGATAAGAGTCAGGGGGAGAGGGGCAGGTGGTTTTCTAGCTGTTGCTAGGCTGATATCGAGTGCTAAGCTAACACTTTGCTGATCGATATGGGTGATTGTTCCCCGGCCTATCAGTCCGTTAAGCAGCCCTACTTTTAAGCATTGGTCTTGTACCGCGCGGTGTACTTTTAAAATATGTTGAAAGCGTCGGTCAAATAATACCACCTGCTGCTGATCTACAAAATCTTCCGGTTTAACAATGATTAAATTCATGTTTGTCTTCAGCGATTAAATAAAACTAAGTGTTCAATGTTTAATTTAAGGTTAAATTTATCACCGACATTATACTGATAATTGTAGTGCGCTGGAGTGTTGCACAGCACCTGTGAGCCATCCGCTAAGCTGAGTTCAAAAGTGAAGTAGGAGCCGTGAAAGTCTTTCTTTTTAACAATCCCAAAATTTTCGGCAATCGGATCGTGCTTAAGATCGTCGATACGCACTAAAACTAATACTTCAGATCCCGCTTGATAGCCGTGTGGGCTATCTGATTCAAGTTTCCCTAAGCTGGTCTCAATGCAGTGTTCGCAGAGTGTCACCGCGGGTAAAAATTTACTTTTTCCGATAAAGTCGGCGACAAATTTTGTCGCGGGGTGGTGGTAGCTGTTGTAGGCATTGTCCCATTGATGGATGCGTCCCGCTTGCATCACCGCTATTTTATCAGCTATCGCGAAAGCTTCTGCTTGGTCATGGCTCACCATTAGGGCGCTGACTTGTTCGTGCTTTAAAATCTGTTTTACTTGGGGGACCAGTGTTTCTCGAAGCTTTGCATCTAGGCCGGAAAAAGGCTCATCCAATAAAATTAATTTTGGCTTGGGAGCGAGTGCCCTGGCGAGCGCGATCCGCTGTTGTTGACCGCCTGATAGCTGGTGTGGAAACTGCTCAGCTTTTTCGTTGAGGTCCACCAGCGTCAGTAATTGTAGGACTCTAGCGTGACGCTCTTTGCTGGGCAGGTGTTTAATTCCAAAAGCCACATTGTCCGCAATGCTTAAGTGCGGAAATAAGGCGATATCCTGAAAGACCATGCCGATGTTGCGATGCTCGGGGGCTAAGGTGTGCTGTGGGTCAGATATAAGCTGTTGTGATAGTTTAATGGTGCCTTTTTTTAGCTCTTCAAAACCGGCAATGGCTCGTAATAAGGTCGATTTTCCGCAGCCACTTGGGCCCAAGAGACAGCCTATTTCACCCTTTTGTAGGCTGATAGAAATATTTCTCACTACTATGTTGGTGCCATACCCGACATCAATATTGTCTAATTCCAGTAGTGGCAAGATACTTTTTTCTGAGACATTCATCGTGTTAGTGCTCTCTTTTGTTCGATATGGATCTACTTAGAATGATCACAGGTAGTAGGCCAACACATACTATCATTAATGATGCGGGAGCTGCGTCAATTAGTCGTTCATCAGATGCAAGCTCATAAGCGTGTACCGCCAAGGTGTTAAAATTAAACGGTCGCAGTATTAATGTGGCAGGTAGCTCTTTAAGTACATCGACAAACACAATCAACAGTGCGGTCAATAGTGAGCTGCGCATTAAAGGGGCGTGAATATTCTTTAGTACCATGGTGTTATTGTTGCCGAGTGATCTTGCGGCGTCATCGAGGCTAGGTTTTATTTTATCCAGCCCGCTTTGTACCGCTCCCATAGAAACGGCCAAAAATCTGACCGTGTAGGCAAACAGCAGCGCAAATAAAGTGCCGGACATAAGTAGGCCTATTTCAAAATCAAAATAGTCGGCAAAAAAATTGATTAATCGATGGTCCAGCCAAGCGAGTGGGATAATAATGCCGATGGCGATGATCGTGCCGGGGAGGGCATAGCCTAAACCGGCAATAGTCACCGCGCTATTTACCGGCGGGCTGTTTTTCAATCTTTTTGCATAGGCCATAACTAACGACAAAATAACCGCGATCATGGCTGCACTCAGCGCTAAATAAAAGGAATTCCATGCGAGAGAGAAGAATGCCGAGGCTTCAAATGTCGCCTGGGTAAACGCCCAATAGGCTAGCACAGACGATGGAATGAGGAAGCCGATGCTAATCGGAAGTAGGCAGATTATCCAGGCAATGCAAGTATGCTTAGTTGAAAGTTTGATTAGAGCGGGGATGGCTCTTAACTCGTTACTTGAATGATAGCGGTATAGTCTTCTGGAGTAACGTTCTAAGATAATCAAAAAAGCCACAAAACTAAGCAGTACCGATGCCAGTTGTGCAGCAGCCGTCGGGTCGCCAAGGCCATAAAAAGTACGAAAGATGCCGGTGGTAAAAGTGCTGACGCCAAAAAATTGCACGGTGCCGTAATCGGCCAATGTTTCCATCAATGCCAGTGTTAGGCCGGCAATGATCGCGGGTCTAGCCATAGGTAGCGATAGTTTAAAGAAGGCCTGAGTTCTACTGTAGCCAAGTGTGCGGCACACTTCTAAAGCGCTGGTCGATTGTTCGAGAAAGGCGGCTCTAGCCAGTAGGTAAACATAAGGATAGAGGACTAAAGTGAGCATCATCACCGCACCGGGCAGCGAGCGAATCTCAAAAAACCAGTACTCGCCGTAATTTAGGCCAGTCAGTTGTCTAATTTGGGTTTGTACTGGCCCTGCAAAATCCAATAGACCGGTATAAGTATAAGCGACAATATAGGCGGGGACCGCAAGTGGCAGCAGTAAAAGCCAAGTCAGTAATTTTTTACCGGTGAAATCACAAACGCTGGTAAACCACGCGGTGGGGATGCCGATCAAAAGCACGCCCACTGCAACACCTAATAGCAGCAGAGTTGAGTTGATTACATAATCAGTCAGTACAGTGTTGGCTAGATGTGTCCAGGTAGCGCCAAAGCCATCAAAAATGGAGCTTGCGACGACCAGAATCGGGAGAGACAAAATAACTGCTGTTATAAGCGCGCAGCTACTTAGCCAATTAAAGCGGGTTAAATATTTAGGTATCTTCATCATTAAATATAGTCTAAAACCTAGCATGCGCTGCGGGTTTTTTGCTAAACAGTCCCAGCTAAGGAGCTGTTTAGCGCCGGTGCAGAGCGTTTATTTCCAGCCAGCTTTGTCCATTAGTTCCACCGCTGCTCGATTGTTTTCTCCAAGCTTATTTAAGGGGATAGTATCTGCTTTAAAGCTACCCCAGCTCTTTAGTGACGCTGACGTTTTAGCGTTTTTTAATACCGGAAACTCACTGTTGACAGCGGCATACCAAGCTTGAGATTCTGCAGAGGACATAAATTCGATCAGCTTAATGGCGTTGTCTTTATGTCGCGAAGATTTAGTGACGCCGGCGCCACTGACGTTCATATGAACGCCGCGGCCCTGTTGGTTGGGCCAAAATAGCGCCACTTTTTCAACTAGCGCCTTATCGCTGGTTTTGTCGCTATTCATCAGACGGCCATAATAATAAGTGTTGGCAATAGTTACATCACAGACTCCGGCTGCGACCGCTCTTATTTGGTCAGTGTCACCACCTGAGGGTGGCTTGGCTATATTGGCGACAATTTTGTCAGCCCACTCTTGAGTCTTTTCGCTGCCAATATTTTCAATCATGGAGGAGACCAGTGATTGGTTGTAAATATTGTTCGAGCTTCTCAGGCAGATCCTGCCCTTCCATTTGCTGTTGGCAAGATCCTCATAGCTAGAAAGTTGATCCTTGGTTACTTTGGCTTTTGCATAAAAGATGGTTCTGGCACGCTGCGATAAACCAAACCATAAATTATCTTGGTCACGTAAGTGTTGAGGAATATTTTTTTCCAGTATGGCACTGGTAATTGGTTGCAAAACGCCCGCTTCCTTAGCGCGTTGTAATCTGCCGGCATCGACAGTGATAAAAACATCCGCAGGGCTGGCGTCGCCTTCAATTTTCAAACGCTGTAATAGAGCGTCAGCGCTACCGGTAATTAGATTGACATTAATCCCAGTGCGCTGTTCAAACTTGTCTAATAAAGGCTTAATTAAGGCTTCTTTTCTGGCGGAATAGACGTTTACTTCAGAGGCGGCGGCTAAATATTGACTGCTTAAAAGGGTGCTGATCGCCATGCCGGCAATCATTATTTTTTGAGATTTTATTAGCATATTAAACTCTTGTGGTTAGGACTAAATTAGCCTTTCAATTTGGGCTGATCTAGCATTTTTTTTGCCGCGTGATTAACAGCAAAGCACAGCGGTAAGATAAATTTTTGCACAGCGACTATGATGAAAACAAGTCTTTATGTAATGCTGGATAATCAAGTTTAAAGGCCTGCTATCCTATTTGAAGTCTGTGGTTCATTGGTGCACTTAATAGCGAAAATAATAGATTAAAAAGATATCATTAGTATAAATGATAATTGTTATTATTTATATGATTTCGCTCAGATTATAGAATGAATTATGAGAAAAATTCTGATTTTTGAACTTTTTTTCGGATTTTTTGCACGCTGCGAATACAAGATTTGTAGATAGCTACAAAGGCGCTAATGTATAGGCAGTACAAGCCGTGTTGCTTTTTTTGCTGGTTGGTGTGCAAGCCAAAATCTACAGGTTGCGATGATGAATAATGCAAAGTTTTTGCCCATTTGTCCCAAAGCGCCAGCATCGCCCCATAATTTTTATTAAAGTGGATCGGGCGGGTGGAATGGTGAATTTGATGCTGGGCAGGTGATATTAGGATGCTCTCAAGCCAGCGCCAATATCTGAAACTAATATGGCTATGGCGTAAATTAGCACCGGCAACATTGAATAAGAAAATAAAAATATTAACTTTTAATACCGTGAACAGGTCTACTTGATCGGCGAAGAAATACACAAAAACACCAATGCTGGTGCCCTGTACCACTGCGCTTCTAATGGCGAATATAAGCGCTTCCACAGGGTGGGTTCTCAGCACTGTTAAAGGGGTGAGGGAAGTTGCGCTGTGGTGGGTTTTGTGAAACTCCCAGAGCCAAGGTATCTGGTGCATTTTTTTGTGTAAGTAAAAGCGTGCAAAATCGTCCAATAAGAAGACAAATAGCGTAAAAATACTGATGACCAGCCATGTAGGTATAGTGGATTCTAGTTGGCCTGGTGGGCTAAAGCGATAGTGTAATAATTCAAATATGCTGGTGGCAATGGCTAATTTGGTGATGAGTATCGGTAGCAGTACTAAAAAAATGGCTTTGTTGATGATGATTAGCTGTAGATCTGCGAGACAAGATCTAGTTAATATGTGTTTCAAGCCAAATGCTTGAGTGAGATTTTTAGTTAAATTGGTGCGGCGATTTTTAATTGACCAGAGCAAGGCGATGAAAAAGGCGCACAGTAGGTAACCCCAAAACAGTCGCTGTTGGGAGTTGCTAAAAAATTGGCTGATATCAGTCCAGTAACTGCTGAAAAACTCGTTCATGGTAATTGGCAAGTATTGTTTAAGGGAGTAGGCAGAGCTGGCGGTTTAAATCGATGGTCAGCTCTACTTGATTCAATAGGTATAACTAGAGACCTCAGCATAACTTACCCAGAGGGTATGATAACTGCGCTCGGTAATACGGCGTTAAACCGGCTCAACATGCTCATTTACAGCAGTAATGCCCGTAAAGGAGAGCACACTGTAGCCAAAGTGAGGGGCACACTGACTCCGCTATCTCGCCGATTTTTGTCTTGTCGTACCTACGCTCGCAACGTTATGCAGAGCTCTCTACTATTGAATCACGAGTAGCAATTAATCATTTTCTGTGCTTTTACCAGCACCTAATTTAGCTGCCAGCTTGCTTAAGTTAGCTAATTGATCTTTGTTACGTGCTTTCAGTGCGTATTTATCGGCAAGAAGGTTTTGTACTTTAAGCATATGCAGAGCGTACTGCATTAGCGAGATAGAGCTTGACTGTTGGTAATTGCCTTCAGCATCAATACCCGTTACTTGAGTGTTGCCAACGAGTACCGGGCTGTAGCCGATTAGTCTGTTCAGAGAGACGGCAAAACCACCTAAGTCTTTACCACTGGTTTGTAAAGACATAGAGAAGCCTTTCAGTTCGCCCCAGTGGTGAATGTACTTTTTAAAGAGTGGCTTAACATCTTCGTTTTTCTCAATGCCGGCTTGTAATTTAAGCACGTCAGAATAAACGCTACCTGCATATTTGAAGGTTGCTTCAGCAATGACTAATTCCCAATTGGTTTTGATGATATCTGCGTATGCAATTAATTGGCTGCGCTGCTGGTCAGTCAATTTTTCGCCTTTAGCGGCAGTTATCAATAGACGGCCATCGACAAATGCTTGAGTAATGGTATGCAAATAATTAGTCTTGCCACCTTTGTCAGCGCTCGCAGCATAAGATGCATGAGCATAAGTCATTTCAGTGCTTAGATCGATTTTACCATTGCCGTTGCTGTCAGCTTTAGTGAAAGCCTCGGGCTTGCCTTTACCAATAGCATGAACGGTAGCCGCATCAATGTTCAAGGTATTTGCCGGAGTCCCAAAATAACCAAAGGCCTCATCCCATACGTGTTCTTTACCGGTATAAGCCGCGCCTTTCTTGTAGGGCTTATCGTTAGGTTTTGAATCGGCAGCTAGTTTTTCGTCTAAGTATGAATCAACGGCTTGATTGTAAAAAACCGCACCCATAGTGAACTTTGAAATTAACTGTGGGTAATCCATGCCATTGCTATAATCGAAGCCCTGGTCAGCGATTGCAGCTTTTTCGATCATAAAATTTAGAACTTCAGCGGCGGTCATATTTCCAGGCCAGCCTGGTACTAAACCTTTGTATGCTTTTCCAGCTAAGTTTTTGCCTTTAGATAGTTGATCTACATTTGTTTCAGCAATGGCAAAACCTTCTTTGCTAACTGGATCTATAATAGTGCGGTTTTCGTCCTTGTTGGCAAAGTAAGATTGCATCTGTGCTAATAGCTCTGGGTTTGCTGAGCCATTGCCTGTTGCGCTTAGCTTCTTTAAGGAATTATGTAAAACGTGACGCGCCATTTGTCCGCCGTAAGAAACGGAAGTGTTTTTGTCCCCTTGATAGTCTTTAACAGTGACAGGAAAGTCTGCATATATAGGCGCGGCAGAAGCTTGAATAGACAGCGTTGCGACAGAAGCCAGTGCGACTGCAGTAAATAGTTTGTTTAGTTTCACAATAATCGACCTTAAGATAGTATTTAGTTCAGAGAGTTTTTATAAACCTGAATCGGTGACTTCACTGCACCACATAGCGCAAGCTCTTGATTCTACAGCGGTTAGAAAAATACCCGCTGAACCTATGGGTGCAGCTAAGATTTTTCAATTCCACTGTAAAACCAATATCTTACACTCTGTATTCGCTTTGAAGTCACGGATTCAGGATAAAATTAAAAGCGGAGAATAATTTATAATAATCAGGAGGATATTGCAAACAATAACTATTCTTATTAACGTTAATTTTATAGCTATCAATGTTGGACGGTCTTAAATGAATTTTGCCGATATTCGGTTTGTCTATCAAAGCGTAAGCCTAGCATATCCATGTCCATTGCCAAGCTGAATAAGGTCTTGATTTAGCGGTGCATATCTAGCTGTGAGGTAAGGAATTCGTCGGGCTTGCTTAACGCCAATCTATTCTGAAAAATAAGTACTTGGTCATGTTTTTCGCACTTTATCGTTAAGTTTCTAGCTATTCGCTCTCAAAAAGAGCAGAAATCTGTCGAAAATCACATTTTTTCGCTGCGATGATTAAAATTCAACAGGATTCTAAGTGTTAATAATTGCTATAAATATTCAAACAAGATAGATAAAAACATTCATTAGTTAAAGATAATGCAATTATCTTACTATTGAAATTAGAGTTAAACTCAGACTAACTATTTAATGAGAAGTAAAGTTATGTCCATTGAACTATTGGTTCTTTTAAGTGCAGGATTGATTACAGGTTTTTCTAAGTTTTCAGTGGGTGGTATGGGGTTGCTTATTTTACCGGTGATCATGATAGTTTTTCCCGGTCCTCAGGCGCTGGGAATTATTATCCCGATGTACCTGATTACTGATCTACTAGCGATTAGCAGCTATCGTAAAAACATTAATTGGCGTCTGTTGGCCAAGTTGTTACCGCTGTGTTTTGCCGGTATTTTAATCGGTAGTTGGTTCTTATCGCATTTAGATGCCAAGCAGTTTAGCTGGATGCTAGCCACTATCATCCTGGGGATGTTAGTACTGGGTTTTGTTTTAGATCGCTTAGACTCTAATGTTTTACGCCACCCGATGAGTGCCATGCTAATCGGTTTTTTAGGTGGGGTGGTGAGTATGATTTCGAATGCCGCTGGGCCGCTGTTTAGTATTTATTTTCTCGAGCAAAAACTAACTAAACAGGCTTATGTGAGTACCCGCAGCTGGGCCTTTATGTTGATCAATATTTGTAAAATCCCAATTTTGCTGAGCATGGGATTACTGACGTATGAGACTGCTCTGATAAGTTTGCAGGCCGTGCCGGGTCTAGTTATCGGCGCGTTTCTAGGTTATTGGCTACTGGGTAAATTGCAGCTGACCCAGTTTAAGTGGTTGATTAGAATTATGGCGAGTATTGCGGCGCTTAAATTGATGATTGGCTGATACCAGAATCAGTGACTGCGCAGTGCCACATAGCGCAGGCTCTTAATTCTACAGCGGTTAGGAAAATAGCCACTGAACCTACGGGTGCAGTTAAGATTTTTCAGTTCCACTGTAAAACCAATATCTTGCACTCTGTATTCACTTTGAAGCCACAGATTCAGGTAAAAGTCTGTAAAATCAAGAAGCACCTCCCACCAATTATCCTATTCCATATTAGCTTTAGGCTCCTTATTTGAAGACCTTGCTGGTATGAAATGCGAGTTAGCGGACATCATAAAAAAACAGTAGAAATATAAAATATAATTATATCAATGTCTTAAATGAAGTCCTTGTAAAATATGGTGACTTATGTCTATGTTGCGAACACCGCAAAAATTTATTATATTTTTATTGATCTAAGATAATTTTTCTTTATAAAGCGGATCACCTGCTGGTGAAGTAATGTACTATGAAATTAAGCTCTAGGTTGGTTTAATGAGCCAAGAGTCGTTGAAATTGGTAATAAAGAAGGGATAATTATGGATGAACTAACTCAACTGGATTGTGAGGAGTGCGCTGGTAAAGCCAAATTGCTCTGCCCATCAGAGATTATTTCTTTGCTTTATCAGGTGCCAGACTGGGATTTAGCAGTAGAAGTAGAAGAAGAGGAAGAAAAATTAACTAGGGTATTTAAGATCAGAAAATATGCACAGGCGCTAAAATTCACTAATGTTATCGCTGAATTAGCGGAGTCTGAAGGCCATCACCCGCAAATTCTTTTGGAGTATGGTCAGGTCTCGGTCGCTTGGTGGACTCACACATTGAATGGCTTACATATTAATGATTTCATCTTAGCGGCTAGAACAACAAAAATTTTCGCAGCTGATTATGTTTGATACAATTTTATTAAAGGCCGACTAACTTGGTATCCATCTCCTTCATAACCCACTGTTTGAAAACTGCCATACTGTGACTTAAAGGTCGATCTTTTTGATAGACTAAATAAAATGAGCGGTGAATATTTAAAGGCAGGTCAAAGGGGATAATTAACTTCCCCGACTCTATTTCAGGTCCAAGTAAGGTGGTATCCCCTAGGGATATTCCCAGATTTTCAGCGGCAGCAGCATTGGTTAACATGCTATTCGATAACTGCAGTCCCTGCCTGCGCTCTTGAAACTTCACTCCAGCTAATGCCAGCCATTGGCTCCACTCTGAAAGTCGTTTGCTAACGTGGATGAGTGGATGAAAGCGAATGTGCTCAGGTTTAGAGAGAGGTTTGTCTTTGGTGATAATACTTGGGCTGCAGATTGGAACTAAGAAAATATCTTTTAAAAAATGTACTTGTATCTCTGGCCAGTCCCCATCCCCAAAATAAATAGCCATATCTGTGCTGCTGGTATCAAAATCAATTAAACCCATTGATGCATTAATTTGTAATTCTATATCGGGGTAGAGTGTTTGGAATTTTCCCAAGCGAGGCATCATCCAGCGTGTCAAAAAGTGTGGAGTCATACTAATAGTAATGGTGTGGGCCTTAGATCGTGATTTTAGCACTTCGGTTGCCTCGGCAATATCGTGCAGAGCCGCTTGGATCGATGACAAGTATTTTTCACCACTGTCGGTAAGTTCGGCTTTGCGTTTAACTCGTTTAAATAGCTCTACTCCCAGGTAACTTTCTAAGTTCTTGATTTGATGGCTGATTGCAGAGGCTGTCACGGCGAGCTCTGCAGCGGCTTGAGCGAAGCTTCCGGTGCGTGCGGCCGCTTCAAAACTGCGTAAGGTGTTGAGCGGAGGTAAACGTAACATAAAACCACCAATGATGAATTATTTTCATCATTGTGCTGAAAATTGATCTTTTGTGCAAGTGCTCTTTGTTGGTTAAAATAGCAGCATAAACTTTAAACGGTATGAGAATTAAGTCTCAGCCAAAGATAGGAGGCATAATATGTCATTTCAATACGATGTAGAAATAGCAAAAACTAAAACGGGTGCAGTTGATGTTGATTACTACTATTTAGAAGCAAGACGCTTACGCAGTGAGTATTTGGCTCATCTGATTGGTAAATCTGTGCATGGATTTAAATGCTTTTGTGTTGCGATTCTTGATGCAAACAAATTTGTTACGAGTATGTTTTTGACTAAAAATTTAGTCAAGTAAGTCCGATTTAATCATTTCTGAATTTTAATTTATAATGTGGTGTTGATGTGATTTCAACGATGTCTGCACTCAAAATACTTTAATCTTTAGTTGCTTGCTCTGTCCATAATCAGAGGTTCCTTAACTTTAGGTTGAATAATAATACTTAAGCCAATACACTGTATAAAAACACAGCAAAGGTTTAGGTTATGCGAAAAATAATTCACTGTGATTGTGATTGTTTTTACGCCGCAGTTGAAATGCGTGATAATCCTTCTCTGGCAAATATTCCACTTGCCATTGGTGGGCGATCCGATCGGCGAGGGGTCATTGCAACTTGCAATTACCCGGCCCGTGAATTTGGTATACACTCTGCGATGTCCACCGCTCAAGCGTTTAAGCGCTGTCCTCAGTTACATCTAATACCTGGTAATATGCAAAAGTATAAAGATGCCTCTCAGCAAATTTTTGCTATCTACCGAGAAATTACCGATCTTATCGAACCGCTATCTTTAGATGAAGCTTTCTTAGATGTCAGTCGCTGTACTATGTTCAGTGGCAGTGGTACACGGATTGCTGAATATTTACGCTATCGGGTAGAGCAAGAAGTGGGAATTACTATATCGGCAGGGGKGGCGCCCAATAAATTTTTGGCTAAAATTGCCAGCGACTGGCATAAGCCGAACGGCATGAAAGTGATTACCCCAGAAAATGTCGCTGATTTTGTAGAGCATTTGGCGGTTAAAAAAATTCATGGTGTCGGTAAAAAAACCGCTGAAAAAATGTACTCATTGGGAATTAACACTTGCCGAGATATTCGCCGGCAGAGTCCGGCGTTTTTGCAGCGACACTTTGGCTCTTTTGGCGAGCGTTTACTTGAGTTAAGTCAGGGCATCGACAATCGTGAGGTGAGCACTAAAAGAGAGCTCAAATCGATCAGTGTTGAGCACACTTTTGCGGTGGATCTACAAGGTAGCAATAGTTGCATTGAGCAAATTCCCCAGCTGCTGGCTGAGTTGCAAAGTCGCTACCAAAATATCAAGCAGCCAAAAGTTGTCAGCGGTTTGTTTGTTAAATTGAAATTTCATGATTTTACCCAAACAACCGTCGAGCAGCAGGCCTCTATTTCACAGCAATCACTGTATAGTCATTTATTGTTGCAAGCCTATGGGCGAGGTGCTAAGCCAGTGCGATTAATCGGTTTGGGCTATCGTTTAGCGCCAGTCACTGTGCAGGGTTTTCAGCAGCTGATATTGCCAATTTAAGGGCACTATTTGTGCTAGCTGAGCGCCATGCGTCAATGAGCTATTATGTTTCAGCTTAATGCCGCAGGTTAGGGTTTTGACCGTGAAAAGGCGAATCTAGTTGCGACTAAGCGGATTCGGTTAAGTTACTAGTTAGCTCTTGATCATAGCGTCATAGTCTTCGTCTGGCACAAAGCAGCGCTATATTTAGCTAAAAAAGCTTGGTTCTCGCGACGATAGTTATTTTCGCTCAGGTTGTCGATGGGTTATCAGTCATTTCAATTCGTTTATTTAGCAGATTTAAGTACAGGCGCTTCTCAGCGCTGGGGCATTTTGTTAGACTTGTTGACATTTTTCGCTGGGCCTATCCAGTGATGTAGTTGAAGGATTTTCCCGCTAATGTTCCAAATGATTGTGTCCAAGTCTCAGAGTATGAAAAATGATGTACTCTCGGGGTTAACTGTTGCTTTAGCACTAGTGCCAGAGGCGGTGGCTTTTGCTTTTGTGGCCGGTGTCGCGCCTTTAGTTGGCTTGTATGCCGCTTTCATGGTGGGATTGATCACTGCGGTGATCGGCGGTAGACCAGGAATGATATCTGGTGCTACCGGAGCGCTGGCAGTAGTGATGGTCGCTTTAGTCGCTCATCACGGCGTAGAGTACTTATTTGCCACAGTAGTGTTGATGGGAATTCTACAAGTGCTGGCAGGAGTGTTCCGGCTGGGTAAATTTATACGTTTGGTTCCGCACCCAGTTATGTTGGGTTTTGTCAACGGCTTAGCTATCGTGATTTTCTTATCGCAGCTTCCGATGTTGCAGTCTGATACTCCGGAAGGTAAATGGGGTTGGATATCTGGCACTTGGCTATCGGGTTCTTCGCTGTGGATTATGCTGGGTTTAATCGCTCTAACGATGAGTATTATTCGCTTTTTACCTATGCTTACCACCGCAGTGCCTTCAGCGCTGGTGGCTATAGTGGTGGTCTGTCTACTGGTAATAGGACTCGATTTAGAGGCCTTAACAGTGGTTGATTTTCTGCAGGAAAAAACGGGAGATATCAATGCGACTATTGCCGGTGGTTTCCCCGAATTTCACGTGCCAATGGTGCCTTTAAATATGGAAACGTTGGTGATTATTTTCCCCTACGCGGTTATTTTGGCTGCGATCGGCTTAATTGAATCACTGTTAACCTTGACCTTAATTGATGAAATGACCAACACTCGTGGTCGTGGCAATAAAGAATGTATTGGCCAAGGCGTCGCTAACGTTGCAACGGGCTTCTTTGGTGGTATGGGTGGCTGTGCGATGATCGGCCAAAGTATGATTAATATTAACTCAGGCGGTCGCACTCGGCTGTCGGGAATATCAGCGGCGCTGTTCCTGTTGTTGTTTATACTCTTTGGTTCAGTCTATATCGAAATGATCCCCCTCGGAGCATTAGTCGGTGTGATGCTGATGGTAGTACTTGGAACCTTTGAATGGTCAAGCTTTCGCCTGCTGGGGCGCATCCCTGTCGGTGATACGCTGGTGGGTATCACGGTCGCAGTGGTGACCGTGTTCACTGATTTGGCTATCGCGGTGGTCGTAGGGGTTATCATGTCCGCACTGACCTTCGCCTGGCGCCATGCTCAGCATGTGGAAATGGAAACTCGGACCGAAGGTGGAACCAAAGTATATTTACCGCACGGCCCTTTATTTTTCGCCTCAGCGCAAAGCTTTAAAGATAACTTTTCACCGCAATCTGATCCGGCAGATGTCATTATTGATTTTAGAGACGCGAGAGTTGTCGATCACTCCGGTATCGAGGCAATTGATGCGATAGCCGATAAGTATGTAGATGCGGGAATAACGTTGCATTTACGTCACTTGAGTGCTGAGTGTACAGCGCTGTTAGAAAAATCGGGTTCTCTAGTTGAAGCTAATGAAGATGAAGATCCTAAATACCGGGTGGCGGACGATAGCTTAGCTTAGCTGTAATTCTCTAAGTCGGAAAATATTGCTGAGACGACTTAAATTTAGTCCCATCCACTTGCTAATGCCAACAGTGTCGGCGCTGTATGTGGGTGGGGTTGTTGAGAATAGGCGACTTCGCTGCCGCCAAGTTATCTGCTTGAATTTAGCGCTAAGTTTAGTTAAAAACAGGTTGTTAGCTGCACTTACTTACTGCCTTTTTATCACTCTAGTCTAGTCCCCGTGACCCCACTCGATTTTCTAATGATTCACTATCCTCCTCAACCGAGATCTTAGCCCTGTCTGTAGCCGTTGGCTTAACCAGTTTCTCTGTGCGCCAAGTGTGTTACTTGTCCAGATGCTCCTTCGGGTGCTAATACGCTGATGTATTCGGTTGGCGTGTACCCCGTCCATTTTTTGAAAGCCCGAGTGAAAGAACGAGATTCACTAAAGCCTAATAAGCGCGCAATTTTTGCCACAGAATGGTTTTTTTGAGTCAGTTTATCAATCGCAATATCGCGACGAACTTCATCTTTTAACTGCGGGTAGGAAGTGTTTTCTGCTTTAAGTTTACGGCGTAAGGTTTGCGAGCTTAAATTGAGTTTTTTAGCGATTTCTTCAAACGCAGGGCAGTTTAAAATGGCATTGGGTTGCCTTGTCAGTAAAGTGCGAATTTTAGTTTTATAACTGTTTTCTTCACCGGGGATGGTGATTAAGTCAGCCGGAGAATTTTTTAAAAAAACCGTTAAATCTGCGGTAGTTCTAACTGCCGCTAACGCTAAGTATTGACTGCTAAAGCTGAGTTTCATCGACGCTTGGTTGAAGTTGTGGCGAGCGGGGAAAGCATTTTTTAATTCTCGGTGATGCACAGGTTTAGGGTAGGGGAAAGACACTTGGTTGAGGACGATCTTTTTGCCAATTAGCCAGCTGGCAAAGCGGTGCCAAATCATCAGCCAAAACTCATGGAAAAAATGACCGACATCTAGCTCGGGGTTGCGAAAATCAATGATGAATTCCGTGGTGTTGCCTTTAGTCACTAACCGCATTTTAATATCGTCGGTAAACAGTTGGTAAAAATGGATTCCATGCTGCAATATTTGCTGCAAATTAGCATGCGGTAATGCATATTTGCTCATTAAAGCAAACACCCCATGCTTACAGGGATGACGAGTGCAGCCCATAAATTCATCGTCTAGCCTCGCCCAAGTGTGTTTGACCATATGGGTAATCTTCTCACCGGCAACTCGGCTGTTATTTTGCTGCAATAGATGTGCAGTGAGATCAGTTTCAATTAATAGCTGTTCAGTGCTAAGTCCTTTCCTTGTGCTGCATTGTAGAATTGCTCTCGCATAGTGAATATCAACTGTGGCCATAATGATTGCTTCTCATTCCATAATAAAGCGGCATAATAAAATTACGACTTGCTAGATCAGCTGCGGATGCCTAGATTTTAAGCTGAATATCTAGGCTATTTTACGCTTCGAGGGAGCTCTGCCCCGTATAGCTAGAACGAATAGCAAGCCATTAGTCGACGCCTGACTTTTCACTCTTAGGGTTAGCATAATAAGTTGTCGCAGATTATTGTGGGCGCAGTTAAGTTGCACCACTCTCCTAGCACGTGAGCTTACGAGAAGATAGCGTGACTTTTAATGGAAGTCTAAAAGCCCGTTACCAATGGGCTAGGTGTTGTTTTTTTGATAATTCCAAGGCAGGTATTCTCCTGGATTATCGATGACTTTTTGGTTATCTCGCTGCAGAGCATTGAAATAATCAAAAGCATTAACCCCAGATTGAATACAAGTGGCTATCAGCGACATGATTACGTCACCTATACTTGCTCCCGCTTGGGTCTTGTAGAAACTCGCATTTTTTCGATTTAACACCGCCAACTTTAATGCCGCTTCCATTGTGTTGTTGTCTATCTGCGCACCAGCAACGTAGCAAAATCGTACCAACCCTTCGTAGTGCTTGATAAAATACCGGATTGCTTTCCCCAATCCACTATTTTCTTCAACTTTCGCCTGTGTAGAACCTTGGCTTTGCAACATGGATTGCCCCCACCCCAATAGCTCTTCCATAACCGGAAGTGAGTGCTTTTTATGGTACATCAACCTCCCTTGGTCACTCAGATTTTTCTCCTTAGTGACATCATCATTGTGCCAAATAGTGCCATAGCGATCGAGAAGGTAATCGACCTCTTCTGGAAAATGACTCATGACATCATAAAACTGCCGGCGACCATGACTATTGCACAATGCCATGATGCAGGGAGTCTTAGAAGGTTTATTACTGGTTAACCCATCGCACATCAATATCGGCGGTGGCTTTGCGGGATCACGCGTTTGTAAAATCTGATCAATAAACTCCCCCGCATAACCTATATTCGTTTCAAATAAGGTGACTTTTTGCCCTGTGTCTAAAGTGGCAATCAATCCGGAGGTATAAACTCCTTTTCGCTCTTTGCTTTTATGACTATTACGCTGCTTTTTGATGATCGGTTTTGCATCCAAGATGCGATTCGTCGTGTCATCTAGGTAATAGTGAGTGGCGTTTGCCGCTAATAGTACGAGATGTTTAAGCACTGGGTGAAGCGCATTGGATAAATGCTCGTTTTGATCAAAGATAGTGGACGCTGTGATAGGGACGCCCAATAAATTTTGCATCGCTCCCTGACGATAATAGGGTGAACCCATGCCAAACTTAGCGATA
>ASZJ01000120.1 GCA_000416275.1 Osedax symbiont Rs1
CTATGCTGCCGTAAGCTCACCCTAGCACCGATATTTTCTGCTAGATACTATTAATTGTAATAAAATGTGATCAATATAGTAAGCTAATGTCATTTTATAACGCAGTTAACTTCTCTATAGTAAGCTGATTCGAAACGGGAGATATTTTATGTCAAATCATCAAGATGCAATTGTTATCGTCGCTGCAGCCAGAACTCCAATTGGCGGTTTGCAGGGGGTGCTAAGTTCAGTAGCTGCTCCAGATCTAGGGGCGGTGGCGATTAAGGCGGCCCTTGAGCGCTCGACACTTAATGCAGACGATATTGATGAAGTGGTGATGGGCTGTGTGTTAGCTGCAGGTTTGCGGCAGGCGCCCGCTAGGCAGGCGGCTTTAGGCGCGGGCCTAAGTTTAGCCGCTAACTGTACCACAATTAATAAAATGTGCGGCTCTGGAATGAAAGCTGTGATGCTGGCTCACGATCAAATCAAAGCGGGCAGCGCTGATATTATGGTGGCGGGGGGGATGGAAAATATGAGCCAGTCTCCGTATCTATTACCTAAAGCTAGAGCAGGTATGCGGATGGGGCATGGTCAAGTATTAGATTCGATGTTTTATGACGGGCTAGAAAATGCTTATGATGGCAAGCTTATGGGAGTATTTGCCCAACAAAGTGCCGATCAATATCAGTTGACGCGCGAGGCGATGGATGAGTTTGCAATCCGCTCTTTAACGAGGGCCAAAGCAGCGATTGAAGAACAGCGCTACAGTCAGGAAATTGCACCGGTGATTATTCAAAATCGCAAGGGTCAAACAACAGTCGATCAAGACGAGCAACCTTTTAAGGCTAAACTGGAAAAAATTCCGCACTTAAAGCCCGCCTTTAAAAAGGATGGCACAGTCACCGCTGCAAACTCTAGCTCAATTTCAGATGGCGCGGCGGCGTTAATTTTAATGAAAGAGTCGGCGGCTAAAGCGCGTAATTTACCGATTTTAGCGCGAATTATTGGCCATAGCACTCATGCTCAAGCCCCTGAAGAGTTTACTATAGCCCCTGTGTCGGCCGTACAAAAGTTGTTGGAGAGCATCAACTGGCAAGCCTCGGAAGTTGATTTGTATGAGATAAATGAAGCCTTTGCAGTCGTGACAATGATTGCCATACAGGAGTTAGCGCTCGATCAAGATAAAGTCAATATCAACGGCGGCGCCTGTGCTTTGGGCCATCCAATTGGTTGTTCAGGTGCGAGGATTTTAGTCTCATTAATCCATGCACTACAGCAACAAAATAAGCGTCGGGGAATTGCAGCCCTGTGTATTGGCGGCGGCGAGGCGACGGCAGTGGCAATTGAATTGCTGTAGTGAGTTTGTTGACAGCAAATATCTACAGCCAATGACCTCCCTAAAGCGCAAGCTGATACGCCTCTTGGATTGGTTAAATAAATGCAATTATGCATAAAATCGAGAGTGGGTGTGCAGTGTAGGCACTGAATTAGCTTATATAGAGAATTGACATGGATCTAAGTTTAAGTGAAGACCAAGTAATGATTCAGCAAATGGCAGCTAAGTTTGCCAGCACTGAATTGGCTCCGATTGCGGCAAAACTTGATGAAGAAGGTGATCGAGTTGCTTTTTTGACAAATCTTAAAAAGTTGGCTGAGCTTGGCTTTATGGGGTTAAACATTGATAGTCAATACGGCGGTACCGAAGCGGGTAGTGTGGTGTTTAGTTTAGTGATCACTGAAATTGCCAGGGCTTGCGCAGCGACGGCCGTCACCCTGTCAGTCACTAATATGGTTGCTGAAGTGATCCAAAGTCTGGCCAGCGAACCGCAAAAACAGCAGTATCTACCAAAACTTTGCTCGGGAGAATACCCCGCTGGGGCATTTTGTCTGACCGAAACGAGTGCGGGTTCCGATCCTGCCAATATGAAAACCACGGCTATTTTGCAAGGTGATGATTGGGTGCTCAATGGCGCTAAACAGTTCATTACTAGTGCCGAATATGCGGGAGTAATGGTGGTTTGGGCGGTGACTGATGCAACCCTTGCCAAGGGCAAGGGCATATCTTGCTTCCTGCTAGAGCAGGGGACTGCAGGTATGACGATATCAAAGGCTGAGCACAAAATGGGCCAGAGAGCATCTGTGACTAACGAGGTGTTGTTTGATAATTGTCGAATTCCGAAGAGTGCCCTGCTGGGTGAGCTTAATAGTGGCTTTAAAATAGCGGTGACTGAGCTGGCAGGTGGGCGGATTGGCATCGGATCGCTGGCGTTAGGGATAGGTTTAGCGGCAATGGACTATGCTCGCGAGTATCTATTACAGCGTGAGCAATTTGGTCAACCTCTGGCTAAATTTCAAGGTTTGCAGTGGATGGTGAGCGATGCCTATACGGCGCTTGAAGCCGCTCGCTTGCTGTTGATGAATGCCGCGGATAAAAAGCAAAAAGGTTTAGCTTTTGCAAAAGAGGCTTCGATGGCTAAACTGTTTAGTTCAGAAAAAGCCAACGATGCCTGCTATACCGCGCTGCAGCTCTTAGGTGGCTATGGTTACATTAAGGAGTACCCGTTAGAGCGCTACGCTAGAGATGTACGGATAACTTCTATCTATGAAGGCACTAGCGAAATTCAGCGGGTTATTATCGCAAGAGAGCTATTTAGGCAGTAGCCATCTGATTTAACAAACATTGCTCGATTGACAATAGGGTGATGAACCCAGTCAGTCAGATTGGCGCGAAACTAAATAGTCAATTAGAACATCACAATAGTGATTTACGCCCAGCACCATGTCGTTAGCATGATTTTGATCAAAGCAAGTACCGATTATTTCAAATAAGATAAACCAGCAAGGGATCGCGCAATGAGTAATTATCAGCACCCGTACAAAGAAGCAAATTTTGTGATTGGTCATCTTTTACACTTTGATCAGTTTTGTGAGGCGCATAGTTGGGACGAGATCAATACTGATTTCACTGCTGTAGTGCTGGCAGAGGCCGAAAAATTTGCGGTTAATTATCTGCTCGAATTGAATCGCCAAGGAGATCTACAAGCGGCGTCTTTACAAGGAGATAAAGTATGTGAAACTCCTGGCTTCGCGCGGGCTTATCAGCAGTTTATTGCCCAGGGCTGGCCCTCGCTCTCGGCAACAGAAGCATATGGTGGGCAAGGGTTGCCGAATTTATTGTCGGTGGCGTGCAATGAAATTTGGCAAAGTGCTAACTTGGCCTTTTCGCTCTGTCCTCTATTGGGGCAAGGTGCGATTACCGCCATCGCTGAACACGGTAGCGAAACGCTAAAACAACAGTTTTTAGCCAAATTGATTAGTGGTGAGTGGACCGGCACCATGAATTTGACTGAGGCGGGAGCTGGCAGTGACTTAGCGGCGATAAAAACTAGGGCCGAATATATTGATGGTGAGTATAAAATATCAGGACAAAAGATATTTATCACTTGGGGTGATCATCAAATGACTGATAATATTATACATTTAGTCTTGGCGAGGTTGCCAGACGCCCCCGTAGGTGTTAAAGGTATATCGCTATTTGTGGTGCCGAAATTTTTATTAGATGCGCAGGGTAATCCAGCTGCTGAAAATGATCTGCGCTGTCTGTCTTTAGAGCATAAAATGGGGATTCACGGCAGCCCAACCTGTGTGATGAGTTATGGTGACAAAGGTGGCGCGATTGGATACTTAGTTGGTGAAAAACATCATGGTTTAGGCTATATGTTTAGTATGATGAACCATGCTCGTCAAGGGGTAGCTGTACAGGGCTTAGGTATCTCTGAACGTGCGTACCAAGCTGCCCTTGAGTATGCAGGTAATAGAGTGCAAGGGCGCGATAAAGCCGGCAATAGTATGCGCATCATAGAGTTTGCCGATGTGCGAAGAATGTTGATGATGATGAAGTCTGGCACTGAGGCAATGCGCGCCCTCTGTTATTATGCCGGATTTAAAACTGATCAAAAAGCCGCCGCTACAGAGCGGCAAAAAAGCGCGCTCCAAGCGCAGATTAGTTTTTTGACTCCTATAGTGAAGGGCTGGTGTACTGAGCTGACTCAAGAGTTAGTTTCTCTGGCGATGCAAGTGTATGGGGGGGCAGGATATATAGAGGAGACAGGAGTCGCCCAGCACGTTCGCGATGCGCGAATTTTGACCATTTACGAAGGGACTACCGGGATCCAAGCGCTGGATCTAACTCATCGTAAAACGCTGTCTGATAAAGCGCTACAAGCTCGGCAAATATTTAAGGAAATACAGCAGACTATCGATGACTTAGCAGTCTTAGATCAGCGTTGTTACTTAAGCCGGGCGCTAGCCGATGCTCTGGGTGATGCTCAAGAAGCGGTTAGCTGGCTGCTGGAGAATCCTGATCAAGGCGGAAGTGTAGCGGCAAATTATTTACAGTTATGGGGCTATTTGATGGGGGGCTGGCTAATGGCTAAGTCTCATCTCGCCGCACGGCAACAATTACAATTAGACGCTGGCGACAGTGACTATTTAAACGCTAAATTAGTGACTTGTAAATTTTACACGCAGCACTTTTTAGTTAGGACCCAAGCTTGCTTAGCAAGTATAAGAGCTGGTAGCGATACCATTATGGCGCTGTCAGAACAACAGTTTTTTTCTCATGTAAACTAGGTGTTTTTATGAAAGTATTAGTAACAGTAAAGCGGGTTATCGACTACAACGTTAAAGTGAGAGTCAAAGCAGATAATAGCGGTGTCGATTTAAATAATGTCAAAATGGCGATGAACCCGTTCTGTGAAATTGCAGTAGAGGAGGCGATTCGATTGAAAGAGGCAGGTGTCGCAACGGAAGTTGTCGCGGTTTCACTAGGTCCTAAAGCTTGCCAAGAGCAGTTGCGTACGGCGTTGGCACTCGGTGCAGATCGTGCGATACATGTTGAAACAGAACAAGAGCTTGAGTCTTTAAATGTTGCTAAGTTGCTGGCAAAAATTGTCGAAATTGAACAGCCAGCTATAGTTATCTTAGGCAAGCAATCGATTGATACTGACAACAACCAAACAGGGCAGATGCTAGCCGCTTTAACCGGTATGCCACAGGGGACATTCGCCTCTAAAATAGTGATCAATAATGACAAAGCATTAGTCACTAGGGAGGTCGATGGCGGCCTGCAAACGATTGAACTTAATATGCCAATCATCGCCACCACTGATTTGCGCTTAAATGAGCCCAGATATGCATCACTGCCTAATATTATGAAGGCCAAGCGCAAGCCACTAGCGGTTAAAACGGTAGAGGAGCTAGGTGTTACTTTGAAAGAGCACAGCAAAATAGTTTCTGTCAATGCACCCGCTGAACGTCAAGCGGGTATTAAAGTTGCCGATGTTACAGAGCTGGTCGATAAGCTTAAAAATGAAGCCAAAGTTATCTGATTAAGATGCCTTGTGTTTGTGCTATTTATATAAAAGAATTTAAACAGTAGAGAAAATATTATGTCCATTTTAGTGATTGCAGAACATGATAATGACACCCTTAAAAGTGCCACTTTAAATACCGTGACAGCCGCGCTGCAAATAGGTGGCGATGTTGCTGTCCTAGTCGCTGGCAGTGATTGTCAAAGCGTCGCAGAGCAGGCCGCTAAAATCTCGGGAATTAGTAAAGTTCTGATTGCAGATAACCCCGCTTATGAAAAGTTCTTAGCGGAAAATATGATGCCATTAATCGTGGAGCTAAGTGCTGGTAAAACCCACCTATTGGCAGCGGCAACCACCTCGGGGAAAAATATCATGCCGGGCGTTGCAGCACTGTTAGATGTTGCACAAATATCTGAAATTATCAGTGTTGAGAGTGCAGATACTTTTCAGCGTCCAATCTATGCCGGAAATGCAATAGCCACAGTACAATCGCTCGATGCAATTAAAGTGCTGACGGTGAGAACGACCGGTTTTGATGAAACTGCCGTAGCGGGATCTGCAGAAATTGAAGTGCTAGCGACGGTCTGTGATAGCGGGAAATCACGCTTTGTTTCAGAGGAAGTAGTAGCATCTGAACGGCCAGAGTTGACCTCTGCTAAAGTGATTATTTCCGGCGGTCGCGGTATGGGCAATGGAGAAAACTTTAGCTTGCTTGAAGCGGTGGCGGATAAGTTGGGTGCTGCAGTAGGTGCCTCTAGAGCTGCGGTAGATGCAGGTTTCGTCTCAAATGATATGCAAGTGGGACAAACCGGTAAAATTGTCGCACCAGAGCTGTATATAGCTGTCGGTATCTCGGGTGCTATTCAGCATTTAGCGGGTATGAAAGACTCCAAAGTTATAGTGGCGATCAACAAAGATGAGGATGCGCCGATCTTTTCAATTGCTGATTATGGACTGGTCGCAGATTTATTTGAAGTTGTACCCCAGTTGGCAGAGCAGCTGTAAAGTTGTCTGGAACCTGAATCAGTGACTTCACTGCAGCTACGGGTTTTATGCACGGATGCATTTATTTAGCGAATGCAGGACGCATATGAGCTTGCAGCTAAGATTTTTCAATGCCACTGTAGAACCAATATTTTACACTCTGTATTCACTTTGAAGTCACGGATTCAGGTTGAACATTAACCAGCGAAGTATGTACTTGGCTGGTTAATTACTTCTTTATCCCTATTGCCATATCAGTATCGTCTCGATATTCCCGCCGGCACCGTGCTTTTTTCTCTAGAAAATCCTTAGATTATTCGCTCAAAAAATGATCGTTAACGTGATTTAACTAAGCTAAATTACTGTATTAAAACGGACAGGGACAATGACCGTGACGTTGTTTATCATCAGCCGGGTGCGTGAAATATAAGTCGCTGGCGTGTAGCAATAAGCGCTCTGCGAGCTGTGCACTGTGCTGATTATGATACAAATCACAGCCGAGAATTGGATGGCCTATCGACTGGCTATGAATTCGCAACTGATGAGTGCGACCGGTTATCGGAGTAAACTGCACTCGGCTCTGTCGAGGCTGGATCTGTCGATCTAATACAATGTACTCACTGATGGCCGCTTTACCGGTACTGTGGCAGATTTTTACTCGGGGAAAAAGCTCTTTATCTTTAGCTATTGCGGCTGTGATTTTCCCCTGATTGTCGGCGAGCCAACCGTCTAGCAGTGCGATATAGCGCTTGCCAATCGTCCGGCCTTGAAACTGTCGATTAAGATGCCGTGCCGCTACAGCATTCAGTCCCACGACCATAATACCTGATGTCCCAAAATCTAACCGGTGTGGTAATTTAGCCTCTGGGAAAGCCGGACTGACCCCAGTTTGGCCATTGATTAAACGATAGTGCACGGAATCCCAATTAAGCGGATTTTTAGCCGACAAACTAAGCAGGCCACTCGGCTTATTAATCAATAAAATGTCGGCATCTTGATACAAAATCTCGATAAAATCGTCGCACACCGGAGCAATAAAATCATCGATTATAATTTGCGCGGGTAGCTGGGCACTAGTCATGTAAATTGTCCTGTATTAAAATAATCATAGCGTCGCTCTAAGCGCAACCAAAATAGTGGTGTAGTTAGCGGGTTTGGAACAATTAGGGTCAAAATTCAACTATTTAGTAGTTGATGATGCTACTGTTTCATATTTAGACTCCATACTTTTTAGCATATTATGACCCGTGATTATGAAACCAGCAAGTTAGGATAATAGATTTCCTGTTGGCTGAGGCTCTATTGAAAACGGCAAGCGGCGTCGTAATTTATCACTACAATATTAACTCGATTTGAGTTGATCTCATACCTTGCGGCTAACCTAGTTAGGCGGCTGTATAAAAATCGCACTGGCTCTTTTATCAGAAGTATTGCAATATCGGTAATGTGCAAAAAACAAACAGCTAATAGTTGTCTTATTGTCGCTACACATAGACGCATTTAAGGCATAGGTGTTTGATACGTCGTTTAACGCGAACGAATTTTATGGTTTTAATTATTCAATAATAATGTTGAGGAGAAATTATGAAAAATTATATTTTAGCAACAATGGTGGTTGCGGTGAGTATGACACACCCCGCAATGGCTAATGAATTAATATCAAAGTCAGCAGAGGGAGCTCAAGTGTATTTGATCTCACCACAGGATGGAGAGGTTGTGAACCAGCAATTTAAAGTCCAGTTCGGACTTACCAAGATGGGAGTTGCTCCAGCTGGCGCTAAACTGAAAAATACCGGGCATCATCACATCCTAATAGACACAGATATAAAAAGTATTGATTTTTCAACACCGTTACCTGCCACTGACAACATTAGACATTATGGAGGAGGGCAAACAGAGGGACTATTAACTCTTTCCCCTGGGAAGCATACACTTCAGCTTTTGTTAGGAAATTTTGTTCATATTCCACATAAGAAACCAGTATTGTCAGAGAAAATAACCATCACGGTTAAATAGACGATAGCGGAGCTGATGTCTGCTACAAGTCGTATTTAAAGTCCTTAGGAAACCTGTTGTTGGGGCATTCTAATTATTGGATGAAAATATAAGAGTTCATGTCTATCGGCATAAAAATCTACCTGATTTCACTGTGTTTTATTTCGCGGATATAGGCTCTTAATCATCCACAGGGAAGATGCGAGACTTGTTCAAAGGGTACCTAATATTGCAGTATTGTAGTGAGTTTTTATGGTCTTGCCAAAAATTTCTTATTGTATATATTTAACAGTACTTTATAGTGTGTGTTTATAAAATAAACGGTTTTTGAGTCGGTATATAATTACCGAATAAACCGCTAGTCTTAACATTAATAACTATATAAAGGATCGATCTATGCAACAACTGAGCTTTAAAATCGTATTAACTAGCTTATTAATGTTGATCACCACGCAATTTAGTTTAGCAGGAGCTATTCACGGTAAGTCGTTTAAGGACTGGCAGGGTCGTTGTGAGCTTATTGAGAAAAAAGAAATCTGTTTTTTAATTCAAGGCTTTTCAGCGAATGGTAAACAGGCGTTAATGGTGACCACCATTAATTTAAAGCAACACCCTAAATATCCAGTGGTGACTTTTCGAGTTTCTGGTTTATTAGATGCAACTAAAGATATTCAATTTAAAGTAGACAAAAACAGACCGATAGGACTCAAAGCTAGGTGTAACGATAAGGAGTGTAATATTGCCTTTCCGCTCGATGCTAGAATGCTAAAAGAATTTAAGCGCGGCAATCGTGGGATTATTGGTTTTATAGCTAAAGACACCGGAAAAGCTGTCTATTTTCCGGTGTCTTTAGCTGGATTTACCAAGGGCTTGAAAGCGCTTAAAAAAGGCTAACACAGTGTTCAAATGAGTGAGGGGAATAATCTCCGTGTCTCCCACTCCCTCTCAGGTTTGTTGTAGCTAATTCTCGTTGAGCATTTACCAGATAATATGTAGTTTCTGTCGCTATTAAGAGCCTGATTAGCTGAATATCTAGTAGCTGTAAGGTCGATCATTTAAAGGCTATTTACTCAGCTAAAAACTATTTTATTTTTTCCTGTTTCCCTAGCCGTTGTCAAGGCTTTCAGTATTCTGTTGGTGAGGCTCTCTACAGTGTCTTCCGCGCGTATTTGGCTTAAACCAAAGGATACTGATAGGGTATTGTTTATGGCATCCGAATTTTTTTGTCGCAACCTAATTGACTGAACTTTCTTGCGCATTGACTCAGATATTTCCGTTGCTTGAACAAGATCAGAGCCCAATAGAATCATTGCAAACTGTGTTCCTGAATAGCGAATCGCCAGCGAGGGAGTTTTACACTGATTATTTAATAAGTTGGCAATAAATAATATTATTTTATCGCCCATCGCCTGTCCAAAGTTATCATTGAAAGCCTTAAACTCATCCAGTTCAAAAATTGCAATACTGGCAATGTTCTCAGAGGAGAGTTGTACCAGCTGTGCCACTTCTGTATCGAACACTTGGCGATTAAACAACTTAGTGGCAGGGTCCACACGTGGATCGTTACGCGAGCTGTGCAGTTCTTCTTTAAGTTGATCTATTTGCATTTGAGCGGCGATGATCTGCTGCTGAAATTGCTGGTTGGATTTACTAATACTGTCAGTGTTGGCAGATAAGCTTTCGATAATTTGCTCTTTAGAAATTTTACTCTTTTGGTTGCGTAATTCAGTTAAGCTAGAGTTGAGAACATCTTGAAATTGGGATGCACATTTACTTGCTATACCGGCTTTATCATGAAGCTCGTTAACTAAGCCAATAACTTTTGACTGAAAGCCATCGGCGTCATTTATTTCATCTTTTATGAGATGTTCTCTGAACATTTGTTCGCAAACGAGGGTAGGGCAAGTACCGTAAGTCTCAATTGCTTTCTCTAGCTCAATATTTAGTTTTGGAGCTTTCTTCGTAACGTAAGTATACCAAAGTGCGTAGTTGAGCGGATTGGGAGGAATTTTATACTTCACCATTAGCGGTATAGCTTGGCGTAAATATTCAGCAGACTGGGTTGGTTTTTCTGCAAATCTCATTATGATCCTTCTCTTTGTTCTCGTAGATTTTACCGTGATAAAACCATAGTAATGTTGCTGTATAGCTTAAGAAATATACAGTTAAGTGTAATGTTTCTCAGCGGTCATTAGAGGTGTTTAAAGCTAACACCGTGTAATGATGAGTCCTTTCTAAGCCATCTAACTAATTTGTATTTATCCACAAAACATGGTTACTGTGAACGTCTCATTTATCCCACCTAAGCGCCAATAGATGTCGTTTTACTATGCGCTAAATGTGTACTACTGTTAATTAGTGTCATTGAGTCGCTCCTGTACGACTCCATAGCTCAATCAAGTGCTAGCTAGTCGCATTAACGATCAGTTATTGGAAAGTAGAACAAGTGTTTCCCGTGCTGATCAGTCAACTAGAGAGGTCGCTTACAAAAAATACTGTATGTCTATCCTTATTCCGTGACTTCAAAGTAAATCAAGAGCTTGCACTATGTGCTGCAGTGCAGTTACTGATTCAGGTCTAAAGCATCTTTAGTCAGGTAGCTACGCATATTTTTAGCAATATATTCATAGTTCGAAATTTTATCTTAGTGATAGTATTTTCTAAATCTTCTTATTTGAGTGTATCGTCATTAAAACAGGAAACTTAAGAAAAAGTCTTAATATTTTATGAAAAAATTCATTTAAATTGGGTTTGCTGATAAAAAGTAGGCTATTGATTAGAATAGCCTCGATTATTCCCTTGTTTAATTTAAGGTTATTATTGACTATTGGTGGCGGCCGTTTTTTAAACAGGGCAACGTGCTACTTGTGCGAGTAGGCTGAACAGGTGGCTCCACTGCAGCACATAATACAGCTATTGACTCTACAGCGGTTGAAGAAATAGCCGTTGATCCTTAGCTGCAGTTCATATTTATCGAGATAAGAGGTTCGCCTTTTGAAGATGCTGGTCTAGCTGCTCATTTGTATTTCGTGGTGATAGGGAGACAGTGCAGTCAGGAAGTCCTGCAGGGTTGGTTCTTCAATACGTAGGCTTAGTGTTTGGCCGGCTACTTGCCATTCGCGGTTAATAATTGAAACTCCAGGAAATTGTTTAATGATATGTTCAAGCACGCCGGTGAGCTGGAAGGGGATTGATAGCTTCCTACTGCAGGTAATATGCACAAGCTGTATTTTACAATCTTGTAAAGTAAGGTTGACAGTGGAGCTGTATGCTCTGGCGATCCCTCCGGTACCCAGTTTTATCCCACCAAAGTAGCGAGTAACCACCACACAGATATTTCCAAGGCCGCTGTGCTTTAAAACCTGAAACATTGGCATCCCAGCAGTGCCCTTAGGTTCACCATCATCACTGTAGCCCCAAAGAGAGGACTGTTCAGGCGTACCTGCGATGAAACAATGACAACTGTGGTTGGCCTTGCTGTGGGTCGTTTTAACCTGTTGTATGAACTCTGCAGCTTGGTTTGCAGAAGTTACCATAGACACCTGGCCAATAAACTGACTTTTTTTGATTATTTGGTTAATTTCTAATGATTGCGTGGGACGATAATAGCTCATAGAGAGGTCATTTTATGTCAGTGATAAAGTGAGAGCTCAGCATAACGTGACGAGCGAAGGTAAGACAAGTTAAAAACCGGCAAAATAGTGGAGTTTAATGGCTGCGTTTGAAAATTGAGCACTGGCTTTTTTAGAGGTTTTTCCGCCAGTTAAACAAATAGCGGTAATCTTTAAAATCAAGTGTTTTTTACAACTATATTGTTCTTAAAATCCATAAAAAATTAATTTTTAGTATGAAAAAACTATTGACAAAGTAAATGACTGAAAACATCAGTGTTTGGCTGGTAATAGCGAGTAATGTCAGAAATGCCTTCGTAAGTTATTGTTTTTTAACAATGAAATTATATGATCAAAAAACAAACAAATCGTTCAAAGCACTGTGATTATGGGCTTGCAAGACAATCTTATGACACTACACACAGAGTTATCCACAGTAGATGTGGGCACATTTATCTAGCCCATATGTGCGGGGGGCTACGTAGGTTTATGACTATAAAATGAATATAATCTGGTGCATTTTACGATCATAATTGTCATTAAATGAGGGCAAAAAAATAGTAAAATAAGCGAGTAATAAGATTGCATATTATGTGGTAACTGTTGTATGGCTATCTGGATTTTAGCGGGTAAATTTAGAGGAGTATCACCGCTTACTAGTGGCCATTTTCGCAAAGGGGATAAAATTGATTAGTGGGATCTAGGGGGTATTCATGCAACGCTTAAATATAGTAGTTGTGGTGCAAGCCAAGTGCACTATCAATAGATGCTAGTTTAAGCTGAGAGGGAGTTTAGTAGAAGGCCTGCTCGGGTGGGATAGACGGAGCAGGCTCGTGCTGGGCTTTGATGACATAGCTTGAGTGTTAGCTGCTATTGATTTCGATTGAAGCCAATAAAAAAGGAGCCAAGGCTCCTTTTTTATTGTGCAGAGTTATCTGCAGCGGGTTATCGGGTTAGCTCGCTTTAATTAAAGCATATAACTAACGCCTATATAGCCGACAATGCTTAACACTATAGTATAGGGTAGAGCCATTAACACCATCTTGCCGTACGACAACCGAATTAAAGGTGCCAGCGCTGAGGTTAATAAGAATAAAAAGGCTGCCTGACCATTAGGTGTCGCTACGCTGGGTAAGTTGGTGCCGGTATTGATCGCCACAGCTAGAACTTCAAATTGTTGACGGTCAATAGTTCCATTTTCAAAGGCGGCGGCTACTTCGTTAATGTAGACTGTGGCTACAAACACGTTATCGCTAATTGCCGAAAGGACACCATTGGCGATGAAGAACATCCCCGGTTGCGCTTCTCTGGGCATTGCAAGTACGTAATTAATAATTGGCGTAAACAAGTGCTGTTCATGAATGACAGAGACGATCACGAAGAAGACCACTAACAGTGCAGTAAATGGTAAAGCTTCTTCAAATGCTTTGCCTATTTGGTGCTCTTCAACAATACCATTAAAAGCGGTCAATAAGATGATTACAGTTAAGCCTATAAGGCCGACCGCAGCCCAGTGGAAAGCCAGTGCTAAGACTAAAAATACAGCGACTAAAATCTGCACAGTCAGCATGGTTTTTTCACGTACGTCTCGTTTAGAGTCTTGTTCACGGTCAAAATCTTCAAGAATACTACGCACAGAATCTGGTAAAAGTGTACCGTAATCTAATATTTTGAATTTTTCGAGGAGGAAGCAAGTCAGCAGTCCCGCTACTAAAGTCATCATCGAAACAGGGGCCATAATCAGGAAGAACTCAATAAAATTCCAACCCATTTTTTCTGCGATCAATAAATTTTGCGGCTCACCTACTAAAGTGCATACACCACCAAGAGCTGTACCAACCGCACCATGCATGATCAAGCTGCGTAGAAATGATCTGAATTTTAGTAAATCAGCACGTCTTTCATTATCTAAAGCTTCATCGTTGGTATGATCGTGATCGTAGTGGTCGCCGCTACCTGATGCTACCTTATGGTACACCGCGTAAAATCCGACACCGACGCTGATTAGCACAGCAGTTACTGTTAACGCATCGAGGAAGGCTGAAAGGAAGGCCGCCACGATGCAAAACATTAAGGAGAGGATAGGTTTTGATTTAACGTTGACCAGAAGTTTGGTGAATACCCAAAGCAACATCGACTGCATAAAGTAGATGCCGGCTACCATGAACATTAGTAATAAAATGACTTCTAGGTTGCTTTCTATTTCGTGATAAACCGTTTCAGGAGACGCTAGTCGACAAATAATAGCTTCTATCGCCAATAGGCCGCCAGGTTGTAATGGGTAGCATTTTAATGCCAGTGCTAGAGTGAAAATAAATTCAAAAATCAACACCCAACCTGCAACTGTTGGGCCCGCTATCAATAATATAAAAGGATTTATTAGCAGGAAAATGATGATCGCTTGTTTGTACCATACAGGGGAATTACCAAGGAAATTCTTGAAAATTGCCTGTGGAATAGTAGTGGTCATATAAAATATGTCCTTAAAAAGTAAGTAAATTTTTTGTTAGAATAACGGTCTATTTAGAAACAGTTACTATGGTCAATTTTCACGGTTTTGGAGTTACCCAAACTTGTCAGAAATAAGTTGTGGTTATTCAAAGCACCTCTCATTGGTGAATCAAACGTAGTTGATTTCTGATCAGTGAAATCAATATTAGCCGCAGGCTATTTGTGACCAAAAGCGTTATAGAAAAAAGTGCAAATAAAGCAGTTTTGGCTTAGCTACAAAGATTTTAGCTGCGTTTATGCAGTCTGGAAAGAAAAATATCATTTTTAATGCAATGACTTAAAGTGGTTTTTTAGAGGTGAGTATGATGAGTTAGATAGATTGTAGAGTATATATTTCACTTAATTGGTGGCTAACCCACTGAGTATGAAATTATTTTAAGTAGCGGTGTCGCTTCTGTAGGTGGCAGTTTTACTCTACTACTAGGGATCTCTGCATAACTACTGCGCTCAGTAAGACGGCGTTAAAAACCGGCTTAATATGCTCATTTGCTCCAGTAATACCGATAAACAGGGGCACACTGAACCCGCTGTCTCGCCGTTTTTTGCCTTATATTACCTTCGCTCACAACGTTATGCAGAGGTCTCGCTAAGCAATTAATGGCAGTGGGGCTAAGTCGGTTGTTAGCTCGCTACCCTTTGCTGACAGGGGTAGTCTGTAAATACATTGACGCACTTAGTGGTATGAACGGCAGCTCAAAACACATTATAACTGTCAACAGTACCGTTGAGTTATTCGCTGCCTATGTGTTCTGCAATAATTTTCAAATGAGAGCGCTCAGCGCAACGTCACAGCGTAGTGGTTATGCTGAGGATCAATAAATAACAGCAGTAGCTAGGTGGATAGCTTTTTTCTGTCCGCAGCTTTTCTTTTGAATAGTTTGCTGAGGGATGTGGCCAAAATAACATTGCCTTGGGCTTTTAAATCGCCCTTCATGAATGCTGACATACCATCAATATCACCGGACATTAAAGCGATGAAAGTGTGCTCCCTCATGGTTAATGTAATATTGGGGTCTTCATGCTCGCTTTGGTGTATTCGACATTCTTGATTTGAAATGTCAAAGTAAAATGGGAATTTGTCAGTGATTTTGAATTGAAAAATAGCGCTGGTCTCTCCGGCTTGGTCTGGCTGAAATCGCGACGGTAATTTTTTAATAATTTGCTCAATGGTTACTTTGCTGTTATGGCTACTTGGCATCTGTCATCAACCTAAAAAAATGCTTTTGAAAAAATGGCTTAATTATCGTTTTATGGTACATTAAAGCTTCGTCTTAGTAACCACCTTTTGGAGATTAACCTTGGTTGAATTTTTGTACAATTACGGAATGTTTTTAGCGAAAGCTATCACCATTATTTTAACAATATTTATCGTTTTAGTCGGTTTTCTTGCAATTACTAGCAGGAACAAAAAAGAACATTCGCAAGGGGAAATTACTTTAAGGTCTCTAAATGATGGCTTCGAAGAAATGAAAGACGCTATCGAATCTGTAGTGATTGATAGTGAGGTTTACAAACAGCAGATGAAAGCCTTGCATAAAACGGAAAAGAAAGAGGCGAAAGAAAAAAAGAAGCAGGCCAAATTAGATGCCAAACAAGCTGAAAAAGTGTTGAAGCAGGCAGCAAAAAACGTGGCAGTACTCGAACAAACACCGATTGAAACGTCCGCATCAAGCGCAGTAGAACTTGGCGATAAACCTAATACTCAAGAACTGGCTGAAACAGAAGAACCTAAACGCTATTTTGTTTTAGATTTTAATGGGGATGTTCGCGCCTCAGAAGTCGATCTGTTACGTGAGGAAATCTCTGCTATTCTTTCTTTTGCCACCAGTGATGATGAAATCGTTCTACGTTTAGATAGTGCCGGTGGGATGGTGCATTCATATGGTTTAGCAGCTTCGCAGTTAGAGCGAATTAAAGCGGCTAATATTAAGCTGACCATCTGTGTGGATGAAGTTGCCGCTTCAGGTGGATACATGATGGCTTGTATAGCCGATCGACTAATCGCCGCTCCCTTCGCTATTTTAGGTTCAATAGGGGTGGTCGCGCAACTGCCAAATTTTCACCGTGTATTAAAGAAGCATGGAGTCGATTATGAAACGTTCACCGCGGGGGAATATAAGCGAACAGTGACTATGTTCGGTGAAAACACTGAAAAAGGCAAAGATAAATTTATCGAGGAAATTCAAGATACGCATTTGCTATTCAAAGAGTTTGTTGCGCAAGCGCGTCCGTTAATCGATATCGATAAAGTGGCAACGGGTGAGGTGTGGTTCGGTAAGCGCGCTATTGAGCATAAACTAGTGGATGAGTTAAATACCTCGGATGACTTTTTAATGAATGCTTGTCAAACGGCAGATGTTTATCAAGTTCGCTACGAGCTGAGAAAATCATTCGGTGAGAGGCTGAGTGAGATGACGATTAAAACTAGTACTAATATCGTAAGTAATATTATACAAAAAATGACCAGTACGACAAATTTCATCCGTTGATCCGTTGATCCGTTGATTATAATTAGTGCGATGTTTACAGCTGGCGTTCTGAGCTATCTCCGGGGGTGAGTAGAAAAAGTGATGCTCTGCCTGCGCTGGAAATCTCATTAAGCATACAGTTTCTCAGTGTGTTAGAGGTGTGTGATTTTTTTAGAGGCTCCTAAATAGTTGGAAGTTAAATTGGCAGTGGGCTCTTAGCTATATCAATCATATTCCTGAATCAGTGGCTACACTTTGTCATGTTGCGTAAGCTTTTGATTGTACGGAGGTTAGAGGTATAGTCACTGGGCTGATAAGTTTTATGCATGCATTTATTTGGCGAATACAGGACGTATATGAGCTCACAGTTAAGATTATTTGATTTCACCGTAAAACCAATACCTTACGATCTGTATTTACTTTGAAGACGCGGATTCAGGTATAGTGCAGTACATTTGTAGCATCGTTGCAATTTAATGCGGAAATAACGATCTTGCTCCTTTAGCGTCTGCAGTCATATAGCTAACGGGTTTAAAAATATAGTTACAATTTTAAATGGTAAATTAATGGCTCAATCTAAAACAGCGAAGCAAATATTAGATGCCGCAGAAGCGTTGTTTGCCGAGCAGGGGTTTATTGAAACAACCATGCGCCAGATAACTTATAACGCCAATGTTAATTTAGCGGCGATAAACTATCATTTTGGCTCAAAGCAAGGTTTGATTCAGTCTGTTGCCGAGCAATTCTTACGTCCTTTTTCAAATTATATTGACCAGGCGCTTATTGAGCGCGCCAATATGTTAGATAAAAGCTCGGTGAAAATGGAAGAGTTGCTAGAGTTGTTAATGCGAGCTCTGCTGCGTGTCGATCAAGAGAATACTCATTCATTGTTAATGTTCACTCGTTTACTTGAATTGGCGTACATGAAAAATCAAGGCGAGCTACGTGAGTTCATCATTGGTCGCTACGGGTCTAAATTAAAACCATTTATCACCTTGATACGTGCGCAATCTGCTTTAATGGAAGAAGATGAGTTTTTTTGGCGATTACATTTTGTCATGGGCTCGGTGATATTCACTTTGTCTAACTTTACGATGTTATCAGCAATTGAAAAGAAAAAATTTAATTCGGAAGCAGAAATAGAGCGTATTTTGCACCGTATGGTGCCAGTCCTAAGTGCCGGCATGCAAGCACGTGGTGACAAGTTGTATTTCAGTCGTTTATAGTCCTTTCTGCTTTTAGTCAATAAAAAATTATAGGTTTAATTATGTCATACGGCCGATTAATGTTGGATGTTGCCGGTTTGTCTTTAACGTCGGCCGAACGCGATGTATTACGGCAAGATTATGTTGGAGGCTTGATTCTATTCGCGCGTAACTATCAGAGTAGAGGGCAGCTCGCTGATTTAATTGCCGACATCAGAGAGCAAAACAAAAAAATTGTTATCGCTGTCGATCAAGAAGGTGGCAGAGTGCAGCGCTTTCGGGAAGAGTTTGTATTGTTGCCGCCAATGGAATCGCTGCATGTTTCCTATCAAAAAGATTCAGTACTTGCCTTAGAGCAAGCGACTGAGCTTGGCTGGTTGATGGCTACAGAGCTTACTGGCATGGATATAGACATAAGTTTTGCCCCAGTGCTGGATTTGCATTGGGCGCAGAGTAAAGTGATAGGTAATAGATCATTTGGCGCTAGTCATAAACAGGTGGCAGCCCTCGCCACCTGTTTTATTAAGGGGATGCGCGCCGCAGGTATGTGTGCAACCGGTAAACATTTTCCGGGGCATGGTTGGGCTGTCGCTGATTCTCATATAGAGGTGGCCATTGATGACCGGCCTTTTGCCAGCATTGAGCAAAATGATATGCAGCCATTTATCGCCCTCATTGAATCGGGTTTGGATGCTGTGATGCCGGCGCATGTCATATACTCGCAAGTAGACAGTAAGCCCGCTGGCTTCTCAAAAATTTGGCTACAGCACATATTGCGAACTAAGCTTAAGTTTGAAGGAGTGGTGTTTAGTGACGACCTTAATATGAGTGGCGCCAATGTGATCAGTGAAGGTGTCCAGCTGCCCTTTTCTGCAAGAGCCGCAGCGGCGCTTGACGCGGGGTGCGACACCGTCTTAGTGTGTAATAATCCGGATGGCGCCAGGCAGGTTTTGGAATATCTGGTGGACAATAATATAGATAAGTCCCACCGGTTAGGGAAAATGCGCCGTCATATAAAAGCCAGTGACTCGGATCGGTTTGCAAGGGCCGAACGCATCGCAGCTAATTTGTGTGATCTATGTTAAAGAACCTCTAAAGAGATTGTCGCAGAAGACCAGCGAACGATGGTAAGGCTGAGCGGTTGGAGTGAAGATCACAGCTTTAGCTGGCGAGGGGGGGTAATAAAAATTGCTAAAATAGCGGTGTCAGCGTGGCTCTCTTTATGGGGGTTATAGTTATTCTTGCTCAAATTTATAATCTGATCATACTTTTCTTTTCTGCATTAATAGTAAGCCATTCACCTTAAATAACCGTTAAGAGGCCTCTGCATAACGTTGCGAGCGCAGTAGGTATGCAGAGGTCTCGTTAAGTTTGTCATCAACTATTAATCCTGGTGAGGATCGCTATTCTTTTTCCATAAACAGGGTTTATCTGGAGAAGTTTTTGATATGTGATGATAGCGCCGATAAGTGTCTTCTCTATTTTGTGTTCAATTGAGGTGCGTTGCGATTTATAAATAAAATCCTGTAAAAATCAAACAGAAGGCAGGCCTAATAGCGGCGGGCGAAATATTCAGATTAGCTCTGAAATAGTCAGAATTGCGGGTAAATTAGCCTAAACAGGTATCCCAGTGCCTGGTTATAGGATAAAATGGCCCACTTTTTTATATTAACTGTTGTTTAGTTTGAGATCCCCATTTGTGAGCACCCTAGATCATATTCGAAATTTTTCAATTATTGCCCATATAGATCATGGCAAATCAACTTTATCTGACCGCTTCATCCAGCATTGCGGTGGTTTGTCTGATCGTGAAATGGCGGCTCAAGTTCTTGATTCAATGGATATTGAACGGGAACGTGGGATTACCATTAAAGCGCAAAGCGTCACGTTGAATTACGATGCTAAAGACGGTAAAACCTATCAACTAAATTTTATTGATACTCCAGGGCATGTAGATTTTTCCTATGAAGTGTCACGCTCTCTCGCTGCTTGTGAAGGCGCTTTGTTAGTGGTTGATGCGGCACAAGGCGTTGAGGCTCAATCAGTGGCGAACTGTTATACAGCTCTTGAACAAGGTTTGGAGGTGCTGCCGATACTCAATAAAATGGATTTGCCCCAGGCAGACCCTGAGCGAGTGCAAGAGGAAATCGAAGAAGTTATAGGTATTGATGCAACGGACGTAGTGTTGTGTTCTGCAAAAAGTGGTTTGGGTATTGAGGATGTGTTGGAAAAATTAGTCAGCACAATTCCGCCACCAGAAGGTGATGTTAATGCTGATCTGCAAGCGCTAATTATTGATTCTTGGTTTGATCCCTATCTAGGCGTGGTTTCTTTAGTGCGGGTTAAAAATGGTTCGATTCGCAAGAAAGACAAAATATATATGAAAACCACAGGCCAAACTTATACAGTTGATTCTGTCGGAGTCTTTACCCCAAAGAGGACCCCGGTTGATGTACTGCAAGCTGGAGAAGTGGGTTTTGTGGTCGCTGGCATCAAAGATATTCACGGCGCTCCGGTTGGCGATACGATTACCCATATCAAAACCAAAGATGTCGATGCTTTAGCAGGTTTTAAAAAGGTACAACCACAAGTCTACGCGGGGCTATTCCCGACTAGCTCTGACGATTACGAAGATTTTCGAGAGGCTTTAGATAAGTTGCGTTTGAACGATGCATCGCTGTTCTTTGAACCAGAGAGTTCCGATGCGCTTGGCTTCGGCTTTCGCTGTGGATTCCTCGGCATGTTGCACATGGAAATTATTCAAGAGCGACTAGAGCGGGAATACGACCTCGACTTGATAACCACAGCACCGACAGTTATCTATGAAGTCGAATTGCATAATGGCGATATTAAACAAATTGATAGTCCCTCTAAATTACCCGATCCGGCCAGAATAAAAGGTATGCGCGAGCCTATCGTTAAAGCTAATATAATAGTGCCCCAAGAGTATTTAGGGCAAGTGATTGGTCTATGTGTCGAAAAACGTGGCGTGCAAAAGCATATGTTGTACGTAGGTAAACAAGTACAGATTTGTTACGAGTTACCGATGGCAGAAGTGGTTTTAGATTTCTTTGATCGTTTAAAGTCAGTCAGTCGCGGTTACGCATCTTTAGAGTATAATTTTGTGCGTTTTGAACCGGCCGAGCTAGTGAGAATGGATGTGTTGATTAACGCTGAAAAAGTAGATGCACTATCCCTCATATTGCACAAGTCTAATTCTCAATACCGCGGTCGTTTACTGTGTGAAAAGATGAAAGAACTGATCCCTAGGCAAATGTTCGATGTGGCTATTCAAGCAGCATTAGGTGGAAAAATCATAGCGCGTACGACTGTCAAAGCACTGCGTAAAAACGTCATTGCTAAATGTTACGGTGGCGATGTCAGCCGTAAGAAAAAACTACTGCAAAAGCAGAAAGCTGGTAAAAAGCGGATGAAGCAAGTAGGTAATGTTGAAATACCTCAAGCGGCTTTCCTCGCAGTACTGAAAATTGATAGCTAAATTTTTTAGCAATCAGCAGCTCAGAAAGTGTGTGGTTTAGTAAATCATCCAGATAAAAACGAGAATTAAGGACATTTAATGAATTTTGATTTTGCCCTAGTATTAGTGGTGTTGACGTTAGTGGCCGGTATTGGCTGGTTTATTGATAAGGTTTGGTTCGCCAGTGATAGGCAAGATAGAGTCGATGTCGCGATACAGCAAGCTGCTGAAAAATTGACTGGTGACTTAACCGAAGAGCAAATTAAAGCAGTCGAAAATTTACCGATGTGGGCTGATTTAGCGTGTTCAATGTTCCCGGTGTTAGCATTTGTTTTAGTGTTGCGCTCGTTTATTGTTGAGCCGTTTCAAATTCCATCAGGGTCAATGATCCCCACGTTAAAGGTGGGTGATTTTATCTTGGTGAATAAATTTAGTTACGGTTTAAGGTTGCCGGTACTTAATACTAAAATATTCCCGATCGGTGATCCGCAGCGTGGCGATGTAGTGGTGTTTAAATTTCCTAATGATCCATCTATTAACTATATAAAGCGCTTAGTCGGTGTTCCCGGAGATGTGATCAGCTATCGTAACAAAACAATCTTCGTTAACGGAGTTGCTCAGCAGCAGACCTTTATCGCTGATCTTCCGCCAAATGTACTACTGTCAGAAAACTTATCAGGTGTCGAACATCAGATAAACATAACGCCTTTTAAGCCTGCTGTGTCAGGCGAGTGGACAGTACCTGAAGGCAGGTACTTTGTGATGGGTGATAATCGAGATAACAGTAATGATAGTCGCTATTGGCAGTTTGTTCCCGACTCGTTAATGGTAGGTAAAGCCTTTGCTGTATGGATGTTTTGGAAAGAGCGTTTAAGTTTCCCAGATTTCACCCAGGGACGCTTAATTAAGTAATTTAAATTGGCTAGCTGTTTTGCTTAGCGTCAATAGGGATGCTCTCTATAACGACACCAGAGCAGTACATATAGTGTCATCGCTGTGTGAATAAGCGATAAATTTTCTGCAGACGCTAGCTCGTAAAAATTAAGATATATATGAGTAGATTGTTACAGAAGTGATTGAGAGCAAAGCAACTTTGCACTCAATCACAAGGCTGGAATGCTCCACTCAGACCAGTACCACCAACTGCAAGAAATACTTCAGTTGTTTTTACCTCCCTGGATAGAGGGTGTTACGATACCTTTTAAATGGGTTAATTATATAGTGCGAATTTAACTGAATTTGAAGTTTTCACTATTAATATACGTCTAAATTTGCGGTGCTCAGAAAAGAGTCATAGCAGGGCTAACTGCATATTTAGAACCAAGAAAGATGAAGTGAACATTGATTATTAAGTCACCAGAAGTATTGATGCGTCGTATCAATTACCAGTTTCAAGATGCAAGTCTTTGCGAGCTGGCTCTCACTCACCGTAGCTGTGGGAAGAAGAATAATGAGCGGTTAGAGTTCCTTGGGGATTCTATTGTAAATTTTGTGATTGCCGAAGATTTATTCAGACGCTTTCCGCTGGCAAAAGAAGGGCAGCTGAGTCGCTTGAGAGCGCAGATGGTCAAAGGCACAACGCTCGCCGAAATCGCCCGCGATATGAATATGGGTGATTACCTGCGTCTAGGTTCTGGAGAACTTAAAAGTGGTGGCTATCGTCGAGATTCGATCCTCGCCGATTCTGTTGAGTCGCTAATTGGGGCTATTTTTATCGATTCCGATATGGAGAATGTTAGAGAGCATATCCTCACTTGGTTTGAATCACGTCTTAAGGTATTGAGCCTAGATCAGACCATGAAAGACTCTAAAACACGTCTGCAAGAGTATTTGCAAAGTAGGCGTCTGGCGCTACCGGATTATCACTTAGAGAACGTTGAAGGTGATGCTCACGATCAAACTTTTTATATCACTTGTACTATTTCTGAATTATCAATACCTACTAACGGTGTTGCCAGCAGCAGAAGACAAGCGGAACAAGAATCTGCAAAAGCTGCCCTTGAGCAGTTGAAACAACAGGGGGTGCGCTTATGAGTGACAATCTTCTCAACGACTTTTTTACCGCCAAAGGCAAGTTAAATCAAAAATCTGGTTTTGTTGCAATAGTCGGTCGACCCAATATGGGCAAGTCGACCTTGATGAATAACATCCTTGGTCAGAAACTGAGTATAACTTCAAAAAAGCCACAAACGACTCGGCATCAAATTTTTGGTATTAAAACCGAAGGTGATCGTCAAGTGGTGTATGTTGATACCCCAGGTCTACATAAAGAAAAAGACATCGCACTCAATCGGTACATGAATAGAGCGGCGGTCGAAGCATTGCGTGGGGTTGATCTAGTGATTTTTATGATCGATAGAACCGCCTGGACAGAAGAGGATCAAATTGTCTTAGAAAAAGTAAAATACTCTGAATGTCCGGTGATCTTAGTGATCAATAAAGTCGACCAGCTGAACAACAAAAACGACTTATTGCCGCAGTTTGAAAAAGTATCGGCGATGATGGACTTTGCCGAAATCATGCCTGTTTCAGCTAAAACTGGAACCAATGTCGATAAGTTGGAAAGCTTGATCAACCGTTATATGCCCGAGGGTGAGCACCACTTTCCAGAGGATCAAATCACCGACAAAAGTGGCCGCTTCATGGTGGCTGAAATTGTCCGTGAAAAAGTGATGCGCAACGTGGGTGAGGAAGTTCCCTATGGAGCGACCGTTGAAATTGAAGAGTTTTATCGAGACGAAAACTTGCTGACCATTTCAGCGTTGGTGTTAGTTGAAAGAGAAGGGCAGAAGCGTATCTTAATTGGCGATAAGGGTGATCGAATGAAAACCATTGGCCGAGATGCGCGTTTAGATATTGAAAAATTGTACGATACTAAAGTGATGCTTAAGCTTTGGGTGAAAGTGCGACGTGGTTGGGCTGATGACGAAAGAGCGCTACGTAGTTTAGGTTATCATTTAAATGAGTAGCGAAAAACTTTCTAGGTGATCTATTGGATTATCGCATAGCAGGGCAAGCGGCCTTTGTTTTACACACTAGGCCGTATCGAGACACCAGTGCGCTGGTTGATGTCTTTACTTTAGAGCACGGCAGACTTTGTACTGTCAGCAGGGGGATGCGCAGGCCCCATTCAAAAAACCGCGCTATATTGCAGCCTTTTGTTCCTCTACAAATAGGCTGGCAAGGCCGAAATGAGCTAAAAACCTTAACCTTAGCTGAGAGTACCGGGCATCTTGGTCTGCTGACCGGTAAAGCGCTTATTTGTGGCTTATATGCCAATGAATTACTGCAAAAACTATTGCCAGTATTTGACCCTCATCCCAAATTATTTGTTTATTATCAATACTTAATTACGGCTTTAATTGCCCAAGATATTGAAATTCCACTGCGCATATTTGAACGTAAGCTGCTGCTTGAATTAGGCTATGGCATCGATCTTTCGTCAATTTCAGCAGATTCAATTTATTATATTAACCCCGGCAAACTTGTATTAGAAAAAATCGTCACTATAGAAGGTAGAGATCGCAGCAAGTGCTTTTACGGTGAACATTTACAGGCGATCAATAATGATGATTACGAAAGTATCCAAGTGAGGCGCGCCGCGAAACGTTATATGCGCTGGCAAATAGACATATTGTTGGACGGAAAAGTCTTAAATAGCCGGGATTTGTTAAAACCTGCCCTAGGGGCCCCTGAACAACCGACATCCACCCCGTAGAGTGGCTCAATAGTCTGATTCGCTGATTCAGGTTACAGTCAAATTTAAGTAACAAGGCTTGGTGAACATAAATGATTAAAGGTATAGGCACCGATATATTGGAAGTCGCCCGTGTGGAAAAGGCACTGGCTCGTACAAGTAAGTTAGCGGCGCGTATTCTCACTGCTAAAGAGTTACTGGATTTTCAAATAAGTACCCAAGCGGCTCGTTTTTTAGCGAAGCGTTTTGCCGCGAAAGAAGCGGTGGTTAAGGCCTTAGGTACCGGTATAGGTCACGGGGTTAGCTGGCAGCACATTGAAATTGAAAAAGATTCTTTAGGTAAACCTCTGATTACGCTCAATGGTGGAGCGTTAGATCGGTCGGAAATGCTCGGGGTAACCCGTTGTTTTTTGTCTTACAGCGATGAGCGAGAATACATTGTGGCAATGGTCGTGTTGGAAGGCTAGGATGCAAAAAATGCTGTCGACTCAGCATCGACAGAGAGTTTTTATCCATCATAAAATATTGAAAGAGCGCCGTTATGCAGCGTCTTCAGCAGACACATAGGTAATATTATGGCTGAACAGTTTCTCACCATCGCCGATTGCGTCGGTAATACTCCCTTAGTTAGGCTCCAAAGAATTCCGGTGCCGAACAATAATATAATTCTATGTAAGTTGGAGGGGAATAATCCCGCGGGCTCGGTTAAAGATAGACCGGCGATGTCGATGATAGAGAGAGCGCAGCAGCGCGGCGATATTGTCCCCGGTGATACTATCATTGAGGCGACATCGGGAAACACTGGCATTGCGCTGGCTATGGCCGCCGCCATTTACGGTTATAAAATGGTATTGATTATGCCAGCTAACATGAGTAGTGAACGTAAATCTGCGATGACCGCATACGGTGCTCGGTTGATCGAAGTTAGCTCCGAGCAGGGCATGGAATACGCTCGGGATTTAGCCTTACAAATGCAGGGGCGAGGCGAGGGCACAGTGCTAGATCAGTTCGCAAATGCCGATAATCCGCTTGCTCACTACCATACTACTGGCCCGGAAATTTGGCGGCAAAGTGCCGGAAAAATTTCGCATTTTGTTAGCTCAATGGGGACTACCGGCACTATTATGGGAGTCTCTGCATATTTAAAAGAACAAAATAAGGATATTCAAATCGTTGGGCTACAACCAGCGGATGGTGCGGCTATTCCCGGTATTCGCCGCTGGTCAAAAGCTTATTTGCCGGCGATCTTTGATCAAAGTAAAGTCGATATGATGTTAGATATTCAGCAAGTAGATGCGGAATTTACCATGAAGCAATTAGCCACTCAAGAGGGAATATTTTGTGGTGTCTCATCGGGTGGAGCAGTGGCGGGTGCCTTAAAGGTGGCCGAAAGCGTGGAAAATGCGGTGATTGTCTGCATTATCTGCGATCGAGGAGATCGATACCTATCAACGGGGGTTTTTGATAATAATGACTAACTATATCCTGAATCAGTGACTTCACTGCACCACATAGCGCAAGCTCTTGATTCTACAGCGGTTAGAAAAATGCCCGCTGAACCTACGGGTTTTATGCACGGACGCATATGAGCTTGCAGCTAATATTTTTCAATTCCACCGTAAAACCAATATCTTACACTCTGTATTCACTTTAAAGTCACGGATTCAGGTATATTTCATTAAAAATCTAATATTTATGGATAAATTTAGCATAATATTCGATTAGCTTTTTTTAAAAGTTAACTTTTCATTCTAACTTTTTTGCTATTTGAGCAAGGAGTGGCGATTAGCCATGGTTAAGGTAAGAGATGATCATCCGGTACACGAAGACGGTACTGTCGACATAACACTTTGGATCTCAATGATTGAGGAAAAAGTGACCATAGATGACCCCGACAAGCTTTATCGGGCCTGTGAACTGGCAAGGGATGTTTACGCGGCGACAGCAAACATTGAAGACGATTGGAAGGGCTACGGCAGCGGTTGTTTTTTAATAGGCTTGGAAATGGCGCAAATACTGTCTGAGCTACAGCAAGATCAAGACACTATCATTGCTGCAGTGCTCTACCGTTGCGTTAGAGAAAACAAACTGCAGCTATCGCAAGTCAAAAAGCAATTTGGCGCAAAAATAAGTGACTGTATCGATGGTGTGCAGCAAATGGCAGCTATCGGCAGTCGGATCAATCCGCGGACTGGCGATTCAGTGTTGGGTTCTGAATCGACGCAAGTCGATACGGTACGAAAAATGCTGGTTGCCATGATTGACGATGTCAGAGTCGCGTTGATTAAAATCGCTGAGCGTACTTGTGCTATTCGCAGCGTTAAAAATGCCGACCGTATGAAGCGCTATCTTGTTGCTCGAGAAGTATTCGATATATACGCCCCTCTCGCACATCGTCTAGGTATCGGCCACATAAAATGGGAGCTGGAAGATCTTTCTTTTCGCTATCTAAAGCCTAATGACTATAAAACCATCGCCAATATGCTGGACGGCAAACGGCTTGAGCGGCAAGATTTTATTGATACGGCAGTGAAAACTGTTTACCAAAAGCTTTTAGAGCAAGATATTGTTTCCGATGTAAAAGGACGCGCCAAGCATATTTATAGTATCTGGCGTAAAATGCAGCGTAAAAATATTGAATTCTCTCAAGTATACGATATGCGTGCGGTGCGTGTGCTAGTGCCCAATATTCGCGACTGTTATGCCGCTTTAGGTCTAGTCCATGGTATTTGGCGCAATATTCCCCACGAATTTGATGATTATATCGCCTCTCCTAAACCCAATGGCTATCGCTCGCTACACACCGCTGTATTTGGTCCAGAAGGTAAAATTTTAGAAATTCAAATTCGCACCCCCGAAATGCATGAAGAAGCGGAACTAGGGGTGTGTGCACACCACGTCTATAAGGGGACTGATACGGGGGCAGGCAGTGATTCTTATGAAGAGAAGATTACCTGGTTGCGCCAAGTCCTAGAGTGGCATGAAGACCTAGGTGCAGCGGAAGATCTCGGTGAAATATTACGCTCTGATGTGGTTCAGGACCGACTGTATTTATTTACCCCCGATGGGCATGTGATCGATATGCAAAATGGTGCCACTGCGATAGATTTTGCCTATCGAGTACACACCGAAATAGGTCATCGCTGCTGTGGTGCTAAAGTAAACGGACGCATAGTGCCGCTTAACAAACCTTTAGTGACCGGCGATCAAGTAGAAATTTTAACGGGCTCGGAACAGCGACCTCGCAGAGATTGGCTGAATGTCAACTTAGGGTATGTGACGACTTCAAAAGCGCGAGCAAAAGTAGCGCACTGGTTTAAACTGCAAGACAAAGACAAAAATATCACTGCCGGTCGCAATATCATCGAGCGAGAGTTTACCCGCTTGGCGATCAATGCCAATGATATTGACCTTAAAACAGCAGCCAAACAAATCAATTATCATCAAGTGGATGATATGTATGCGGCTATGGGAGCGGGTGACGTTAGGTTGTCGCAAATTCTTAATGCTGCGCAGTCACAATTAGGGGAAAAGGAGGCGGAAGATCAGCTGCCACTCGCGTTAATCGACGGCAGTAAATTTCAAGATAAATCGGCTGATAATTCCGGAATCAGTATCCTCGGAGTCGGAAATTTACTAACCAATATTGCCGCTTGCTGCCAGCCTGTGCCCGGTGATCTAATCAGTGGTTATATCACTCAGGGGAGAGGGGTATCTATTCACCGTGATGACTGCTCTAATTTGTCAGCCCTGAGAACGAGTGACGCGGTGCGGGTGGTGCCAGTGGAGTGGGGCGAAAAAGATGAGCGTACTTTTCCTGTGGATGTGGCTATCTTGGCTTACGACCGCTCTGGACTGTTACGAGATCTAATGAATGTTTTTGCCAATGAACACTGTAATGTTATCGCCGCTAATACCAAAACAGATCGACAAAATAGCACGGCAGAGTTTTTCTTTACCATTGAAGTGTCGCGGTTGGAAAGTTTGGGACGGTTAATGGATAAAATAAATCAAGTACCGAATATAATTAATGTGCAGCGCAATAGAAACAGTAACAACTAAGCACAAAATTTGTTTGGTGTCTGCGGTTAAAATGTTGCTCGGATAACCAGCTTTTGTACTTCATCGCCAATGTTTTTGTGCGTTGGGCTGGTGGCTGATCTGGGCGGTGTTTCCTTAAAAATTGCCTTAAATTAGGGGGTGTATAAGGGGGGCGTGAACTATTTTTGTGGGTAGATAAAAATATATAGTGGTGTGAGTCAGTCAATGGATAAATACAATATAGATGACCTAATCTATTTAATGCAGCGCCTAAGAGAGCCTGAATATGGTTGCCCTTGGGACATAAAGCAAGATTTTTCGAGTATAGTGCCCTACACGCTGGAAGAGTGCTATGAAGTGATTGATGCGATTGAGTCTAAAGATTGGCCACATCTTGCGGAAGAGTTAGGCGATCTACTGTTTCAAATAATTTTCTATAGTCAATTAGCTGCTGAGCAGCAGCGGTTTGATTTGAGTGATGTGATACATATATTGGTTGATAAACTGATTCGTCGACACCCGCACGTATTCATCGATCAGCAATTGCATACTAGAGCTAAAGTAACCCTCAGCGAGCGGCAAATTTCTGATAGCTGGGAGAGTATCAAGCAGCGGGAAAGAGCGGCGAAGAAAACGCCAGAGCAAGGGCTTAGTTCAGTATTAGATGATATACCCAAGGCGCTTCCCGCCTTGATAAGGGCCGATAAACTGCAGCGTAGAGCGTCTAAGGTAGGTTTTGATTGGGATCAAATAACACCGGTTATTGAAAAGATTGAAGAGGAACTCGCCGAGCTAAAAGAGGCGATTAGCAGTCGAAATATTCTAAATATTAAAGACGAAATGGGCGATGTACTGTTCGCCCAAGTTAATTTAGCCAGGCACTTAGGGGTTAATGCCGAGGAGGCGTTGCGCGGCACCAACCAAAAATTTACTCGTAGATTCAATTATGTAGAAAAACAAGTGGTTAAAGCAGGGCGGCACTGGGACGACTTCTCTTTAAGCGAACTCGACGCATATTGGGATGCGGCAAAAAAACGCGGCTTGTGATTTATCCTCAGCTTAAGTGTTAATAAAGGTTGAGTCCGAAAGCGCTTTAGATTATTCTCGGCTGCCTTAATAATTTTAAAGTTATATATTAAGCGATAATTAGAGAGCCCAATAGCTACTTTTGCAGCAGCTATTTGGCAAAAAAATGCTACTTATGTCCTATGGTATTTAATGGTTAATAAAGTATCCTCTGTCTTCATTATAGATACTAGTTGGTAATCCATAGCAAGACACTAGAGTCAGAATAGACCCGTTTTTTTATATTAGATAGGAATTGATCCTCAATGCGAATAATCTTACTAGGCGCTCCAGGTGCAGGTAAAGGAACACAAGCCCAATTTATCACTGAAAAGTATAGCATTCCGCAAATCTCGACGGGAGATATGCTGCGCGCTGCTGTTAAAGCGGCAACACCGCTTGGAATTGAAGCGAAAAAGGTAATGGATGCTGGGCAGTTAATTTCCGATGAAATTATCATTGGCTTAGTGCAAGATCGTATTACTCAGGCTGATTGTGCGAATGGTTTTTTGCTGGACGGTTTTCCACGTACCATCCCCCAAGCTGACGCTTTAAAAGATGCCGGTGTAGTGATTGACGCAGTGGTTGAAATCGATGTTGCCGACGATGAAATCATCAAGCGTATGAGTGGTCGTAGAATGCACTTAAATTCAGGGCGTACTTATCATGTTTTGTACAACCCGCCTAAAGTTGAAGGAATCGATGATGCCAGTGGCGAGCCACTAGTGCAACGCGACGATGACCTACCTGAAACGGTTGCAAAGCGACTCAGTGTTTATCACGATCAAACCGCCCCATTAATTAATTACTACCAGACTTGGAAAGAGACAGACGCAGCCAGTGCGCCTCGCTATGTATATGTGCCAGGTGTTGGCTCGGTCAGTGATATTAAAGATAAAGTATTTAATGGTCTGTCCGCTTAATAAAGACTATAATAGTACCGATCAAGCCGCCTAGAGCGGCTTTTTTTTGCTTCTAATCTAAGGTGATAGCCAGATAAATGGACAATATTGATGTCTCAAAGTGAAAAAGTCGCCGTGGTACTGGTTAATTTAGGTACTCCCAAGCGGGCGGATATACAGTCGGTGAAAGAGTTTTTAGCGGAATTTCTTGCGGACCAAAGGGTTATAGAAGGCAGCGGGCCTAGACGCTGGCTATGGTTAGCCATATTAAGGTTGATTATACTCAATACTCGGCCGAAAAAAGTACTCAAACTGTATCAACAAATTTGGCGCCAAGACTCGCCGATGCGCAGTATTTTACACAGCCAAGTGAGTCATTTACAGGCAGTGCTCACAAAAAAATATCTGAAGCCGCCCACCGTTTTTGCAGCCATGACCTACGGAGAGCCAGGATTGACAGCGTTGCTGAAAAACCTACAGGACAACGACTACACCCAAATTTTTGTTATGCCGTTATTCCCCCAGTACTCAGCTACATCAACCGCCCCCGTTTACGACAGGGTCGCTGATTTTCAAAAAGCCAGTAGGAATGTACTAGATATACGGATCTTGAAATGTTATTACAGTCATGCAAAATTTATTCAGGCGCTCAGTCAAAGTATTGAAAGTTTTTGGCAAAATAACCCACCGGCGTCAAAACTAATGTTTTCCTATCACGGCATTCCCCAGCAGTATGCAGATCAAGGGGACCCCTATCCGCAGCAGTGTCTAGAGACGACCACAGCGGTCATCAAAGAGTTACACAGAGGTGGTTTTGCTAAGCAGCTACCTAGTGTTATCAGCACTTTTCAGTCGCGATTTGGGCCTACTCAATGGGTGCAACCTTACACTGACGCCACTTTAGAGGAATTGGCTGTCAATGGCGTGCAATCGATCGACGTTATTTGTCCGGCATTTTCTGCCGACTGTCTAGAAACATTAGAAGAGATAGCTGTAACTAACCAAAAGCTGTTTATTGACAAGGGTGGGGTAGAGTATCGCTATATTCCCGCGCTCAATGATCAACCATTATTTATCGAATGTCTTGCAGACATCTTGCAGCAACAAGCCGCTGATTGGCTAGGAGAAAAAATTGAATCCTGATGTGTTATTTGGTTTTCACGCGGTGAAAACAACCCTAAAATTTGATCCAACTCGGGTAAAAAAGCTACTGATTATCGCCGATCGAAAGGATCAGCGTATTGCTCAAGTCATCGAAACAGCGCAACAGCTGAAGTTGCCAATTGAAAGATGTAATCGCAAAGTATTAGATGAGCTGACCGATCGAGCAGCTCATCAAGGTGTCGCTATTGTCTGCGATCCGATTAAAGCTAAAGATGAAGCATTTTTAGACAAGTTATTAGACAATTTGGCCAGTACCGATCCGGACGTTGCAAGTGAAGCGCCTTTTTTATTGGTGCTAGATGGAGTGACTGACCCGCACAATTTAGGTGCGTGCATCCGAAGTGCAGACGCCGCGGGCGTGCATGCGGTTATCGCCCCTAAAAATAATTCAGCGCCGCTCAATCCGACGGTTGCCAAAGTGGCCTGCGGTGCTGTGGATGTCATGCCCTATGTACAAGTGACCAATCTCGCACGTACCCTGCAAAAACTACAGCACCGAGGAATATGGATAGCGGGGACCTCGGGAGATGCAGAGCAAGATGTCTATCAGTCCAATTTGGTTGGTCCGCTGGCGCTAGTGATGGGTGCAGAGGGCAAAGGTATGCGTCGGTTGACTCAGGAAAACTGTGATTTCTTACTTAAAATTCCGATGGCGGGAGAAGTGAGTAGTTTGAACGTCTCTGTAGCGACCGGGGTCTGTCTCTATGAAGCGCTCAGACAGAGAAGGAAGTAGAGCTTATATTTTAAAAAACCAAGAGCTCAGGATATCAGCTGAGTTAATTTCTTTAATAGACTAGCCAGTATTTACTTTTAAGCTTAAAAATAGTGTCGACGGACTGTCGGCTATTCCCGTTAATTTTAATACCCCACTTAAAAGCTTAAGTGGGGTATTAAAATCACTGCACTAAGCCACTCGTCTACTGAGAGACGCCGAGTTTGCGTAAGGTGGCAATGGTGAGTTGCCCAGAGGCTAGATCGTTGGCTTTTTGATAGCTGTTAACCGCTGCCAAAGTTTCCCGACCTAAGATGCCATCGATAGGGCCAGGATTATAGTTGTTAGCTCGCAGTGCTCGCTGTAAGCGTCTGACCACATCTCCATTAGTGTTAGTTTCACAGAGAATTGAACGCCACTCTAGCTGAGAGTCCAATACTTTAATCCGTTGCGAGATAGTCTTGGTTTGCCCTGGTATATTTATGGTGTGCTGCGAAGCGGCTTGTAGCAACTTGTGAATATGCACATCTTTGTAGGTTGCAGCGACAGTAACAGAGCGGGTTGTGGCTGGTTGATCAACCACTCGTCGGCTAATGGTTTTGGTGCGGGCAGGTACTTCAATGGAGCGGACACTGGCTGGTTGTTCAAGGATGCGTTTAGTGATGGTCTTATACACGGCAGGCACTTCAACTAAGCACATGATTTCGCCAGTAATGGTGTCAATTTTTTGAATCGGGCCCCTGCCTTTCTTCCATTCGGTACGCGCCGGGGATACCAATATTTTTTCCGAAACGGTTCTAAAAGTAGCAGCAGTTTGCACCAGTCGGGTAGAGGCCTCTTGCACAATAATAGTGTCGGTGACGGTTTTGAAGGTTGCCGGTATTATTTGTAAGCGGCTACTTTCCTCAGTGGCGATCACTCTTTGAGTGGTATTTATATATTTAGCTTTGGTGGTTTCGATACGCTGTGAAGGTGCAACTGTTTCAATGGTGTGGCTTCTAGTTTCAAATGTCGCGGGAGTTAATACTCTAGCATAACATTCACCAGCTTTAGGGTTAGGGGGTGTTAATCCTTGAGGTCCAGAATGCCTTAGCCTATCGAGCTCAGCTTCGAGCTGAGCAATACGATCAGTATCGGCATCAAGAGAGTTGTGCGCACTGCCCTGAGGACCATTATTTGCGCAACCACTTAATACAGCAACACTGAGTGCTGCTATAGCAAATCCGTATGATTTTGCCTTCATATCTAGCTATCCTTAAATTAATTTATTTTTTAATAATACCGGTTGTCGAGAGATCCGGATTTATTATAGTAACAAATATTCATCTGTTGTTAATAACTAGATTGGCATATGTCCATAAATGATTAAGTTTAAGTTCATTTATTTGGAGTAAGCACCGATGAATGGTTACCTGATTAGCCCTGTGTCTCCGCCATAGCAAAAGATGCTTTTAATCTCTTCTCTGTGCTCTCTGTGTCCTCTGTGGTAAAACCAATCCTTTAAAGATTTTTTCACCACAGAGGGCACAGAGGCGCTGCGCTGACAGAGGAAAAACAAAACACTAGCTGATTAGC
>ASZJ01000121.1 GCA_000416275.1 Osedax symbiont Rs1
GCGGGTATTTTTCTAACCGCTGTAGAATCAAGAGCTTGCGCTATGTGGTGCAGTGAAGTCACTGATTCAGGTTAATATCATTGCGTTGTTTGCTGGGAGATTGTTTTTGATTAGAGTACTTATTGGGGTGGGGATGTGCTCGCAATATTCTTGCACTAAATCAGGTCCTGCTAATCGATTTTAGATTTACAGTTGCAGACGATTAATTGATGCAAGTACTCGGTATACTGCTCTGGTAAAGCATCGTCCTCGAGGCAGTTGTGCTCAGCGGTTTAGGCCTGCTAGTGGCAGGTGACTATTTTCGGGTAGTGAATGATATTGTGGAAGATCACCTCTTTTTTACCTATGTTGCGGTAGCCGTGATTTTTATCGGCACTAAACCTCAAAGTATCCCCAGCAGATAAGAGCTGCCAGCTTTCATCGACTAATATTTCTAGCTCACCTGATATGACGATAATATCTTCAATCACCCCCAATTCATGAGCTTTTGATAAATGCGTGCGGTCCGGCTGTAATTGATGGGAGAACATTTCACAGCACAGTAAAGGATCGAAAGAAAACAGCACTCTAAACTGTAAATCACTATCGAGGCAAATGGTCTGCTCGTGGCTAGCGGTAGCTAAACTGTCGGAGCGCAGGGCGCAGGGCTCTATTAACACCGACAGGGGCAAGTGAAAACCTTTGGCAATTTTCCACAATGTGGCTATGGTCGGACTAGATTCCTGTCGCTCAATTTGACCTAACATTGCTTTGCTGACCTTGGTCATCGCCGCGGCTTTGGCAAGGCTCCACTGTCGCGATCGACGAAATTGTTTTAAATTTTTGGCAATAATCGTATTCAGCATAGGGTTGCACTCATTTTAGTCGATGGTGAAAATTTAGCTAAATTATTGTGCGCTATAACGCACAATGATAGTATTGCCGCGTGTGCGTTATAGCGCACACTATTGTAGCGGGTGATTTTCAAAACAACAAATGTTAAAGGACAAATATGCAAGCACTTAAACTATCCCACTTATCGGCGGGTTTTATTGCCGTTTTAGTCGGTTATACCAGCAGCGTGGCGATCATTTTTCAAGCCGCTGAGTCTTTAGGAGCCAATCAAAGTCAGCTTAATAGTTGGATGCTGGCATTGGGGTTGGGAATGGGGATCACCTCGATTATCCTCTCAACAGTTTACCGAATACCGGTAATCACCGCTTGGTCAACTCCCGGGGCCGCGCTGCTGGCAACTTCATTGATTGGTGTCGAAATGGAGCAGGCGATAGGCAGTTTTGTGCTATGCGGCCTGCTCATCTTAATCTGTGGGCTGACCGGATGGTTTGAGAAAATTCAACATTTAATCCCCAATTCAATTGCCAACGCGATGCTAGCAGGGATTTTATTCCAATTTGGATTAGCGATTTTTCAGTCGCTAGAGCAAGACACTCTATTAGTGGCGATCATGATTATCAGTTACGTGATCGGTAAACCTGTACTAAAGAACTTTAACGTACCGGTTGTACTGGCTATTGGAGTCTTGGTTTGTTGGCAGCTAAATTTGTTTGCTAATCAAACGGTCGATTTAAGTTTTGCCGTGCCGCTGTGGACCACGCCGAGTTTCACACTGTCTACTTTTATCAGCGTCACCATACCTTTATTCATCGTCACTATGACGTCTCAAAATATTCCCGGGGCAGCAACCTTAAAAGCAGCGGGTTACCAGCCACCTGTTTCAGCGGCGTTAAAGGTGACCGGCTTAGCGACCGTTTTACTGGCTCCTTTCGGGGGTTATAGCTTTAATCTAGCAGCGATTACCGCCGCTATTTGCTGTGCCGAAGAGGTCGATAGTAATCGAAATACTCGCTATATCGCGGCAATAGTCACCGGTTGTTTTTATATTATAATTGGGCTATTTGGTGCCACTGTGGTCAGTTTGTTTTTAATTGCGCCTAAAGCATTAGTCGTCACTATTGCAGGTTTGGCGCTTTTAAATACACTGGCAAATAGCTTAAGCGTGGCGCTAAGTGAGCCCGCAGAGAGAGAAGCCGCGTTGATTACCTTACTGGTGACCGTTTCTGGAATTAGTTTTTTTACTATAGGCTCAGCCTTTTGGGGATTATTACTAGGCATGTTGTTTTTATACTGCGCAAAGCTGCTGGAAAAATCAAAAGCAGGAATTAAAACAAATTAAAGCTGAATCGCTAAAATAAACTCTGCATTACTCGACTTTATCCCGTGAAACAAGGTATTTTAGCGCTATTAATCTATACATTGATTGCAAAGCGAGCGCCTAGTTTAATATGCCGCTATTTTGCTGTAGATCAAAAATTATATAAGCGAGTAAAAAAAATGGATTGTCTGTTCTGTAAAATAATTAATCGAGAAATTCCAGCCACCATCCACTATGAAGATGATGAGGTAATTGCCTTCGATGATATAAACCCTAAAGCGCCATACCACTTTTTGGTCGTTCCCAAAAAGCATATTAGCACTCTCAACGATGTGACTGATGAAGATGTGCCGCTGGTCGGTAAACTCGTTCAAATTGCCAGTCAACTGGCAAAAAAGGTAGCTATCGCAGAAGATGGCTATCGCACTGTTTTCAATTGTAACGCCGATGGTGGGCAAGTGGTTTTTCATATTCATTTACACATGCTTGGCGGTAAGAAATTTTCTAGTTAGTGGCCTTTAGCTATGTGCAACAACTAAATATCGACGTATTGAGCTTAGAGAAGAAAGTTTATCGCTGTCATCAGTGCAGCGTTTCTCAGCATTATAAAAGGCCAAAAAATCTGATTAGCCCTGTGTTTTCGTCACGCTTGGCAAAAGCAAAAAGTGCTTTTACGAATAATTGACTTGGCTATTACCTGAATCAGTGAAGACGCTTATGTGGACTCCCCTTGTCAACAGTAACAAT
>ASZJ01000122.1 GCA_000416275.1 Osedax symbiont Rs1
GTGTGGGGGAGTCCCATTATCTGATTCAGGTATTAACCAGCTATAAGCTCCGCTTTGTATTCCGGATCTTTCGTTAACATGGCGAACGCTGTTTGTACCGTTTTATTTGCCAGAGCAACAGCAGCGCAGCGTTGCCCTCTTCTTTTAAGTAACTCTTGGGCCCATGCTTCTTTTTTAGTAACAGCAGGCCTTTTTATCATTTGCCGTACCGCCGACATTGTTCCCAGAATCAACTGACTTCGCAGTTTACTGTTGTTAGATGATTTTCCGATCGAACTCAGATGGTATTAGCTGGTGATATAAAGGGGTAGTAGTTACCTATTTAGTACGTACTTTAACTGTTATTACCAGAAGACTAGAAAAGTATTTCCCTCAGATTTTTTATATATTAATGTGGGAATGACCAGCATAAGGTTTAGAAGCTAAAAGCTCGCTACGGCACGTTTCTGGATGAAAACTAACTGCCTGCTAGGGGAAATAGTTTGTTTTTCCTATATACTGATACCAAAATATTGAATACAATGTTTTTAATGTATCATAATTATAGAAGTGTCAAAGTGGCGAAATAATAATTATATCCATCGTCCTTCCGTGTTTTTGTACGAAATGTTACTTATTTAATTTTTAATCCGTGGTTTTAGAGTGTGTGCGTGTAGTAGGCATTGATTTTACAGGTAATTGAATAGTTTTAGCTGAATCTTTAGCTTCAGTGAGAGTTTTTTCAGCGGTTGTAGGATCAAGAACTTATGCTCGGCAGCACAAGGAGCTGACAAATTCAGGTTAATGGCTTAAGTGATGTTTTGTGCAGCTAAAGTTTATTTGAGGTTACCTTATGTCTGAGTCAGGACAGGCGATTTTTGATCGCCGTATTGAAGCTGAGCAAAAAATTGAGCCAAAAGATTGGATGCCGGATGATTATCGCAAAAATTTAATTCGTCAAATGTCGCAACATGCGCACTCTGAAGTGATTGGCATGCAGCCGGAAGGCAATTGGATTGGCCGGGCTCCGACCTTAAAGCGCAAGATGATTTTACTGGCAAAAGTGCAAGATGAGGCGGGTCATGGTCTGTATTTATACAGTGCCACTGAAACGTTGAATACGACCCGTGATGAGATGAATCACGCGCTGCATACCGGTAAAGCTAAGTATGCTTCTATTTTTAATTATCCTACGTTAACTTGGGCAGACGTCGGCGCGATTGGCTGGCTGGTGGATGGCGCAGCGATCGTCAATCAAATTTCATTGCAGAGTACGTCTTATGGCCCCTACTCTAGAGCGATGGTACGCATTTGCAAGGAGGAGAGTTTTCATCAGCGTCAAGGTTACGAAATGATGATTGTACTGGCCAATGGTAGTCCCGAACAAAAGGCGATGGCGCAGGATGCTCTGAATCGTATTTGGTGGCCTTCACTGATGATGTTTGGTCCCCATGATGCGGAGTCGGCGCACTCTGGCCGATCTATGCAGTGGAAAATTAAACGCCGTACCAATGATGAATTACGTCAGAGCTTTGTCGATCAAACGGTACCGCAAATTAAGTTTTTAGGCCTTGAGCTGCCCGATCCCGATATTAAGTGGAATGAGCAGCGCGGTCACTATGATTTTGGCGAGATTGATTGGCATGAATTTAAGCGGGTTATTTCAGGGGATGGCCCCTGTAATCGAGATCGAATTCGCCACCATAAAAAAGCGTTGGATGATGGTCAGTGGGTGCGAGATGCGCTGAATGCGTACCACAATAAACAGACGGCAGCCTCTGCCGCTTAAGGTAGATAATCTCAGTCAAGTTAGAGAATTTGGTTAGACTTTACGGTTAGAGAGCCCAGTTGTAAATAAAGCTAAGGCAATCGTGACTTTGGCGAGTTTTACAGACTTAAATAAGTATCTTGAGCCGTTTTTTAACGCTGAACTCTAAATAATAATAATTTTTAAACACTGTTTGTGTGCAGTGCTTTAGGCGAGTGCATTATGAAAAACAATAACGATCTTTATGAAGTGTTCCTGCGTTCTATTCGCGGTATCGATCACCGTCATGTCGGCTCTTTACATGCAGATACCCCCGAGCAAGCCTTAACTTATGCCCGTGATGTCTACACTAGACGCTCTGAGGGGGTGAGTATTTGGGTGGTTAAATCTACCGCAATAACCGCCTCTCAAGAGGAAGATGTAGAAAATTTTTATGACCCTATGGATGATAAGCCCTATCGTCATGCCTCTTTTTATGTGCTCCCCGATGAAGTCGATAATATGTAAGGTGAATGTGTGAATACTGTGAATAATAACGCTTTGTATACTTATGTGTTGGGCCTGGCGGACGATGCTTTAATTCTCGGTCAACGCACGGCAGAATGGTGCTCTAGAGGGCCGTTTTTAGAAGAGGACGTGGCGCTGAGTAATTTGACCTTAGATTATATCGGCAGAGCGCGTATGTTCTATCAATACGCGGCGAAAATTGAGGGAAAGGGGCGCACAGAAGATGATTTGGCGTACTTTCGTGACGAGCGGGAATTTAGCAATCTGATCATTAATGAGTTGCCTAATTTTGATTTCGGTTTTGCGATGGTGCGGCAGTATCTTTTAGATGTGCACGCGTGTTTGTATCTACCGAAAATGATGCTCAGTAGCGATCAACACTTAGCGCAAATTGCCGCTAAAGCGATTAAAGAGAGCCGCTATCATCTTAAGCGCAGTGAAACTTGGGTGCTGCAATTAGGCTTGGGAACCGAGGAGAGCCAGTCGCGTTTGCAGTCTGCGATTGATGAGTTGTGGGGATATACCCCAGAGCTGTTTATCATGAGTGAGTCGGAGGCGGAGTTGGCGAAGAGCGGCGTGGCAGTGGCACGTGATAGCTTACATGCATCTTGGACAGCACAAGTGAGTGCGCATCTGTCTGCCGCCAGTTTAACTATTCCAGAGCAGGATTGGCAAGTAGTGGGTGGGCGCACCGGCGAGCATTCAGAGCATCTTGGGCACTTGTTGTCTGAGATGCAAATCTTGCAGCGCAGCTATCCAAATCTTGAGTGGTAAGTATGCAATATATCTCTCTAGTCACTCCTGAATATGCGGCGCGGCGCGCGAATCGTGCAAATTCTGACTGCGCTGATTGGTGGTCAATCCTCGATCGCGTGTTTGATCCTGAACTGCCCCATGTCACTATTTGGGATTTGGGGATACTGGTCAACGTCGAAAAACTAGCTGATTTTAGCTGTAAAGTGACGGTTAGCCCAACCTATAGTGGCTGCCCAGCGGTGGATATGATCAGCGATGATATCGTTGTGGCCCTCAATCAAGCGGGGGTCGAGAATGTTGCAGTAGAAGTGTCATTAAGCCCTGCTTGGAACACGGCGCTGATCTCTCCCGATGGTAAAGCGGCAATGCGAAAGCAGGGGATAGCGCCGCCGGGTGATCCGATAAAATGCCCGCAATGTCACAGTGATAATGTCAATGTTATCAGCCAATTTGGTTCCACAGCCTGTAAAGCGTTATATCGTTGTAATAGCTGTCTTGAGCCTTTTGATTACTTTAAAGAATTTTAGGGATTTATTATGAATGTCGAATTTTATCCGTTGAAGGTCAGTAATATTACCCGATTGTGTGCCGATGCCGTGGCGATTGATTTTGCGGTGGATGAGCCGTTAAAAGAGCTATTTAAGTTTCAGCAAGGGCAGCACATCATTATTGAAGCAGAGATTGAAGGTGAGAAGATTCGGCGCTCTTATTCTATTAGTGTCGGTAGAGATAGCGATCAGTTACAAGTGGGCATTAAAAAAATTGCCGAAGGTGTTTTTTCGAACTTTGCCAACGAGCAATTACAAGTCGGTGACATCTTGCAAGTGATGCCCCCCCAAGGTCATTTTTATACACCGCTAGCTCCCAACCAGCAAAAGCACTATGGGCTTATCGCCGCGGGGAGTGGTATTACGCCGATGCTGTCGATCGCCGAATCTGTGTTAGCGGGGGAGCCTCACTCTAAAGTGTGCATGGTTTTTGCCAATAAAACGACCCAGACTATGATGTTTAAAGAGCGGGTCAGTTTTTTGAAAAACCGCTACATGTCACGGTTTTCACTGATTAATGTTTTTTCCAAAGAAGAGCAAGAGGCCGAGGTTTTACACGGGCGGCTCAGTGCTGAAAAACTCAAAGCCTTAGATGCTTGTCGATTACTGGATATGGCCAGTTTTGATGAGTGCTTTTTATGCGGCCCGCAGTCAATGGTCAAATCAATTGAAGAGGCTTTGCTGGAGGCGGGTTTAAAAAGTGAGAATATTCACTACGAATTGTTTTATGCCGGCGATGAGCAAGCGGCTGAATTGACCACTGCGCAGAAAGCCGACACGGCTGTCAAAGAAGTGATTGTTAAGTCTGGGGGGCGCAAGCTGACCTTAGAATTAACCGCGACCGGTGTCGATATACTAGAATCTGCGCTGCAACATGGTCTAGATTTACCTTTTAGCTGTAAAGGGGGAGTGTGCGCCACTTGTAAAGCGAGAGTGGTCAGCGGCAAAGTGCACATGGACAGGAACCACTGCCTAACCGATCTAGAAGTAGCCCAGGGGATGATACTTACCTGCCAATCTCACCCGGTTACCGATCAGGTCGAAGTCGATTTTGATGTGTAAAATATATTTTGCCATTCGCTTTAATATATTTTATGCTTAAAGTATATTGAGCTAGAAGCTAGAAGCTAGAAGCTAGAAGCTAGAAGCTAACCACTCACACCTACCTACTGTTCTTTTGGAGTATTAATGTCTTTGGTCAACATTCGCCATATTAGTGATATTGCAGTGCTAGAAATAAACTCGCCGCCGGTTAATGCTTTAAGTGCCCAATTGCGCAGTGAAATGATTAGCGCTGTTAAGCAAGTGCAGCAGTCATCGGCCAGGGCTATGGTGCTTCACTGTCTAGGTAGTACCTTTATCTGTGGTGCGGATATTCGCGAGTTTGATGGTCAGCCAATAGCGCCGCACTTGCCTGAGCTGATTGAGTTGCTTGAGCAGAGTCCGACTCCGGTGGTGGCTTTTTTACATGGTCATGTATTGGGCGGTGGATTGGAAGTTGCGACAGCGTGCCATTATCGGGTGGCGTTAACTAGTACCAACATCGGTTTGCCAGAAGTGGGTTTAGGGGTAGTGCCAGGTGCTGGTGGCTGCCAGCGCATGATGCGCTTGGTCGGGGTAAGCAATGCGCTAAAATTGGCGACTTCAGGGCGAGCTGTGCCGATTAATCACCCCAATTATCTGGCTGTTTGCGATCAGTTGATCGACAGTGATTTATTTGAAAATGGCTTAAACTGGGTACAGCAACAGCTGGCAACTGCAGAATTTATCCCTAAAAAAACCAGTCAACTGAGCTTGGCAACGACTGATGTCGATTGGCAGGCTCTGACTAAAAGCGTCTTAAAAAGCGCTAAAAGTAACCCGGTACCGCTGCAATTATTAAACCAGTTGCAACAAGATATTAATCTTCCTTTCGAGGAGAGCCAACTAAATACCCGACAATTATTTTTAGAGTTGCGTCAATCTAAGGTGGCAAAAGCTTTAAGGCATGCTTTTTTTATCGAGAAACAATTGCAGGCCAAACGTGCAGCAACCCCGCTGGCTATTCGACAAGTAGCAGTGATTGGCGCCGGTACTATGGGGAGTGCTATCGCTATTTGCTTCGCAGATGCAGGCTTTGCAGTGGTGTTGTTAGAGTTGTCAGCAGCGGCGTTAGCTAGCGGTTTGAAAAAAATTGAAGTGCAGTATAGCCGCAGTTGCGAAACTGGTCGTATCAGCCAATCCCAGCGAGATGAGCGACTGGCTTTAATCAGTGGCAGTTGTGATTATGCGGATCTCAGTGGCGTAGATTTAGTGATTGAAGCGGCTTTTGAAAGTTTAACGGTCAAGCAGCAGATTTTTAAAAGCTTAGATGATGTTTGTAAGCCCAGTGCTATTTTGGCGACAAATACCTCTTATCTGGATATTGATCTGATCGCCAAATCGACATCTCGCCCTGAGTCGGTGGTCGGCATGCACTTTTTTAGCCCGGCTAATATTATGAAATTATTGGAAATTGTTAAAGCTGATAAAACCTCTTCGACTGTGGTTGAGCAGATGCAGCAATTAGCTAAAAAGTTGCGTAAGCAAGCGGTTACCGTTGGCGTATGCTTTGGCTTTGCCGCCAATCGAATTTACACGCGCTACGGTCGAGAAGTGCAGCAAATGTTGTTGGAAGGCGCCAGTATTGAGCTGTTAGATCAAAGTATGCGCGATTTCGGTATGGCAATGGGGCCACTGGCCGTGCAAGATTTATCAGGTATTGATATTGGGCACAATGCGCGATCTCAGTATCCGCAACCTGCCGCTGATTCCGGTTACTTCAAAGTATCAGCAGGCTTAGTTGCAGCGGGGCGCTTGGGACGTAAAACCGGCCAAGGTTTTTATAATTACTTGGGGTTAAAACCGAGTATCGACAGTGCAGTTAACACCATTATTGCTACTTTAGCTGTTCAGTTGGAGATAAAGCCTCGGGAGTTTACCACTGAAGCTATTCAGCAACGGGCTGTTTTAGCGATGATCAACGAAGCTTTACAAGTGCTAAGTGAGGGGATCGTCAGTCAAAAAGAAGCCATTGATTTGATTTGGTTGCATGGCTATGGATTCCCCCGCGCCAAAGGGGGCCCGATGTTTATCGCATCCGAGCTAGGGGCTGCGCAACTGGCGCAGCAATTCGCCAGCCTGCGAGAGATATACGGCGCTGAAATATGGCCAGAAGTTGACCTCAGCTCATTAGAGAAGGGCTGAGCAGGCCCTGTGTCCTCTCAGCGACCTCCTCTCAACGAGGGTGCCGCACTCCGATAAGTCAGCGATTACCGGCCGGCTGAAAATTATTATTAAAACCTGGATCAGATAATGGGACTCCCCCACACCGAACATGTGGAGTAATATTCAAGTTACGACACAAAAATATTGGGAGTCCGAAAATGCATAATACTAGAGTTGGC
>ASZJ01000123.1 GCA_000416275.1 Osedax symbiont Rs1
GATTAATAGAGTAACGCAACAAAGGGTTAAACAATGAAAATGCTAAATCGAAGATAAAAATCAGCGGATAAAATCAGTAAGTCACTAAGAGTTTAAAGCACGACAAATTTAGAACTCGACATTCAGAATTGATCGTCCGTTCGCGTAAATATCAAAGAGCCCTAGGTTCGCTACTCAATTAGAGCTAGTACATAAGTAAGCATTAAATTCTTCGAAATAGAGAAAAATGGCCGCTGAACCTACCGGTGCAGTTAAGATTTTTTAATTCCACTGTAAACCAATATATTGCACTCTGTATTCGCTTTGAAATCACTGATTTAGAGGCTTCCTAGCTGCCATATAACTGCGCAGCTTATTTTTCGATGTAACAGTCGAATCTAGCTTAAGTCTAAGCCAAAGCTTTGTTACACTGAGCACTACCTCTTACAACTAGAGACCTCTGCATAACTTACCCAGAGGGTATGATAACTGCGCTCGGTAACGGCGTTAAAAACTGGCTCAATATGCTCATTTACATCAGTAATACCCGTAAAGAAGGGCGCACTGTACCCAAAGTGAGGGGCACACTGACTCCGCTATCTCGCCGGTTTTTTCCTCGTTTACCTTCGCTCGCAACGTTATGCAGAGCTCTCAATATACATCTTGGAATTTAAATGACCAAAAATACAATTATTATTGGCATCGCTGGTGCTTCCGCTTCAGGCAAAACGTTGCTGGCTAACACTTTGATCAAGCAAGTGAGCCAAGCGGGAAATAATGATATTGGTTTGATTTGTGAAGACTCCTACTACCATTGCCAAGACCACTTGACGATGGCTGAGCGGGTAGAAGTGAACTATGACAGCCCCAAATCCAAGGATTTTGATTTACTCTGTGATCATATAGAAGCATTAATAGTGGGTGATACTGTCGACATCCCCCAGTATGATTTTGTCAACCACACTCGTTTTAGTGAAAAGATTGAACAGGCGCCGAAAAAAGTAATCATCATTGAAGGCATCCTACTATTTACCCATCGTCGTCTACGCAAGCTAATAGACGCTAAAATTTATGTTGATACCGCACTGGATTTTTGTTTTATTCGCCGCTTAAAACGCGATGTAGGCGAGAGAGGAAGGACTATGGATTCAGTGATTAATCAATACGAAGGTACGGTGAGGCCCTCTTTTTATAAATTCATCGAGCCGAGTAAAAAGTACGCGGACGTTATTATTCCCGGCGGTGGTGAAAACCAAGTCGCCATCGATGTACTTTCTACCTATGTTAACAAGCTATTGTCTTAAATAGACAATATTGCCGCTCGACTTAAAGAGTAAAGAATATGGAGGGAATTATCATTGTATTGATAATTTCCTGTAGAGAGATTGTGATCAATCGAATCTAGGAGTCTGTAACTAATTCTGTGTAACTGCTCGTTTAGCTATTTAAACATCCGGAGTTCGTTCTTCCTCAAGCTTAAATTAGTCCAAAAAAAAGAGCCCTATCTCTATAACTTGGCGCTGCCAAGTATAAAAATAGAGCTCGCTAATTGCTAATTGCTAATTGCTACTTAAGCGGTGGAGCATACTGAATGCCGCCATTAGTCCAAAGTGCATTTAGACCACGATCGAGCTTAAGTGGTGTTTCTTTACCGACGTTACGCTCGAAAGATTCACTGTAGTTGCCGACTTGCTTAATGATGTTGTAAGCCCATTTTTTATCGAGACCTAACATAGCACCAAGCTTAGCTTCATTGGTACCTAGTAAACCTTGTGCCGATGGGTCATTGGCATTCGCGCCGCGCTCATCTAAGTTTTTAGAGGTAATGTTAAGCTCTTCAGCGTTTAACATTACGTTATGACTCCATTTAACAATATCTAGCCATTGATCATCGCCATGGCGAACAACTGGGCCTAAAGGCTCTTTAGAGATGATTTCTGGTAGTACTAAGTGGGCAGAGGGATCGTCCATTACTGAGCGTTGCGAAGCGAGTGCTGATGCGTCTGTTGTGTAGACATCACAGCGTCCTGCAAGATAGTTTTGACGACCTTCAGCTGCAGATTCAACCGGTACTGGCTCGTATGTCATGCCATTAATTTTGAAGTACTCGGCTAAATTAAGTTCTGTCGTGGTGCCTGTTTGAATACAGATTGAGGCGCCGTCAAGTTGCTTAGCTGAGCTAACTCCTAATGCAGCGGGGACCATAAAGCCTTGACCGTCGTAGTAGTTAACACCGGCGAAGTTGAGACCTAAGCCAGAATCGCGAGTGAATGTCCATGTAGTTGAGCGCGATAGCAGATCAATTTCACCGGACTTTAAAACTTCGAAACGCACTTTTGAAGTGAGGGGAATATATTCAACTTTTTCTGCGTCACCAAATACAGCTGCGGCAACTGCTCGACAAAGGTCAACATCTAACCCCTCCCACTTACCGCTGTCATTTGGCGTTGAAAAACCTGCTAGACCCGGTGTTACACCACATTTTAATACGCCACGGGACTGCACTTCTTCTAAAGTAGAAGCTGATACATTGACTGCGGCTAAGGCTGCAAGACTCACTGCAATAGGTAATATTCTTTTCATTGTAGTTTTCCTAGTGATTATGTGATTCGTTTCGATAATCTTCCTTGAAACGCACTCCAAATTTTAGAGTTGCCCAGAGCATAGAAGCCTGTGATAAGAAAGTCTATGCTTTAAGTCAGTGTATCGTGCAAAAAATATATATAGAATTTGAATTAGTGATGGCACTACAGCAAATAGCACAAACAATTGATTCCACTGTAAAACCAATATATTAGACTCTATACTCACTTTGAAGTCACGGATTCGGCTTGAAGAAATTAGCAAGTCACCCAGAGGGCCTCTGAACAAGTAACACACGCCCCCAGGGAGATACTAGACTTGTGCAGGTTTTCTCAAAAGCAGTTAAGCCGCTAAATATCTACTGATCTTGTAAGGCATTCAATAAATTATTTACCTTATCAAAAGTTTCCTGATACTCAGCGTTAATTTCAGAGTCTGCTACAATTCCACCTCCCGCCCAACAGTAAATGTTATTGTTTTCTATCAACAAAGTACGGATCGTGATGCTGGTATCCATACTTCCGCATAAGCTTAGATAGCCAATGCTGCCGCAATAGATACTTCTGCGATGCGGCTCTAACTCGTCAATGATTTGCATCGCTCGGATTTTAGGAGCACCGGTGATTGAGCCACCGGGGAAGCAGTTTCGCAGCAGCTCAATGGCATCGGCATTCTCTTCCAGTTTGCCAGTGACAGTGCTGACTAAATGATGGACATTTTGGTAGCTTTCAACTGCGAATAAACTGGGGACTTTTACACTGTGTAATGCGCAACTTTTGGAAATGTCGTTGCGCATTAAGTCGACAATCATTAAATTTTCAGCTTGGTCTTTCTCAGAATTGATCAAAAAGTCTTTGTTCGCTTGATCCTGTTGTAAGTCTTCGGCCCTGGGCTGGGTGCCTTTAATCGGTTGAGTGATCACCGATCCTTGTCGGTCTACCTTTAAAAAACGCTCTGGGGACAGCGATAAAACCGCCCCATTCGGCGTGTCTATAAAGGCTGAAAAGTGAGTGGGGGCAGCTTCTCTAAGGGTTAAATAAGCCTGCAGAGGATCCCCTTGGCACTGGGCTGAGAATCGCTGCGCAAAATTAACTTGGTAGCAGTCACCATTTAAAATGTACTGATCGATTTTAGTTAAGGCATTTGCATAATAAGCCGCATCCATATTACTGCTGAACGGCGTGTTAAGCTGAAATTTTGATGCTGACTGTAGGGGGGGCGCAAGGTGCTTGGTCGTGGCGATTAATGTGCTCAGCTCGGTAAAATCAGCGCTGCTGATTAGCTCGCTGCCGACCAGGTAAGTGATCGCTAGCTGGTGATCGCTAATTATCGCCCAAGTATACAAGCCTAGCTGCATCTCAGGAAGCGAGAGATCGTCCTTGGCAATATTAGGCAGCACTTCAATGCTGCGTCCTAAATCGTAACTGAAATGCCCTAAAAACCCGCCACAAAATGGTGGTGATTCGAGGCGTTGATCGGCAAATTGCAGGCTGGAAAGCTGTTGCTTAACGCTCTCTTTAAGCTGCGTTAGTACGGCAAAAGGATCGCTGTCAGCGGTGTGTGAAAAGGGCAGGTTTTTTGCGCTGAGCTCGCCCTGATGGTAGGTGATCGTGGCGATAGGTGCGGCACTGATAATGTCAAAGCGACCGCGTTTGCAGTTGGGATAACCGCTATCTAATAGCACCGCATTACCTAAGCTGCGCACTTGTTGGAAATAGGCGGTGCAAGGTATTTGATAGTTAAGTTGGAATCGCTTTAACAACGCTGTTTCTCACATTAGTAAATTGGCGCATTTTACCGATCAACGCTAAATTAGGCGAGTATTTGCGTGTCAAATTTAGCAGTTTTGTGCGAGTAAAGTGGCGATTGGCACGCACCAGTGCTTTTAAACTCACTCACACCTCTGGCGGGTTGGAGTTGTTCAGAGTCTCCTTAGAAGAGTATTTAGTCCAAAGTGTATAGCGGCTCACTAATATTTTTAAATCTTCAATGATTAAATAATTAATCGGTATGAGTAACAAAGTGATGACGGTGGCAAAAATAATCCCAAAGCTCAAAGAGACGGCCATTGGAATTAAAAACTGTGCCTGGGTTGCCTGTTCGAATAATAGCGGCAGCAATCCGGCGAAGGTAGTAATTGAAGTTAGGATCACTGGCCGAAAGCGTGCGATGCCTGCCTGCACTACCGCATCGTTGATCGACAAGCCTTTGGCCACTTGTTGATTGATAAACGACACCAGCACTAAAGAGTCATTCACCACCACACCGGTCAATGCGAGCAACCCTAGCAAGCTCATTATAGTTAAATCCATTCCCAGCAGCCAGTGGCCGAAAATTGCGCCGATAGCGCCAAACGGGATCACAGACATCACAATCAATGGTTGAAAAAATGACTGAAAGGGAATTGCAAGTAACGCATAGATTGCGAAAAAAACAAATACCATTCCCCATTGTAATGAGCCAAAAGAATCGCTTTGCTCCTCAGCTTCGCCCTTTAAACTAAAGCTTAACTGGGGATATTTGGGTTGAAGATCGGCTAAAAAGTCGAGAATGTCGCGATTCAGAATAGTGGCATTGACTTGGGTTTTGTTGATGTCCGCCACGACATTGGCGGTTCTCAGGTGGTCGGTACGATAGACCGCTGACGGTCCCGCTATAATTGTCAGCTGGGCAATTTGCGACAAAGGTATGCTGCGCCCTTGAGAGACGTTGATTTCAATGCTGTTTAAATCGGCAATAGAGTTTCTTTGTGCCAGCGGTAACCTGACGACCACTGGTATCTCCTCTCGACCTTGCTGGAAGCGCTGCACTTCTATGCCGAGCATCGACTGGCGTATTTGGTTGATGATATCTGCTCTGCTGATGTTGAGCACTTGGCCCAGTGGTTTAAGTTCAATTTGCAGTTCATCTTTACCGTCGGACAAGTTATCGCTGATATCAAACACCCCGGGGTAGCGCTTCAATTGGCGGCGAATGTCGAGGGCCGCCAAGCGTAATTGTCGATAGGATTCACCACTGATTTGCACGTTGACCGGATCGCCACCACGACCTATTTCGGCGCGATAGTTTAAAGATTGTGCGCCTTTGATCGGGCCGATTAACTGCCGCCACTCTTTGACTAACTGGTGCATGTTGACCGAGCTGTGGGTGGCTAAATTTCGGTCTTCTGGGGCGAGCGTTTCAAACTTCACTCGACCCTCGTGGCTGGCTCCTGTGCTGGTGCCAGTACTGGAGAGAATATTTAAAATGACGCTCTCTCCACTGTCAGCGTCTCGGTATTTATCCTGCAAAAATAGGGCGGCATCGAGCATTTTTTGCACTTGCAGATCAGTGACCGAAAAATTGGTTCCGGCCGGCATGCTCAATGTTGCTTTGGCAGTTTCACTAGGTACTTTAGGGAAAAAGGTAAAGCGCATCCAGCCGCTAAATACAAACACTAGAATCAGCGCCAGCACCGCAATGAAACCGACAAATACGGTATAGCGATGGTACAGAGCTTGGCGCAGTAGGGGACGATATAGCTGTAAGATAAGCCCTTCAAAGCCATCGGCGAATTTTTGCTGATAGCGGCTAAATAGATTCGGTTTGTGATCGGCGTGACGCAGTCTAAGAAATTTTAAATGTGCAGGTAAAATAAATTTAGATTCGATCAGTGAAAAGAGTAATACCGGGATCACAATCGCCGGAATTTGCGCAAATATAGCACCGCGCGCACCTTCTATAAAAGCAAACGGCAAAAAGGCCGCGACCGTGGTTAGCACTCCAAAAGTGACGGCAATGGCGACTTCTTTAGTGCCAAAGATGGCGGCATCAATCCCCGATTCTGCTTTTTGCATGTGACTGTAAATATTTTCACCGGTCACTATCGCATCGTCAACGACAATCCCCAAGACTAAGATGAAACCAAATAAACTGATAATATTCAAAGTGATGCCTAAAAAAGGCATGACGATAAAGGCACCCATAAAGCTGATTGGTATACCGAGAAATACGAAAAAAGCGATAGAGGGACGCAAAAATAACGACAATAGCACAATCACTAAAATGCCACCTTGAATGGCGTTATCGATCAAGGTTTTTAAACGGCTTTGCAATACTTTTGAGCGATCATTCCAATAGCTGAGCTTAATACTGACAGGCATCAGTGGCTGCTGTTCTTGGATGTAGTTTCTAACCTCTGCAGCGAGGGTTAACGCATTTTGATCACCGACCCGGTACACTTCAATAAGGGCTGCGCGCTCGCCATTAAAACGGGTCCTTAAAGGCGTTTCTTTAAAGCCATTTTCAATGGTTGCGATGTCGGCTAAGCGTATTAAAGCGCCATTTGTCGAGGTTTTGATGACAATGTTTGAAAACTGCTCAGCATTGAAAGCTTGGCCTTTGGTGCTAATCAGTATATCACCGGCGACAGTGCGCAAATTACCCGCTGAAGCATCGACAGAACTGTTGGCGATCGCACGACTGATATCGCTAAGGCTCAATTGATACTGTCGCAATTTGTGTTGTGGCACGTTGATGTTGAGCTGATAATCGCGAACTAGGTTAAGCTCTACTTGAGTGATACCTTTAATCAGCAGTAAATCATCGCGTATTTTCTCTGCGTGTCGACGAATCTGTAGCTCGCTAACATCACCGGCCACAGTGACACTGATTACTTCATGTCTGCGCTGATTAAGTTGGGTTATCGGTTGTTTAGCGTCTTCGGGAAAATCATCGATCGCATCAATTCTACTTTTAATATCCGCCAGCAAGTCTCGTTTATCATAGCTGTCATCCACTTTCATAGTGACTGTGGTTCTGCCCTCTGTGGAAAAGCTGGTAATGCTTTCAATACCTTCTAAATCGGCCACTGCCTCTTCAATCAGTAAGGTGACACTCTGTTCTATATCTTGCGCAGTAGCACCGGTTAAAGTGACATTGGTGCTAATGAAATCCGATTCAAAACTGGGAAAAATTTCTAGTGGGATGCGGGTTTTCAAGCTGAAAACGCCAAAGATGACAATCGCCAGCATCAGAAGATTGGCTGCTACATGATTTTTTGTGAACCATTCAATCATTTTCGATCCAGATAGGTAACAAAGTGGCTAAGTGGGATCAGGCCTGTATCGCCATGACGCTGTGTAGGTATCGGCTGCATATTAGTAATCACTGTGTTTGCTTAGCTGTAGATTGCTGTGGTTGTTTTTTTGTTAGTTTCTGCTGGATAGTGGTTTTGTTTTGGCGCACTGCACTGCCCACTGCATCTGCGGATAAAAGACTGGTGACTAGTCTGTCACCGACAGCTAAACCTTGGCTAATCACCGCGATGTTATCGTCTTGCCAGCTGATTTTAATGTTTTGCTTACGCACCACACCCTCTTTTACCAACAGCACAAACTGACCTTGGTAAACGGTTTTTATGTCGATACTGATGGCATTTTTTAACCGCTTACCTTGAATTTCAGCTCGCACATACTGACCAATTTTCAAAGGATGTTTGGCAGCATTGGCCGGGCTAAAGGGGGCCGGTATTTCCGCAATTACATACAGCTGCTGTGAAGATTGATCGATGGCGGCGGCGGTGCGAACAATTTTTCCACGCCAAAATTGTTGTTCAATTAAGTTAGCTTCGAGTCGCACATCAGGCAGTGATGTGGTCGCTGTTAAAGGTCCTTCCGGAAGATCAATAAAGGCTAGATCACTGTTTTTTAAGTTTAGTTTTACTTGTAACACGGCAGTTGAGAAAATCTCCGCCAACGCTGAATTGGCATTCACATAATCGCCGATATTGACGTGTTTAGTTAACACCCTGCCGTTAAAAGGTGCGTAAATTTGGGTCCGTTTGTAATTTAAAATAGCTTTGTTGTAGTCGGCAAAAGCGGCAGAAACCTTGGCTTTAGCACTGATTACTTGTGGGGTACGAGACACCAGTGCCGGTATAGGCGCGGTTTTATTTAAGCGTCGCCAGTCGGCTTTGGCCTGGCTCACCTGCGCTTTTTCTAGAGCGAGCGCCTGCTGAACTTGAGTCAAGAAAGCCCTGGTCGAATTAATAGTGCTCTGATAGTCGCGATTGTCTAAGCTCAATAGCAGCTCACCTTTTTTAAAAAAAGCTCCCTCGGCTAAAGCTGGGTTAATCAGGGTGACTAAACCACTCACTTGAGCGGTGATATTGGCGGTGTGTTTGGCACTGATTTGGCCAAAGCTGTGAATGCTAAGTTGCAGATCCTCGGTCTTGATTACGCTGCTATCAATCTCGATTGGTTGAATGGCGCTACTCGGGCGTTTTTTGGACTGGGGAGCGTTGTTTTTTACATACCATATGGCGGCAGCGGCAATACAAATAATTAAAAAGGGTAAAAGTAATCGACGCATTGCTAAAATTTCCCAGTGGTAATAAGTGAATGAGAGCTCTGTATAACTGCTGCGCTCGGTAATACTCGCTGGTTTTTGCCTTGTCTTACCTTCGCTCGCAACGCTGTGCAGAGGTCTCTGAATCGTTATTTTTTTTATCCTAGAGCTGCTGGTCAATCCCGCTCAGCTTGCATAGCTTAAGGGCACTGACGAGCGGCTGCTTATTAAGCAAATTTCTCTGGTTCTTATTAAAGCTGAAGCAGTTAGCTTCCCAGCGCTAGTAACAAGTCTACGCGGTTGCTAATTCGCTGCATGTGTTGCTCTAATAGCGCCTGCTGATGGCTGTAAACCCTATTTTGGATACTTAGCACTTGTTGGTAATCGGCAATGCCGTGTTGATATTGAATCTTAACTTGTGCCAATGCATGTTGTGCATTATCCAGTGCTCTTTGCTTGAGCAGCTGCTGCACTTGAATTGACTTTGCACTGTCTAGTAAGTTTTCCACTTCTTCGAGCGCATTTTGCAAGGCGTATAGATACTGCTGCTCGCGTACTATCAGCTGCGCTTTACTCTGTTTATGCAACGCTGCTTTTTTCCCGCTATCGATGACACTTTGACTGATATTGGCAATGAGTGTCCAGGCTAAATTTTGCTTGAATAAATCGGCGAGTCTGGCGGAAGTTAAAGAAAAATTGCCACTGAGATTGAATTGCGGAAACCGCTGCGCATAGCGGGCTGCGACGTTGGCGTCCTCGGCTAATACCGCTAGCCAGCGACTGTTTATATCGGCGCGATTGACTAATAAATCGGCGGGGACTCCCAGCAAAAAGTCATCGCTAAGTTTTGCTAAAGCGCCGGAAACTCTGAATTTACCACTGGGGTACTTTGACAAAAGTAGCTCTAGACGGCGGGCTGAACTGGCTAAGTTTTGTGCTTGAACTAGCACTTGAGCGCTGGCTGCTGCTAAGTTTTCTCTGGCGAGATAGACATCTAAAGATTGCTTTAAACCCTGATTGTAAGCGGATTCTATCGCCGCTAATTGATGGCGAGTATTCTCCTCTTGCTGCTGTCTTAGCTGTGCGTCTTGAGTGTGATAAATAAGTTGATACCAAGCGCTGGTAATCGCGGCGACTAACTGCTGTTTAGCTTGTTGTAAATTAGCCTTGGCGATGGCCAATTGATAGTGCACAACTTGCTGGTTGTTCTGCAAATTACCCCATATATCAAGTGGTAAACTGGCGTTTAAATCGAGCTTGAAGTTTTTCTTAGCGCCTGAATTAAGCGGGTCATGACGAATTGAACTGGCACTGGCTAAGCTTAAGTTAAAGGCTTGCTCTGCCCTCGATATGCGCACTTGTTGAATTGCCTGTGCAACGAGCGCTTGTTGTTCAATGATCTGCGGGTTTTCTAAGAGCGCTAGTGAGATGGCTTGATTTAGTGAAGTATTGGTACGTTGCTCTAAACCGTCCTTGATTATTGGCTTGGCTAAACTATTTTTTGGATGATGACTGGAGGCTAGCGGCGGTTGAAATTGACTGGCTAGAGTGGGGTTAAGTGTCTGCTTGGCAATAGAGGAGTCGAGGTTTTGCGGTAATTGAGCACAGTTAACTAGCAGTAGGCTGCAAGCGAAGATAAAAATTAGCGCCGAGCTGTTAAACCGGCGCAGCTTAGGTACTACTGTCAGCAAAATAGGGTACTCATAATTGGCAATGTCGGAAGATTAACGGGCAAAGTGCTGCCGTGAAGTCATTGATTCAGGTATTAGTTTAATTAAATATTAGGACTTAGCTATCGTTTTTACAAAACTTTACGCTGTCGCTAACCTATTACCTGAATCATCGATCAAATAATGCTCTAATGGCGCCATCACTCTGTGAGCAACCACATAGCCATACTACATTGTTAATTGGCGCAGTATAATTAATAGTCGAACAGAATAAACTGAGAAATATCATGAAACTAGAAATGATTTGTACTGGTGAGGAAATTCTAGCAGGGCAGATAGTCGATACCAATGCGGCATGGCTCGGTAATATATTGATTGAACATGGCTTTGAAATGGATCGCCGGACCACCGTTGGTGATCGATTAGATGACTTGCAAAGTGTGTTTGTGGAACGCAGCCAAGTGGCGGATATTATTTTAGTGAATGGCGGTTTAGGGCCGACCGCCGATGATCTGTCGACATTGGCAATTTCAAAAGCGATGGGGGTGGAACTGATTGAAAATAGCCAGTGGCGGGCTACTTTACAGCAGTGGTCCCAGCAGCGCGGACTAACGCTAACTGCCAGCAACTTAAAGCAGGCGATGTTACCGGCTGGTGCGATCATCGTCGATAATCCGGTGGGAACTGCCTGTGGCTTTCGGGTACCGCTTAATCGCGCTTGGCTGTTTTTTACCCCAGGTGTTCCCCATGAATTTAAAGTGATGATTGAACAGCAGTTTTTACCTTTTTTAAGGCAGCAATCGTCCAGCAACAGTCAAGTCTCAGTCAGCAAGCTACTGACCTTGGGCATGGGTGAGTCGGCGATGGCTGAAGTGCTAGAAAAATTGCAGTGGCCCGCGGGGATCACTTTAGGCTATCGATCTTTTATGCCCTATGTAGAGTTAAAGTTAATCGCTAGAGATACGTCTGAAGCAAGCCAACAACAGGCTTTAAAGATAGCGCAGCAAGCCCTAGGAGATACAATTGTTGCCAGTAATCAGGGGACGCTAGCGGCTGAAGTGCATCGCTTGTTGATTGCCCAAGGTCAAACTCTAAGTATTGCCGAATCCTTGACTGGAGGGGATATTTGCAGCCAGTTAGTCGCTTTTGCCGGCAGCTCAGCCTATTTAAAGCAGGGCATAGTTAGCTATTGTAATGAGGCCAAAATCCAATTGCTAAATGTAGCTCCGGCTATCATTGCACAGCATAGTGAAGTCTCTTTAGCTTGTGTTGCGCAAATGGCGGAGGGAGTCGCCAAAGCGGTACCGAACTTACAGGCAGTGACGGATTTCTCTATCGCTACTAGTGGAATGGCGGGGCCGGGKGGCGGCAGTGAAAAAATTCCGGTGGGCACAGTGGTAATTGCCGTTAAAGCCAAGCGTAAAATTTACTGCCAACAGCTGCAACTAGCCAGCAATCGCAGTAGAGCTTACATTCGAGAGTTAACCGCCGCTGTCGCTCTAGATATGCTCAGACGCGCAATACTAGAACTAGTGCCGATCGCCGACTACGATTCTATTAAATGTGTGGCGCGACAAGTGTATGACATCGATTAGCTGTGATTAGAGGAACTCTGAATAAATTTACCTGTTGCTCGCGAATGTGGAATTGGTGCAGAGGATAGTTTCAGGGTAGAGAGCGGTAATCAAGCGGGGTACTGCTGATGCCCCGCTAGCTCGATCTGTTCACTACTAGATGTCGTTATTTGGCATAATAGATTGAGACCTCTGCACATCGTTGCGAGCGCAGTAGTTATGCAGAAGTCGCAGGTTATGCGTCTTGATCGTCGGTAATCATCGCCTGCTTTATTTGCTCAATGACACGACTGGGGAGGCGTTTTAGTAGAATGCTATTGGTTTGTTCGTCAAACTCAATGTCTTTACCTGAGCCTACCGGTCCCAAAGATTTTTTGGCGAAATCTAATGACCAATTATCCGCTTTCGCCTTTACTTTAGTGATGGCGGTCAAGGTGTGGTTATGCGGTTGGAATTCTTGAGATACACTGTATTCATTGCCATTGGCAAATTTGCTGAAAGTCCCAGTTAGCTCTTCTGCGCGATCATTGGGCACATGGCTATTAAGAATTTGCTCGACATCGGGAAGATTGGCGCTCTGCTTATCACTGCGCTGTGCACTGAGGTAGCTAACCACATCTTCAACCACTTGCTCGCGTTTCTCACTCATGCCATTAGAGGTGCAAAAATCCCGGGCAGCTCTGATTAACTCGCTGGTCGATTTTTTCGATGCGACGACATCAGTACAGCCAAAAGCATTGGCAAAAAAAGCGGCATCAGTCTTATCTTTACCACCGAGAAAACTTAAATAACTGTCTTTTTTCAACGAGTAAGAAGTGATGTTTATTTTGGCCGCCTGGTGCAGTTTACCTAAATCTACTTCGCGTACCTCGGTCGGATTTAGCTCTTCATTAAAAGAAATGCCGGTGCGATTACGGACTAATCCTACCAGTAAATATTCAAATTTTTCATCTTGAAACTGAGAGAAAATCACGTAGCCGCTACTCGCAGACTCAACAGACACTTTACTCATCGCAACCGCCAGTTGATCGATACCGATGTCAGCTAAAGTTAAAAAATCTGCGGCGTTTTGCTCGCTGGCGATATATTCTTCAAAGGCTTTAATAAAAACCTGACCCGCTTCGTTTTCTGGGTTGAAAGCGCCATGTGTTAAAGTGGCTCGCCTAGCTAAAGCGCTATTTAAAGAGGCTACTGTCTCTTGAGCGAAAGGGTTATCGGTGTTACAAGATCCCCCTAAATCACTAATGAATGGCTGCTGTTGATCGTTTACTTGTAACTCGCGAATGACTAAGTTTTTTAATTCCACGTCTGAATACTCTTAAACCAAATGATGAGACTATTTTAGTGGTTCACCGATGAACAGCAAGTTATTTTCGCAGTAGATCAGTCTAAATCCGATCGGCTGCTAGCACTGATAAAATCGACATAGAGTCTGTGGTTCAGTGTAGCAATTACTTGAAACCAGCGATTGATGGTTTAAACACTGGCAGAAATCTCATTCCAGAATTTGTTGGCCAGCGGGCTTAAAGGTTGCTGCTTAAGTCTGATTAGATACATCGGCACCAGACTTTCAGAGTTAAAATTTTCAACGTCTACTTTAATTAGCGAGCCATCAGCTAGTTGCGTCCTGACAATATGTTCAGGAATTCTAGACCAACCCATAGCAGAGCTAATCAGGGCTTTTTTCATTTGGTAGTCATTTACATACCAGCGCTGTCCGCCGAGGATGATGTTGACGTGATCATGGGGGGCGAGCGAGCCAGTATCTGAAATTAAAATATTGGGGAGGGGACGCAATTGTTGATGAGTGATTGGCTGATTGGGAATAGTTGCGAGTAAATTGGGTGAAATAACCGTAATCATGGTTATTTCAGATATTTTCACAAAATCGTAATTTTGATCAATGGCGGTTAAAGGTCCGATGGCGAGCTCGGCATTTTCTAGTTGTAGCTGCTCTAAAACACCGGATAAATGTTCGGTATTAATTTGCAAACGCATCTTTGGGTGCTGTTGCCAGAATGTTTTAATTTTGTCTAAAACCGGTGGGAAAGCACACATCGCACTCAAAGAGATAGATAACTGGGGCAAGTCGATGCTGGCTAATTGATGACCGAGCATTTCAAGTTCATTGGCTTGCTTTAAGAGCTTTTTGGCTTGGCGGTAAAAAGTTTTGCCCTCCATAGTGAGGGAGGGGCGGTAGTGACTGCGATCGAACAAGCTAAATCCAAACTGCTGTTCCAGTGCTTTGATGGCGGCGCTAATACTAGGCTGAGTTTTATAAACAGCGACAGCAGCCGCTCTAAAACTGCCGTGTTCTACCACTGCAACAAAGACTTTAAGCTGTTCATTGGTCATGTCAGTTACTACCTGAAATATGAAAGAGAATGTTACTGCTTACTGCTATAAATGGTGCTACAAGTGAATAATCCGAATCAGTACTTGCTCTGGAAGCCCGAGAGGCAGTACCGATAAATTTGTATTCTGGTTGAATGCTAGTCGCCAGATAATCATCGCTTTAATCATCAGCATCGCCAAGCGGCGAAGGCGTGAGTGACTTGTTCAGAGATTGCCTATTTATTACCTGAATCAGTGACTTCACTGCACTACATAGCGCAAGCTCTTGATTCTACAGCGGTTAGAAAAATACCCGCTGAACCTACGGGTGCAGCGGGTATTTTTAAATTCCACTGTAGAACCAATATCTTACACTCTGTATTCACTTTGAAGTCACGGATTCAGGTGTTAGCTATATATCACCTATATAAAGGAGCATATTTTAACATAGACCAACGACTTTCGGCCCAATGTTTAGCCGTTGCTCTAATCTAAATTGCCTTTAATTGTAGAGATAGTAAAACGCATACCACTGTTTTACAGCTCCTTTCATTTAGAGACCTTTGCATAACTTACCCGGAGGGTGTGATAACTGAGCTCGATAATACGGCGTTAAAAGCCGGCTCAATATGCTCATTGACAACAGTAATACCCATAAAGAAGGGCACACTGTACCCAGAGTGAGGGGCATACTATACCCAAAGTGGGGGCACACTGACTCCGCTATCTCGCCAGTTTTTGCCTTGTCTTACCTTCGATCGCAACGTTATGCTGAGGTCTCTTTATATTACTTCTGCTAAGAAGGGCATTTCAAGTATTTAAAATTTGCAGCCTCGATAGAATAACTAGCCCCTGTGATAATGATTACAGCTAGTATGTTTTTGTATTTATCGATAAATTTTTGGGGTATGGGTAAATTAAACTTCATACTTACTCCATATAAAGGAATATCGTTAATGTTATTCAATTACCTGAATCCGTGACTTCAAAGTGAATACAGGTAACTTCGTAACTTCTCAATAACAC
>ASZJ01000124.1 GCA_000416275.1 Osedax symbiont Rs1
CAGTTTGAGACGATTGAGAAAAACTTAGTCACTAAAGTGAATAATAGCTGGGATGAAAATATTCATTTTCAGCACACCCAGCACGTGGGCGAAGATAAGACCTCTAAAATCGATGGCAAATACAAAATCGAAGTATTGGGCGGCATCTCATCTAATACCAAAAAACACGAGATTATGGGCAGTGATAAAGTCATTATTACCGGCGGTACTTCTCGGTTAACACTGTCGAAAGGTAAAGTGACCATAGAATCGGCAAAAATTGAATTAATAGGCGCTGTCAGCATCGGCGGTAGTGGTTCTGCATCAGTACCCGGTTTATCAGGCAGTAAGACTGAAGGCAGTCCAATGTCAGAAGAATGCCCTTTAAAAGACAAAGCATAAGGATAAGGAAGAGCAATGACCTATATAATTCGCCAAGGCGATCCGACCACCACCGGCGGCTCGGTCACCCAAGGGCATTCTCTGTTAGAAGTGTTAGGTAAACCTGCCACTTTAGAGGGCATGATAGCCACTTGCCCAGCCTGTAAAAAAGGTTCTGGACCGATAAAGCCGGTGAGTAAGCGAAGTTTAGATATTGAAGGTGTTGTCGTGATCATCCACGGTGACATAGTGCAATGTGGCTGTCCACCGGGTGCCAATAAAGTGGTCGCTACTCAATTTGAAGCCACCGCGAGAGCTTAAATTTTAAGGTAAACCGATGGGAAACATGTCAACTGTGAATGAAAAAACGCCTTGGATATTAACCTGCGAAGCGATGCAGAAAACTGCAGATTTTGAGAAACGCTATGAAATACGTGTCGCGGTAAAATTAGATGATCATCGTCAGTTAGATGAACACATTAGCCGTACCTTAAAAGAGGCGGGTTACTTGTTCATGTATTCGGGGCAAGCCAAGCCAATTATCCAGTATTTAGAAGAGGCCGGCTTTTACGATCAGCAAGCCATTGAATTGTCGCAACAAGTGAATGAGCAACAGCCCATCGCTTTTGCTGTGATTAAGCTGATAGAGGAGGTTAGCCAAGCCAAAACCGCCGCTGATTATTTACATATTGAACATATCTTAAATGTAGAGCCGCTTGATCGGCAAATAGGCGTGCTAGATTTAAAGTATGTGCCTGATAGCCTATATGATGTTGTTTTTGCGCAGCAGTTAGCCTGCTTAAACAAAGAAGGTGTGCCTGAGTTATTTACAACAGCGATAGATGACAGTCAAGACGGCAYTCAATCGACATTGAAGACCTATGCAATCGTAGATGCGAGCAAGTTAGAAGTCTTTGATGGCACCCATTTTTTAGACGACCTGCCAAGAAAATCATTATACACCGGTGAAGCCGCCCGACTTTATGAGCGCCTAGCCCCTTACATCATTGAATTAGAACCTGATCATGATTTTACTCGGCGTTTGTTTACCCAGGCAGAAAATGAGGCACAGGAGCCCTGGTACTTTTATCAACAAAGCGCGGCCATTATTATCCGCTCACAGCTAGATATTGACGCGCTGTTTAAGCACTTGCGTAAGTTTACTCGTATTTACAACCCACAAACCGACACTTGGTTACAGTATCATTTTTATGCACCGTATTGGATAGAAGACATGCTGTACTGTATGACAGCGGCTGAGTTAAGCAAGTTCTGGGGCAAGGCAATCGATCATATTATTGCGCTCAAGCCACTGAAAAAAAGTGTCAGTGTGATTAGTGTGAGACAGGGTTTGAGTGAGGTTAAACCGGGTAAGTTAGAGTTGACAGAGCGTTATGAGGAGGCGTTAAAAAGCTGTAAAAGTAATAGATTCATTCAATCTATACAAAACTGGTGTATGGCGAATATAGCGCAACATTGCCCTGTACCTGCGGATAAAATCAGCGACTATATCACTGAAAAAATACAGCTGGCATTTTCCAGCGATCTTAAACTTGAACAAGCTATTTTATATTTTGTCTCCAGTCATTGGTTAATGGAAAAAGAAGACCCAACTTGGGTCGCGATCTATTACGAAAAGCTATGTGATAGCAACGACAGTCAACTGTTAATAACCGAAAAACTATTCGACAAAGTGTTAGAAATTAAGGAGCTAAATTAACATGTCATTAAAAGAAAAAATTTCTAATGTAATGTCTGTAACGGATGCGACTAGGCTTGAAACACCTTGTGATACAGCTGTTACGCCTATTTATCCAGTGCGTTATGCTTATTCTAATTTCTTGGGTACTAAATTAAGTGAATCCAAAAATCCCCCGTCAGTAAGCAAGCTAATGCAAGCGAAAACTATCCATGAAGGTGATGGGTATATTGCGAGGCTGTTACGGCCAGGTTGGATATATATTAAAGAAGAGAGTGCAGGTCATTACTATCTGCATATATTTTCTTATAATAGAAGAAGTGTCGGTAGCGATAAAGTGCAAGAATTGTTTTATAAATATGAATTCAAAAATAAAACGAATGCACAAGATGGGTTGGTTAGAGATGGCAGTGGTGCTTATGATTTTGCTTGGGTTAGGCGAGATGTTACAAAAATATCTATTCTTTATACGGAGCATGAATTAAGTGCAAATTTAATCGATAAATACAACGGCGATAAAAGCTTACGGCTTGAAAAGATGCAGCAGATTGACTTGTCAGCACAAGAAAATCGTGACTCTGTTGTTGCAACTCCTGAAAATTTAAAAAAGTTGGTAGAAGACTTCCGTGATCGACAAGAAAGATTATTGGCATTTACATATTGGGCGCAAGAAAATGATGATCCAAATAAGGTAAATACTAAAGAATCTTTAAGGGCAGCCTCTTTAGACATAGTCACTAATTTAGACACTTATGAACTAGATGCCGACAAAATCGCTAAAGGGCTTAAAAAACAATGCTATATAGGCGGAAAGTCACATATTGTGGCGCTTAATGATCCTGTTGGGCGACAAAAAGAAATAGCGATAGTTCATCAAAAACTCGTTGCATGGGAGAAAAATCATAAATCGAGTAATTTGTACCCTTATACCATTGGTACGTTTATTGAGCAGTTAAATGTAAATGATTCAACAAAAAAGTTAGTGGAAAAGAATATTAATAACACTGAATTTAAGCGTTATTGGCAGGAAATGGATGACGCTTTTCAAACATTCAAAAAGCGCAAGCAAGAATTCTGTAATGCATATCAAGATTTTTTAATGCCCACTAGCGCTGATTTAACCGTTGAAAAAGGGTCTTTAGATAATTATTTTAAGGATTTTTTTGAACATGATGCCCCCACAGAAGCTGAGAAAAATATTGAGCTGGAAAAAATGCTGGACATTAGTGCTGATATTTTTGAGGGAATGTTATCGAGTACAGAGGGGAAAAAAGTAATCACCCAATCACTCAATCATTTAGCTGAAGAAGGCGAGATAATAACCAGTAGCAATACTTTATCCGTCATATTACAAACGCTGAGTAAGCTTGTGACGCATCCGCTCAGCGCCAGTATCAATAATAGTGACAAAATCAATATAGCACAGTCCGCTTTATATACTCTAGATAGGTTTTTGATTCAAGTGGGTGCGCTCTTTGGCGAAGCGATGGCATGGGCTAAATATGCTGGGGCTAATTCCCGGTTAAATACGAGTGCTTTATCACATACAGCATTAGTGTATATGACTGATTTTATGACCCAAGAAATTTATAAGCTTTATGGGGTTAGAAAAAGCGGCGAACTTAAATACACCAGTGAGAGTTTAGCAAAATTATTAGCCGATGCTATCGAAGATAACTCTTCCGGTCATCATGGCAAAGCAGATGCTAAGTTTGATAAAGCGGCACGTCAGCTAAAAAACGCCCGCAGTATGCTAGATTTTAGCAACAGAGCCAACGCACGAGGTTATGAAGGTGTCATTTATGCGTTAGATGCGATTGAAGCGTTAGAGCCTCCTGCCAAGCGTGTTAAAAAAGCCAGCGGTGTTTTAAAACGTTTTAAAAAGGTAGCAATTATTACTAATAATATATTATTACCCGGGCTATCGATCGTATTCAACATATCAGCTATTGTGCAACTGGCAAATAGAGGAAACTACGCCAAAGCAGATCCTCTTAACCAAGCAAGTCAGCTAAAAGATGTCATCTCTTTTACGACGGCTATTTCATCCCTTACCGCTGATATATTGTTGTTATCAGATTATGCTATGAAAAGTATAGCCAATGAAGGTATTAAACAATTTGGCCAAAAAATATCTAGCCAAGTGGGTAAGTCATTGATGCCGCTGGCACAAAAAACGCCCACTTTGGCCAGGTTTTTAGTGGGACAAGTACCGCAAAAATTAATAGCAGTGGCTAATTTAGTGGGCGCGATAGATGCCTTTTGGGAAACCTACAGATCACTGCAATTAGGTAAGAAGGAAGTGGCAGCAGGGCATGCTTTGGTGGGGCTAGGTTCGCTAATGATTTTTGTCAGTGTTTCCGCAGGGTTGCTGGAGGCGAGTTCTGCGCTTGCTGCTAGCATCGTTGGAATAGAGTTAGCGGTAATACTGTTTGCCTTAGCCTGTGTAGCTGGCGGTTTTGCCTTAATATTCTCTTATGATATCTCAAGCTTTGAGCGGTTATTACAGAACTGTTTTTGGGGGAAAGGGGATAAGTATGCTTTTTGGCCTGAGGATGATGAACGTCGATCATACTTAGATCGTCTTGAAAAGGCACAGAGAATATTTAAAGACAAAACAGTAAGTAATTATTACCAAATAGAGTTACATGAATTTGTCAATAATTTTAGCATGCCCAGTCTTGCAATCACTGGTAATCCTTATCGAGGTGCATATGCTAAGTATGAATTTAAGCTACCCAATTTTCAATTAGAGCGCTCAGAGCTTAAAATTGAAGCTTTTAAGCCAAAAGGTTTTTTCGGGCCTGATGTTGATCAAACTAATAGTAAGGTGACTAAACTTATCTTTGATGTCGTGGGAGAAGCACTGCGTAATAAACCAGATAGCCTTTTGCGGTCAGCAAAAGCCAATAAAGGTCTATGGAGTCCCTATAGTGCATCGAAAAAACAAGATGGCGGTTATTTTGAACTTAACAGGGGCATAGCAACCTTAGTGATTTATTTACCTCACGACATAGACATAAAATGGTATTACTTGCCAACCCCTAAAACTGCCGTGCCGTTACGCTATTTAAAAGATGACGACAGTTTAGGCGATCCAACCCTCGGTTTCATTAATACTAAACTAGCCTAATGCGTTTGAAGAGTCGAGAATAAGTCATGTATATTCGAAAACAGTTTCCAACCCCTGCCGCTGATAAATTCAAAGAATTAAAAGAGTACAGTTTTGATCAGCGTATTTTTAAGTATTTACCGATAGATTTAATCAATGGTAAGTTGTTTGCAATCCGTGAGTGTAATATAAAATTTAGAAATGCATTTGTAATCCCTTGGGCAATTGCTTGGGTAGTGTTAAGTGGCTTGTTTATCGATGAGTTTATGACTGATAAAAGGAAAGCTGAAAGTAGCAACTTACATTTTATTGAAGGCAGTAAAGCAGATAATGGAGCTGACTATTTTGAATGGCCTGAAAATAAGGATATGAAAAGGCGCTGGGTATTACCATTTGGTAACGACCTAAAGTTATCCTATTATGAATACATAAATAATTTAAGATATGATAATCCAAACTTTGCGTTTAAGCGTAAGTTGATGGATATCAGCAAACTAATCATCTTCGGTTTAGGTACACCCTTACTATTAATCTGGGCGATTGGTTTTAGGCGCCGAGCCTTAGTCTATTTTGATCGTGAGCGGCGTATCGTCTATAGCTGGCGCTTTGGCAAAGTCTATGCTCAGCATTTTGATAAACTGGCGATTATTGAAAATAAACATGGCTTACACATTGCCTTATGTGGGGCAAATGCCAGTAACTACCAGCACTGGCACCGCTTTATTATTCAGCCAACAGGTAACATCGTTTACAACCAGCCGGAAGATAATAAGCCGCTATTGTTGTTGATATCGCGTTTTATGGATCAAGGTCAACACAGTGTGGTAGCACAGGATTATCATCGCAAAAAAGTGATCAGTTTGTTGCATGATAAACAACCTAAAGATTTTGAGACGACACTTACTGGCATTCTTGATAATCTAGATCGCACCCACGGTGGGCTAGCAGCAGATTATGGCAAAGCAGAATATGACGTCGCCCTCGCACAATATCGAGAAGCGCTAAAAACCAAATGGTATCGGCCGCGCAACTTACTGTGGTTATCACTACCATGTAGCGCATTGCTGATCAGTCTTTTTATAGAACGCTACGCCATCATGTACTCCCTCGCCACCTTAGGCTCACCCACCGATTATCAATTAATTGATGATGATAAATTTGTCGCATTTAAAGATGAACGCTGTTTTTTGATTGGCAGTGCAGGCAATGAAGAATGGAAAAAAAATGATGAAGTACGCACCAAGCAATGTGTCAGTGATTTTGCAATAGGGCGTTACGAAATAACTCAAAAGCAATTTGCTGAATTTTTGAAAAGCAGTGATTATAAAGCAGATAGGGGCGATGAGAAGGGCAACTGTATGTCATCAATTCACTATAGAAAGCACCCCTATACGTGGTTTTCCCCGGTTTTTCAAGAGGCCTCGTTGCAACAAGATCACCCTGTGTCATGTATAAATTATTTTGATATAGAGGCTTATATAAAATGGTATAACCTGCAAACAGGAAAAGCCTATCGATTACCGACGGAAGCTGAATGGGAATATGCCGCCAGAGCAGGTAGCTCAGGTAGCAATCGCTTACCTTTAGAGGATGTTGATGAATGTGATTACTCCAATATAGGTGATATCACCTATAGAGGAAGACCCCCTCTCAGAGGAGAAAAAACCTGTACAGATGGTTATAAAAACACTTCGCCGGTGGCTAGTTTTAGCGCCAACCCATTTCAGCTATTTGATATGGAAGGGAATGTTAAAGAATGGACCTGCTCAATCTACACTGAACAATACACAACATCAGCCAACCAATGCATAGCAGTGACAGATTTTTTAGATTATAGAATAGCCCGTGGTGCCAGCTGGTCAGAAAGTGAATCAAGGTTCGCAATGCGATTCGATATCAGGGTAGGTAAAAAATATCCAGATTTAGGTTTTCGCTTAGCGCGTGATTTATAGACATAGGCAGGCTTAATGTGTCGTGATATATAGCGCCTTGGAAGGCGCTATAGCGGGAAACTAAGTATTAGATATAACCAAACTGAACTGTCATTGTTAGTGATTAATGGATGACCCCATTGATACACCAATATCTAGAACTTCTTGTTCGCACTCAATCTGCGAATCTAGGTTGAAATTTGCCACCCTGTTAGATTTGAATTATCGTAAGCGACCTTAAATCTGCATATTATCAAACGCCAATCATTCGTGCACACACCCTCTAACTATTTATAAACAGGAGAGCAGCATGGAGTCCATTCCCCAAGTCCCCTCAAAAACGGGCAGCTGGCAACAGCACATCAATACCTGGAAAAATTCTGGCTTGTCGGGCCCTAAGTTCTGTCAGGTCAATAACCTAATTTATCATCGCTTTGCTTACTGGCGTAAAAAAATGGCGATCGCTGAGGAGAAAACTCAAGAGGCTGCTCCCATATCTGCTGGGTTTGTTCAAGTTGCATATGCTTCCACCGAGGCTGAATATTTACAGTTAACTTTACCTAACGGTTCCAATTGGATCATTTTACAGGTGAATTAAATATCTACTATCCCAGTTTACAACAGAGCCTCGCATCTTACTCACTAGATATGCAGGGGTTGTTTCTCAAAGCGCTGCGGGTAGTCGGTAAATATAGCATCAATTCCCCAGTTCCAGTGTTCTGTTACCAGTTCAGGTTGATTGACCGTATAGCAATATACTTCATAGCCAGCTTTTTTAAGAGCCACGACTTGCGCTTGTTGCAAATGTAAATAATGACAGTGGCAGCTTACCGCTTCTATGCTCTGCATTTGTTGGAGCCAGTTATCAGGAATTTTATCGTAGAGCATACCCCGTTTGAAATGTGGGCTGTTCTGATGGCAATAGTCTAATGCAGCTTGGTCAAAGCTGGATATTATAAGTTTATCGGTATCTTTCCAGTGCGTGTTGAGGAAGTCTAATACTGGCGCTACTACTTCTTTAGCTGTGCATTGATAGAGCTTAAACTCTAAATTTAGGCCCATTCCAAGTTCTTGGATTAAAAGAATCGCCTGTTCAATGGTCGCCATTTTTTCGTTCGCATACTCCTTTGAAAACCACGAGCCGCAGTCCAGACTTTTGATGCTTTGGGCGTTGAAATTACTGATCGGACCGCTGCTATCAGAACAGCGATCAACACTGTTATCGTGCCACATAACAATAGTGCCATCACCGCAGGCTACAGCATCAATTTCAACCCATTTAGCACCATTCTTAGCAGCGAGAGAAATGGCTGCTAAGGTGTTTTCCGGTGCTAAGCTAGAAAGGCCGCGATGGGCAATAATTTTGCAGGTAATCATTTTCTCAATATATTCTCTGTTGGGTTTGACGGTCGAAGAAGTATAACTTCTGTGGATTAAAAGTAATGTTTTTTAGATCGCCAATATTAACTTGTAAATGGCTTTCGCACTGCATAACAATTGGCTGTTCGATGGCATCGCAACTAATGTAGAGCAAAATACTGGCACCGAGTTTTTCTATCATAGCGACGCTGCCAGTAATGTCTGGCACCGTAGATTCAGCGAAGTGTTCTGGTCGAATTCCCAGTACTAGCTCGCCTCTTTGATGGACATTATCAGGGCGACTAAAACGTTGGTTACCTATTTTTAACTGTTGATCGGTAATCTCGCAATCAATAAAATTCATCGCGGGAGAACCGATAAAACCGGCGACAAATTGATTTTTAGGATTGTCGTAAATTTCCATAGGTGTACCAATTTGAGCGGCCACTCCGTCATTGAGTACTACTAATTTATCGGCCATGGTCATCGCTTCAACTTGATCGTGGGTGACATAGATAGTCGTGACGCCTAGCTGTCTTTGTAGAGTTTTGATTTGCATCCTCATTTGCACGCGAAGCTTGGCGTCTAAATTAGACAACGGCTCATCAAATAAGAAAACTTTAGGCTGGCGAACGATGGCGCGACCCATGGCTACCCGCTGTCTTTGTCCACCCGACAAGTGGCTGGGGCGACGCTCTAAAAGCTCTTCTATCTGTAATAGTTGTGCGGCTTCCTTTACCCTGGATGCTATTTCCTCCTTGGGTAGTTTCTTTAATTTTAAACCGTAGGCCATGTTGTCATACACAGACATATGTGGATAGAGTGCATAATTTTGAAACACCATCGCTATTCCGCGATCTTTAGGTTCAAATTGATTGACCACGACATCATCAATTTTTATAGTGCCTTCAGTAATGCTCTCTAAACCTGCGACCATACGTAATAGAGTGGACTTACCACAGCCCGAGGGGCCAACCAGTACCGTGAACTCACCGTCTTTAATATCGAAATCAATACCGTGAATGACCTGGGTATTCTGGTAAGATTTTTTCAGTTGTTGGATGTTGATCGTTGACATATTTACTTCTCCGAATCCGTCAGGCCTTTAACAAAAATCTTTTGCATAAATATAACCACTAAAATAGGGGGTAACATGGCGACTAAAGCGGTGAGCATTATTAAATGCCACACCGGCTCACTCTCGCCAGATTCGAGCATTTGCTTGATACTCATTACTACGGTGTACATATCCGGATCGGTTGTTACCAGTAGCGGCCACAAATATTGGTTCCAGCCATAGATAAACAGAATCACGAACAGTGCGGCAATATTAGTTCTAGACATAGGTATCACCACATCAAAGAAAAATCGCATTGGGCTGGCGCCATCGATTCTGGACGCTTCCATCAGTTCATCTGGAATGGTCAAAAAAGTTTGTCTAAACATAAACGTGGCAGTTGCTGAGGCAATTAAAGGCAGGCTTAAACCTAAATAGGAATCCAGCATGTTGAAGTTAGCCACGACTTCATAGGTCGGTAAAATTCTTACCTCGACCGGTAACATCAACGTGATGAAAATCATCCAGAAAAAGAACATCCTAAATCTGAAATTGAAGTAGACAATCGCGAAGGCGGAAATAATCGAAATGGTAATTTTACCGAAGGAGATAAGTAACGCCATAATCAAGCTATTGAATAGCGATAAGTGAATCGGTGCGCCGAAGCTCTTGCCGCTAAATAATTCTTTTAGATTAATCCAAAATTGATCGCCAGGCAGTAGGGGCAATGGAACTTGAGTGAGTCTAATAGCGTCGTGACTTGCGGCGACGATCATCACCCAAATGGGAAAGACGATCAAAGCAACACCAATTATCAATACGCAGTGGCTAATGAAGGTCGTCATAGGTCTATTTTCAATCATTAGTATTGCACCTTGCGTTCTACATATTTAAATTGCACGACTGTCAGTAAGATCACGACGACCATTAGAATAACTGATTGTGCGGCAGACCCTCCTAAGTCAAGCCCGACAAAACCATCATTAAACACTTTGTAAACAAGAATTTCTGTCGAATTACCAGGCCCTCCTGCTGTCATGGAGTGGATAATACCGAAAGTATCAAAAAAGGCGTAGATAATATTCACCACTAACAGGAAAAAGGTAGTGGGAGAGATCAGTGGCAGGATAATCGTTCTAAATCTGTGCACCGGCCCGGCGCCATCAATGGCGGCGGCTTCAATTAAGGATTTAGGAATAGAGTGCATGGCGGCAATGAAAAATAAAAAGTTATAGCTGATTTGTTTCCAAGCTGCCGCCATTATCACCAGTGACATCGCTTGAGTGCTGTTTAATTTATGGTTCCAATCTATGCCTATGATCTCTAAAAAATAACTGATGATGCCCAGTGTCGGATTAAACAAAAATAACCAGAGTGTACCCGCCAGTACAGGTGCTACGGCGTAGGGGATGATTAATAGCGTTCGATAAGTGCGCGCACCTTTAACCACTCGATCCGCGAGGGCGGCAAAGAGTAGGGCCATGCCCATTGAAAGAGAGGCGACAGCCAGTGAAAAAAATCCGGTACGAGTAAAAGAGCTGAGATAATTGGGGTCGTCGTATAATTCAATAAAGTTATCAAACCAGACAAATTCAGAAGATAAGCCAAATGCATCTTCTAGTAAAAAGGATTGATAAAGTGCCTGTAAAGCTGGCCAAATAAAAAATAGCAGCGTGATAATTATTTGTGGAGTGACTAATAAATACGGCAAATACGATGAGTTATAATGGACTCGTTTTAGCATTGCAATACCTTGCTGGTACTACACTAACAGGCGCAGCGTAGACGGTGAATGGGAGAAGCTCAAGCTGGGAAGCATGTGAGCTACAAGCAGCTAAGGCCTAACTGTCGAGCAGGGTAGCCAGCCAGTGTAAGCAGTTTTTATAACTGATTACCAAGACGGCTACTCTGCTCGCATCTGTGCTAGCTATTAACACATTTACTTGTTGGCTTTTTCAAATTTTCTAAGTAATTTGTTGGACTGAGTAACAGCGTCATTCATGGCCTGCTCTGCAGTTTTAGAGCCGTTCCAGATTTTTTCCATTTCAGCGTTAATAATATCGCGGATTTGCACAAAGCTACCGAATCTTATACCCCTAGAATTTTCGGTCGGAGTATTGAGGCTCAATTGATGAATAGCGGTGTCAGTCCCCGGATTTTTATCGTAGAACCCCTGCTTTTTACTTAATTCATAAGCAGCGGTAGTGATAGGTACATACCCGGTTTCCTGATGCCACCAAGCTTGAACTTCAGCGGACGATAAGTACTCCATAAATTTAGCGACACCTTTATACTCCTCTTTTTTGTGTCCTCTTAGGGTCCAGAGCGTCGCGCCGCCAATAATTGAGTTCTGCGCGGCGGAGGTAACTTTTTCATCGTACGGCATCATGGCTTGAGCGTAATCAAATTTAGCTTGGCCCTTAATAGAACCGTAATAAGCAGAAGAGTTAATCCACATACCACACTGACCATTGGTGAACATTGCTAAACTTTCACCACGCCGACCGCCATAGGTAAAGCTGCCATCTTTTTGCATATCAGCTAGGCGCTGTAAATTATCGATCACAAACTTGTTGTTGAAGGAGAGCTCTGTATCTAAACCCGCGTAGCCATTTTGCTTAGTGCCCAAAGAAATATTATTCCATGCGCTATAGTTCTCGATCAGTGCCCATGATTGCCAGCCGATAGCAATACCACACTTCATACCGCTATCGACCAGCTTTTTAGCCGTGCTGGTCACTTCGCTCCAGGTTTTAGGTGCATTTTCAACGCCGGCTTTTTTAAAAGCATCTTTGTTATACCAAAGCACCGGCGTCGAGCTGTTAAAGGGCATCGATAGCAGTTCACCAGCAGGTGTTTGGTAATAGGAAATGACCGCGGGTAGATAGCTAGATTTATCTAATTTTACCCCAGAATCTTTCATGACTTGCTCTATAGGGTAAACCGCTCCCTTGGCAGCCATCATGGTTGCTGTGCCCACTTCAAAGACTTGCACAATGTGTGGCTGCTTTTTCGCTCTAAAGGCGGCAATAGCTGCGGTCATTGTTTCAGTATAATTTCCCTTGTAGACAGCATTGATCTTATAATCGCTTTGTAGCGCGTTAAAGTCGGCGGCAATTTTATTGACTCTTTCAGTATTGGTGCCACCCATAGCGTGCCACCAATTGACTTCCACAGCAGCTATTGCTGTTGTGGAAAAAAATGAAGCGGTCACTGCTGCTGCAATAATGGTTTTCTTGAGCATTGGATATCTCCCTTATTAAGCTGTATTTGCGTGTTATTTTTGGAATTGGCAAAGCTATTACCTATATTAGTGACTTACACTTTGTAACCACAGATTCAGGTATTAGTAATTTCATCATTACGAAATTACTAAATTGCGTTTATCGGAAAAACTAAATGGGTTAGTCTTACTTTACATGCAATAGGGTAGTTAAATTGTATGACAGTTTTGGGTCACAAATGTGACGATAAACTGATACTAACTCAAGATAACTTTATATTGCAATATGTTCGAATGAAAAAAGTCGAACTTTAATTGCTTTGTAAATGTCTGTTATTAGATGATGTGTGGAATATTTATTTTCAAATGAACAATTTTTGAGTTTTTATAGTGGGTGAATAGAGAGAGCTGAAACGGAGTGTACAGCCTAGTTTTAGCCGGTTAGTGGCGAAGATGATCGAATAAAAAGTATGATAGATGCGTTTTTTGCTAACAAAAATGGTTGAATAAGCGCAACAATCCTCATCATTAAGTATCTGTTTTTATAATTATAAAAAATATATAGCAATCTTTTTAATAGCAAATTATTATAAAAAAAGATCAAATTTAATCGCAATATAATTGGTGTAATACCTCAATGATGGCTTTTACTTCGCTGCTATGCAAAGCATAAAAAATGCTTTGGGCTTCACGGCGAGTTTTTACATAACCCGAATTCCTCAGCCAAGCTAAATGTTGGGATAAAGTTGATTGAGGGATAGGTATGATATTATTTAGCTGATTAACACTTAATTCGCCTTCCGTCAAAGCGCATAGGATCATTAATCGGTGCTTGTTTGACAATGTTTTCAATAGTGTGACAGCGCTATCTGAATTTTTAGCAAATTTGCTGAAATCTAGCATTTGCATACTCCGTTTTAATATTGGTCAGCAGCGCTTTTTATCTATCGCTGGGATTTGATATTGAACAGTCCACAGTGCTATGGTTTTTATACCATTGAGATATTTTTATACCTACGAGCATGGCTGCTACAAAGGCCAGTATCTTAGCGTCAAAGTGTACTAAATTCACAATAGCGGGGCCTGGGCATAATCCGGCCAGTCCCCAGCCTATGCCAAAAATTGCTGCGCCAAGCAATAGAGGCTTATCTAGTACTGTCACTTTAGGTAATTGATACGCCATGCCTAAAATGGATGGCTGTTGGGTGTCTATTCTAGGCTTGATTAAATAGCGATAGCCCAAGGAGAAAACGGCCAGCGCTGCGAACAGTACTAGAGCAAGGCTGGGATCCCACTGTCGGCTAATACTTAAAAACCCCAGTACCTTTTGCGGGTCAACCATCCCCGATATTTGTAGACCTAATGCAAATAAAGCGCTGCATAAAAAAACCACAATATAAAAATAGTAGCTCAAATTAGGGTTAGTGCGCATCTGTTAACCTCGATTAAATATTTAATATGATTTTTGAATCCTGCATCACACCCAGTAACTAACGATAAGTTAATGGGTGATCTTTGTCTCAGCTCTGCAAGAGGAGCCTCTGAACAAGTCCCAGGGCGTGTGTGACTTGTTCAGAGGATGAATGTTAAGACCTGTTACTGATTAATTTTTCAAGGAATCAGGTTATAGCTAAGGTTCAAGTAAATAATGCGACGATAAAGACCGTCGCGGCACCAGTGCATAAAAATGTGCAAGTGGCTGCGATTGAGCGCACGGAAAATCTACCTATTCCACATACACCGTGGCCGCTAGTACAGCCTGAACCTAAATGCGCGCCGAAGCCGACTAATAGCCCCGCTAAGATAAGCAACAGCCAATCTGTTTCAATCTTGGGGGTGGGTAGCTGTAAATAATATAGACCTATTACTGATCCTGATAATAGACCGGATATATAGACGATAGGAAAGAGTATGCGCCGGTCTCTAAAAATTAGCAGTTGGCTAACTATGCCTGAAATACCACTAATTCGACCGCTGTAAGCTAGCAGTAGCAGGGCTGAAAAACCAATCATTGCGCCTCCAAGCAGTGCAGATACTGGGGAAAATTGAAGGTAATTTATCATCTAGGCAGCCTCTGGGTGCTATGTCATATAGCTATATCGTATATTGTGAATTTACGATATATTAAATAAAAACTATAAATTATGCAACCGAAAAATCACCATAGGGTACTGAAAAAGTACTGTCTAGATGTTCAGCTTACAAGTAGCCACAGGGTTAGAGGAGGGCGATCAATTCGAGAGAAAGGACCGTTAAGCAGAGCTGAAAACAACTCTACTTTATAGGCTATTGAATGCTATGCTTTTTTTCGTTCAATATAATAGGCAAAAGCTAGACCAATCAATAGGCCGAACAAATGACCCTCCCAAGATACGTAGCTATTTCCTGGCAGTATGCCAAACACCAACGTGCCGTAGCTAACGCCGACAAAGAGAGAAATAATAATTAACTTTAATTTTTTAGAGAGAATTCCAGCCAGTACTAAATAGCCAAAATAGCCGTAAATTAAACCGCTGGCGCCAACGTGGACAGCGCTGCGTGCAAATATCCAAACTAGCAGTCCGCTGCCAATAGTGCAGACTAGAGTGACCTGCAAATAGCGCTTAGTGCCGTGCTGCAAAAGTAAGAAGCTGAAGAGCGCGAAGGGAATGATATTTGAGAAAAAATGCCACAAACTGCCGTGTAGTAACGGTGCTGTCAATACCCCCGTTAGGCCGGGTATATGGCGGGGGATCAAGCCAAATTGATTGAGCGATCGACCGGTTAACAGGTTGATGGCCTCAACAATTGCCAGCACCAAAGAAAGGCTAATAACGATGTTGATTTGCTGCTTAAAGTTGATCTTTTTGTCGGCGTTACTCATAGCGATCCTCTAGAGAATGATATGTGGCATGAAACGGGAAAGGTCTTGAGTGACTTTATTTTTATCTTCTCTGACAGAAATGCCAGCCGCTTTGCCATTGATTAACCAAGAGCCAATTAAAGTAAAGTTATCACCGAAGGCGGGAAGGGGGTGATAGTCTTGGTAAATAAACCCTTCATCACCATATGGACCGTCTGATGCATAAACTTGCTCACCGGCCAAATGAATACTAATATTGGCACCTTCTCGGGCGAAAATCGGTTTTTTTACGTAATTTGTCAATTGGCTGTTTTTTAAATCTTCCTCAAAATAACTGGCCAAGAGGTTTGGATGATTGGGATATAGTTTCCACAGCATTGGCAGAATAGCTTTGTTCGAGAGTACCGATTTCCAGGGCGGCTCAATCCAAGATACTTGGCTGTCGACTAGGGCATCAGCATAGTCTTCACGTAACATAAATTCCCACGGATAAAGTTTAAACATCCAGCTGATTTTATGGTTATCTAAATCGGTGAAGCAGTCATCGGCGGATAAACCGATATCTTCAATGTAAATAAATTGACAGCTAATTCCCGCGGCAGTGGCGCAATCTTCCAAATATTGCACGGTGCCTCGATCTTCATCGGTGTCTTTACAGCAGGAAAAATAGAGAGTTTCGTGTAAGTGTTGAAACTTTATTTGAGCAAACCTGTTGATTAATTTTTCTTGCAAAGAGTTAAACTGGTCGGCTTTACGACTAAGTTTGCCGGCATTTACTTGGTCTTGTAACCATAGCCATTGCCAGAATCCGGTCTCATAGATGCTGGTGGGAGTGTCTGCATTATTTTCATAAAATTTAGCAGGGCCGTTGCCGCCATAAGCTAAATCGATACGTGAGTACAGAGAGCTCTCTTTGGTTTGCCAAGAGTTTCGAATAAAATCCCAGTGCTGCTCAGGTATTTGGAACTTTTCCAGCCACTGTTGATCGCCAATCACCTTATCGACCACAGCCAGGCACATCTGATGAAGCTCCTCGCTCGGCGCCTCTATGTCTTGTTCTATCTGCTGTAGTGAAAACTGGTAGTACGCGGACTCATCCCAGTAAGCTGCTCCGTGCATGGTGTGGAACGTAAAACCGTATTCACTGGCGGTGTTGCGCCAGTGTGGGCGCTCTTCAATAATGGATCTAAACATTTAACCGCCCCAACTACTACGGGAAGTCTTTCCACCAAACCTGGATTTAGCGGCAATAGTCGAGCCAAATCCACCACGAGACATAGTGCGCCTCACGGTTGGTTTTGGCTTGAAAGCATTGTCGTTGACCCGTACTTTATTGCTATTACTGCTGCCATAGAGAGCCCCGTCAGTAGATGACCATTTACCGTACGCGGGTGAGTGTCTTGAATAGGAAGTGTAAAGAGGTGCTGAGCGATAGCCACCATTGAGCATCGAGCTAAACATATAACCGGCAATAAAGGGCATAAAGATGCTTTGGCTGCTTTGCGTGGTATAGGAGTTGCAGCTGTCGGGGCCGAAGTCCTCAATACAGGCTTGCATTGAGGAGTATTTAGGACCACTTTTGACGGCTTCGTTAACCGCGTCTTTGTATGCCAGCTGACACTGCTCTACTTGGTCGGGATTACCAGAAATGCAATCTTCAGCGGATCGATAAACTTGCGTCTCTTCAGTCGAATCACTGCAAGCTACTAATGTTCCCGCCGCGACGGCTAATGCTATAGGCTTAAAAGCAAACAGTTTAGGGCCTTTACGCATCACATCTAAATCGATATTTTCAGTCCGTTTCATGATCAGCTCCCTGCTAGTAAGTCATACAAGCGGCATTTAACAAACCAACAGCAATCGACGTTCCGCCCAGTACAATACCTGCTGATACTTCATTATCATTGATGCGCTGCACAATCTTAGGCATAAAGACAAAACGCACCATGGCAAAGGCGATGGTTTGTGCCACTAAGGCGACAACCCCCCAGATGACATAATCAGCTAGGGATTCAGAGTTGGATGCCGCGCTAGCGAGTGCCAGTGCGAAACCAATCACAGCCCCCATAAAGCCGATAGCGGCAGCAGTATTTTGCTCCTCCTTAACCAGCTTCCACTCATCCTGCGGGGTGACTAGTGTGTAGACGAATTTGAAGACCAGTAATAGAGCAATTGAAACACCAAAATAAATGGCAAAATCTATTAGACCTAGCAATGAGACTTGTATCGCTTCCATAAGAGGAGCTCCTTAAAATAATTGTAATAAACATTTATGTTAAAAATAAATAATTAGTTGGCTTTTGTTTGAATCGGGGACCTTACTGCGCTATATAGCGCAAGTTATTGATTATACAGTAGTTAGAAAAATATTCACTGAGCGGATAAGTTTATGTAAGGATGCATTTGAGCTTACAGTTAAAATTTTACAATTCCATTGTAAAACCAATCTCTTGCACTCTGTATCCACTTTGAAGTCACTGCTTCATATTGTAGATTATCGCTAGTTATCCAATAATATCAATATCTGCAGGTTTTAAATCAAAACCGGTCATCTTTACCAAGTAGCGATCAGCGCGGTTATCGATAATCTTTTCTTCGCCAGAGAGCATCACATACTCAAAAAAGTCTGCTTTGATCTCGCGCTCATAAAGCATGCTAAATTGATCTGTTTCAGAGGTCGATCCATCCTGCGCATAAGTTTTTTCGGTCATCGCGACAGGTGCGGCCAGTTCCCCCGCGGCATTTTCCCAAACCGGGGAGTAATTGTTACCCTCTAGCGCGAGTGTTGTAACACTAATACTGGAGTTGATCACGGTATTCCACTGCTTTTCTGTGCTAATGCTTTGGGTGTCATAAAAATACCAGAGTTTAACGTCGGTGATATGATTTTCGGTCATTCCGCCTTCCAGTAATACTTGAATAAAGCCATCGTCATCAGTGTAATATCTTAGGACAGTAGTCACATCGTCTAACTTTACCTCCCCCACCGCTTGAATTAAATGAGTACTGGCAGCCCCTGCAATAATTAAATCGGGCTCAATTAAACGCAGCTTTAAGCTATCTAGCTCAAAAGCGCCGCCTATCCTTAACCCCATGATTTCTGGAGCGCTGTCTTTGACTTCCTCCACAGCTGTTTTACCGAACCATTTCTTAAACATAATACCCTTCCTAGCTCCAATCTATGTGCTTGATACGCTGTGCAGCGATATAAAACAAAGTATTACCGGGCTCTATTATTTTATTAAGCTCGGGGTTTAATTCTAGAGAATCAGGACCTTTTGTGGAAATACCAATCAGCGTCGCTCGGTATTGCTGTTTAAACTTATTAAACAGATTTTCAAAGGGAGTCGCCGCTGTTGCAGTGTAATTGATGGAGTACTGGGTCATGCCTTTGTTGGAATCGAGTAACTGTTGATGCAGCAGGCCAGAACCTGGATCCATCGCTGATTTTGCCAGCATTTCTACAGCCACAGAAGGCATGCTTTCAATATTAGGGCAGTGACTTTTTAATAGCGCGCCCAATTGTTCGTCTTTGAAATAGGCGATTATGTGTGCATCGGGATTTTGTTGTGAGCAGAAGAGGGCGGTGGTCATTGTCATATCATCTTCCGGGTTGTCGATGATGATACAGGCTGCATGATTAATAGAGGCTCTGCGCATCTCTACTTCACTGCTAAAACTGCTGGTTTTGACGAAACCTATTTTATCCGGTAATGGGTTTTCTATATCTGCCTTGACGCACAAGGCAATATTTTTAATTTCGCTATGATCTTGGGTTTCTTTTAAAAGTAAACGAATTAGCTGTAGAGTTCTATTGCCGTTCCAACCAATCACAAGAATGTGATTTTCGTAGTTAAGTGCTTTCAATCCCTGGACTCCTTTTCGCCATTGATATGAAACAAATGAAGCGATCCGACCAATCACCAGACCAAATAAGCTAAGTCCGAAAGGAATAACAAACAGCGCCGTCGCGTACTTTCCCTGAGGAGTGGCCGGTGAAAAATCACCGTAGCCAACGGTGGACGCGGTTACCATGATCCAATAAAAAAAATTAGAGTCTCTAGTGATCGATGTTTCACCACAGAGCTCTAATAATATCCAGCTGGCACTCATATAAATGGCGATGGCAATAAATATACTGTGCCATCGCAAATCTATAAAGTACTTAACAAGGACCTTGCGGAGCCTATCAAATGAAGTCATTCAATTATTTTTTACCAAGAATTCGGGCTAACTCATCATCAGCAGAAGAGTTGCTGCCGGAGATTCCCGCGCTTTTCAAACGATTAGCTAATTCATCACCCGACTCATCGGCCGCCAGCTCAGAAGCCGCTTCCATTTCAGCTTGACGCTGTTTTTGGCGATCTTGAATTCGCGATAGTGATTCAGCTGCGGTTTTCATTTTGCCATTCGCACCTAAGTGCCTAGATGATACGGCTGCCTGGGCTTTTTGTACCGATTCAGTCGCCTTGACCATATCAACTTGTTGTTCCATACGGCGCAAATTACTTTTAGCTTGGCTGATATTGGTACGTAGCGTCGTTTCAGAATGGGTAAACTGATCAACGTACTGCTGCTCAGATTCCATTTGTCCACGAATGTCTACCACTTTGCGAGCGCAATCTAGGGCCAATGCTTGATCTCCCTTGCTGCTGGCTGCTGCTGCATGACTTTCATACTCACTGATAGAGCCCTGTAAACTAGCCACTTTTTGCTGCGCTAATTTACGTTTAGCCATAATCTGAGTGAGCGAGTGATCAGAGTTTCTAAGCTCCGTTTTAGCCTCGCGAATTTCTTGATCTAAAATACGCAATGCCTGGCTGTCAGCAACTGATTCAGCGGCTTCATTAACGCCACCTTTTACTGCAGAAACTAGTCTTTTCCATACACTCATGTGTGATACCTCTATTACTTTAAATAGTCTTCGTATGCATCTAAGAAAGCGGCGACATTATCAAATAATGTTTCAACTTCAATGATGATGCTCTCTTCTTTAGATTGTGATGATAATGCACCAAATGCCATATAATACTCATCACCTTCAACACGTGTAATGCCGATGGTGGTCAGTGGGAATACTTGGTGAGTCTTCAAAATTTGTTCATTTAATGCGTTTATGTCAGCAACTGAACTACTGGCAAAGAGGATAGATTCAACCACAATTTGTGCGCCGCTTACCGCGACATATGCATCTAAGCCATCTTCGTTAGTAATAAACAGGCAGTCGTTTTCACTGTGTACCACCCAATTACTTTGTTTTGCTAGTAAACCTTCAATAGTTGAAAGATCCCAACTCATGTTTGCTCTCCTAAAATATATAATCATTACACTCGACGTGTGCTGATTAAGCTTATAATATATAATAAATAAGATCTGTAAAGTAAAAATAATAGTTTTTTGCAGTTTATTATATTTTTTTGTAAATCATAACTTACAAAACTATACATTCAATGACATTAAGGTAGCCAATTCATGCCCGATACCCCTCCAGATACTGACTATAGAGAGCTAATAAGCCGGATTGTTAAATCCGAAATGTCAAAACGTAAAATCAGATATGAAGATTTAAGCCAGTCATTAGCTGATCTTGGTACCATACAAACCAGTGCGAATTTAAGAAACAAGATTAATCGAGGGATCATGGGTGCCGATTTGTTTATCCAATTAATACTGGTATTAAATGTTAAACAGATAGATAGAGAGTCCATCCTCGATATTGTATCTAGCCTCCATGATACTTAAAAAAGAAAATATACAGTATTCCCTGTTGAAATACTTGATGAAAATTAAAAAACCTTAAAAAGAAAGCAGGCTGAAAAGAATATTTTTCACAGGCCGTACCTTACTGATAAAGAATAGCGCCGCTAGTTTTGTATGCCAGAGGCGCGTGATATTTGTCCAGAGGTTCCTTAGCGCTGGTAGCAAAAAGGATCATCGATAGAAAAAGAGGGCTCGGTGAACCATACCGGGCCCGCTTCGCTCATATAAAAATGATCTTCTAAGCGAATTCCGAATTCATTTGGGATCACCAGCATTGGCTCATTAGAAAAGCACATCCCTATGGCTAACAGCGTATCTTCTGCTCTGTTTAGATAGGGCCATTCATGGATATCTAAACCAATACCGTGTCCTGTTCTGTGTGGGCAACCGGGGGTTTGATAGTCAGGCCCCATCCCTTGCGATGCTAAGTAAGCACGCGCTGCAATATCCACATTGGCGCATGGCTCTCCTAAAACAGCTGCATTGAAAGCCGCTTGCTGAGCATTTTTTTCAACATTCCACAGTTCGCGCTGACGGGGGCTAGGCTCGCCAAATACATAACTTCTAGTGATGTCTGAAATATAATTCTCAACCATACAGCCAGTGTCAATTAATACCATCTCGCCATTTTTTAATGGCTGCGGATTCTTCACGCCATGTGGAAAAGAGGAGTCGATGCCAAAGAGTACAATACAAAAATAAGAACCTTTAGTAGCTCCCATTTTTCGATGCGCTGCATCGATGAATTCTGTGACTTCTGCAGTGCTGATGCCTTCTCTGAGGATCCTTGCGGTGGCTTTTTGTACAGTCAGAGTGATGTCTTTGGCGCTTTGCATTAAGGCTATTTCGCGAGCGGATTTAATCGCTCGACAGCCCGCGGTGATTTGTTTGGCGCAGACCAATGAATAGTTGGCCGCTATAGAGGCAATCCCATTGCTGATAAAAAATGGGGTGGCTTCATCGATACCAATCTCGCCTTTCTCGATGCCCATCTGGTTGAGGGTATCGATGAATAGTTGGTAGGGGCTCTGATGTTCTTGCCAAGCGACTATATCGCCTGGGATTCCCATGAATTGAAGAATAGTACCTTGTTCGAAATAGGGGACTATATAGATAGGCGCGCCTCGTACCGGCAAGATAGCACCGACCATACGTTCACTACCGTGCCATCGAGTACCGGTAAAATAAAATAAATTGGTGCCGGCATTTAGATACAGTGCAGCGATATTGTGTTGCTGCATGAGCTGTTGCGCACTCGCGATGCGCTCTTTAAATTCATTAGTACTGATCGGCAGAATATCTGTACACTGGTTGGACAGTTTAGCCAGTTCAGTTGCGGCATTAGAGCCGCCTACACCTATCGTCATTCTTATCTTCCTCATAAACAGCAATATAAAATTTGTTTTGGGCTACCACAATGAGGCGCCACTTTAGATGTTATTGATGTACTTTGCACGATAATATTTACATCGAAAATTTTTTTAAAAGACCTTGCTGAGAGCCGTAGAGAGCTTCTCTGTGGGCAATTAAGAGCCTAAATCCGCGAATAGAGGCCGCAGCGTAATGACCAGTCCTCGCCTATTTTTTTAGATAAAGGAGCTAGGCGCTTAGTTACTCATCTTAGGGGGCGTGAGTGACTGCTTTAGAGCTTTCTTAATGCAATTAGTTTATCGGAAATTGCTGTGGCTGAAACATCACATTTTGCTTAAATAATCTAACCTGTTCTGTTCTCACCGCTTCCAATTCACAGTGAAAATGCTCAGTTGATTTACCATCCAGCTTAGCGAAATACTTTTCGCTAAATAAAGATCTATTGCTGTAAAAATCGTATAAGTCACGGCGCTCTCGGTCGGTTAAGTCGCCGCCGCACTTAGAGATGATCCACTCTGAATAGCCCTCTGGTGGTGAGTTGTGCATCTTATAGACAGTTTGTTTTGGCACGTATGACATTGAGTTTGAAGGGGTGGCAAACATTTTATCGACGAGTGCTTTAGTGGCTCCCATCGCCAGCATATATTTCTCTACAAAAGAGCGAAGGCTGCGATACTTAAGGGTTGCCTGCTCGGCGTTTAGTTTTGCAAAAAATTGGCGATTGAATTTAGGTCGATGTAAACCAAATACTCCACGTTTATCATCGCTGTGATTGACGCTGCCAAGGGAGATAAATACACAGGCACTATTACATTTTTTAGACTCAAAACTGAGTAAATATTTACGTACAAAAGTACCGATTTTAAGAGCTTCCATGACATTACCACCCTTAGAATTTAGCAGCAGTGTTTGCGGAATATCTTGTTGTTGTTTAATCAGGCTGAGCATCTTATGGTAGTCGCCTTTGACTATTTCACCATTGATGTGCAAATTAGCAAAAGGGCTTTCGCCGCTAAAAAACATTTGTGCGCAGAAGGCGTTGGCAGAGAATAACAAGCACCCAGCGCTGCCAATTTTTACGCATCGAGTCAATAACCGAGGTAAAAAAAGCTGGGACCATGACTGCAAAACACTAATTGTCATAAGTATCCTATTAATAGAGTGAAAAATTGTTGGACGGAAAAACTAGCATCCTGAGAATGGGGCTAAAACTACCACAAGGGTAGGTATTAGGAAACAGTGGCAGCTTACCTCTACTTTTAGGCTATGTTTTTAACAGGCTGAAGTAGTCTTGTGTGGCCTTGTTAGACTGAACTTAAACCGGTACTTAACTCTCGACTCTTAATTTTTAACTTAGCTCTTGAATTAGCCCGGGGCTAAAAGAGGCCGTTAGCTGCTGTTTTTTGTCAGCGTCACTGTCGTCAAAATAAAATATTGGCCCTTAAATCCAAGTTAAAGCTAGGGCTTTCGATCCGGATTAATGGACTGTTTTCAGTCAAGCGCAAATCCAATCTAACCGCCCGCAGTAAGTGATTTTCGCTGCCGAGTTCGAGGTGGTCGGCACTGGATAATCCCCGCTTCTTTTCCAAGCGCTTTAAAAAAAACTTTCCAGCGTGACTGTAAATTTTATCGCCGACGATGGGTAGGCCTAAATCGGCGAGCTGAGCGCGAATTTGATGCTTTCGCCCAGTGAATAATCGGCATTCTATCAATGAGTACTGGCCCTGTGTTTTGAGTAGCTTGAATTGGGTTTTAGATAGCTTAGGTTTTATATAGTTGGCTCTTGGCTGTTGTTCATCAACGACATACATTTTGCATCGAATGCTGCTGTCTAGCCTTTCAGCCAGTTCATTTTCACAGACCAAGTCTTCCCAATCAGGGGTGCCAGTGACGATGGCATGATAGACCTTAGCTTGGATAATTTGCTGGAGTTGTTTTTTCCATTTTCGATCACTGGCTTGGTCTTTAGTCAATAAGATAATCCCCGATGTCTCGATATCTAAACGGTGTAACAGTTGCGCCGCATAATAAGGCGTTTGTCTGCGAATCAAGCCAATCAGAGTGTCGTATAAATTACGAGTGGTTCTGCTAACAGCGAGGGGAGCGGGTTTGTATATCGCCATTATTTCATCGTTTTGCCACAGTAGCTGCCAGCCTCGATTAATTTTTTGTTCAAAATGATTAAGTATTAAAATTGATAGTGTCTGGCCATCGCAAACATAATCAGAGCTGTCCGCCCGCTGATTGTCTAGTTTGATTTGCAGTGGTTTTAGCCAATTATCAAGCTCGGTAGGGCTCAGTTGAGGCAAGTGTAGAGCAAGATAATCTAAAACAGTGACGGAGTGGGATGCTAAGTTTTCGGCAAATATTTGATACTGCAAATTAAACTGCTGTTGGCCGGTGCTGATGTTGTTGTTAGCTTGAGAGGAGGAGTTATCAGTGTTGGAAAATTTTGCAGTGGACATAAGCGGGGGCGGCCTGTGATACAAATTTTAGAAGTGCAGATTATAAAACGATCTAAGCGATCATTGCAAAATTGAAGTGTATTACCTGAATCAGTGACTTCACTGCGCCACATAGCGCAAGCTATTGACTCTACAGCGGTTAGACAAATACCCGCTGAACCTATGGGTTTTATGCATGGATGCATTTATTTAGCGAGTGCAGGACGCATATGAGCTTGCAGCTAAGATTTTTCAATTCCACCGTAGAACCAATATCTTACACTCTGTATTCACTTTGAAGTCACGGATTCAGGTATTAAAGTGAGATAAGCAGTTTCTCAAACTTTGCAAAATTGTTAGTATTAGCTCTTTGATTGCAACGGGTAGTAGATAGATATGTTTAGAGCTTTAAGCGGTGTTTTATTACTAACGCTGGCATCCCAAGTGTATAGCGCCGCCGATCCTTGGACGTTAAATTTACATTTAGAAAATGATTTATTTGCCAGCACCGATCTTAATTACACCAACGGTGTGCGCGCGTCGTGGGTTTCCCCCGATGTGAATGATTTTCTAGAAACGAAGCAGAAGACCTATCTATGGATTGCAGACCTAAATCGACTCTTAGCTCCCCTGCATCCCGATATATCAAGTCAGCAGCCGGTACATAGAAATATTGTCATTAGTATTGGCCAGTTAATGTTTACCCCTGAGGATAAGCGAAAAACCACCTTAGATAAAACTGATAGGCCCTACGCAGGCTGGTTGTATGCAGGTATGGGCTATCAGGCGAGAACCGCTGATAAATTGCACAGTTTTGAATTAAATGTCGGGCTGGTGGGCCCTGCGGCACTGGCTCAAGAGTCCCAAGATTTGATTCACAGTATCCGCGGCATAGATAAGTTTAATGGTTGGGATAATCAACTGCATAATGAGCTTGGGATACAGCTAGTCTTTGAGCGAAAACGCCGCTTTAAACCATTTAAACATAAAATAGCCAGTAATTTTGATACCGATATCATCACGCACTGGGGAGGAAGTTTAGGAAATGTCGCCACGTATGTGAATGCCGGTGCTGAGTGGCGACTGGGCTGGAATCTGCCCAATGATTTTGGAACATCCAGTTTAAGGCCGGGTGGCGATAGCAATAATCCGGGGCTGGGCGATCCAAGTAAACGCAAACTGGAAATACAGACTTTTATCGCGACAGATATGCGCTGGGTAGGGCGGAATATATTTCTAGATGGCAACACCTTTAGAAATAGCCATAGTGTCGACAAAAAACGTTTAGTCACAGACTTAACGATCGGTGTTAGCACCTCCTATCAACGCTGGAACCTTAGCTACTCGCATGTCTATCGAACTAAAGAGTTTAAAGGACAGCAAAAAGATCAAAAATATGGTTCGTTATCAATAAGCTATAGTTATTAAGAAGTTATAAATTAGAAGTTAGAAGTTAGAAGTTAGAAGCTAGAAGTTAGAAGTTTTAAATTGTTGTGCGGTTGAGGGTTAAATTATCAGAATTATCTGGTGAAAACTCTATGGCTTAGGTTGATTGTAGTTATAAAGTTTACTTAGGTTATGAGCAGTTACACTATTACTCTCCTGATTGAATATCATACTCCGCTCAACTTGGCTGATATGTAATAAAATTATATATTTCAATAATTTAAGGGAATTATAATATAATTTTACCATTTAATAATGGTTCAGATTATAGCCAAGTCATTTCTTTGTACAATTTTTTTTTACTGTAGTTCTGTCTGTGAAGACACAGGGCTAATCAGGATTATTTTTTCGGTATCCTTTTAAATATTAAGTTCTTAAGAGGTAATTAAAGACACAAGATTAATCTTGTGTCGCTGGTGTTGGTCTGCGTCAGAGTTTTTGAAACCTAGTAAAAACAGATTTTTAAAAGTCTACTTTTGGTAAGCACAAATCACAGCATGATTCATGAACAATACCATTCTTAATATGCTTATAAAATCGTCTCAATAAATATACAAAAACCATTGCTCCACAGCTGGTTATTGACAATTAGTATTAAAAAACAAAGATATACAAGTAGACTTGCATAGTCTAGGCGCAATTAATAAGCTAGTATCAGGCTATATTGTAAATTGCTGCAAGGACACTCATGAACAACATCTTACTTGCGATTACCGGCGCTAGCCCACAAGTGGTGACCGAGACCTTGTTTGCACTGCACGTTGAAGGCAAAGCATTTCCCGATGTGTTGTATGTAATAACCACGTTAGGCTTTAAAAAAATGCTGATGCAAGGCTTGTTCGAGGATGGACATCTAGCCGCTCTGCAAGATGAGTATCAAATGCCAGTCCTGAAATTTGATGAATCTCATATCTGGTTAATAGAAGACGAGAATGGTCAGCCGATCGATGACGCCAAGAGTATTGCCGATCAAACCTACATGGCCGATTTCATTACCCGCAAAGTCTTTGAGCTAACCGAGCAAGCAGATACCACTATTCACGCATCAATTGCTGGTGGACGCAAAACTATGGCCTTTTACTTAGGTTATGCGATGTCATTGCTCGGTCGCCCGCAAGATACCTTAAGTCATGTATTTGTTAACGATGATTTTGAGTTTGTCAGGGACTTTTATTACCCGACCAAACAAACAAATTGGATTGAAGGTAAAAAGGACTATCAGGGGCAAAGTACCCAGATCGACACCAGCACAGCGCAAGTCACACTTGCTGAAATCCCCTTTGTACGAATGCGCCAATCTGTTGATCCGCAACTGATAGAAAGTATGCGAACTTATTCCTTTAGTCAGAGCGTTGCCGCCTTAAACAGTATGCACAATGGCGCGTTAACGTTGCAATTATCGATTAAAGGAAAATCCCTCTCGATAGCCGGTGTCGATATCAAACTAACAGGTAAAGAGTTCGCCTTTTATCACTGGCTGTTGTCATTGAGTCAAGGTAGCGAGAACGGCTTAATTGTCGACCGCTACTTTGAGGAGAAGAGCGAGTATTCAGTGCAGTTTTTGCAATTCTTCGCGCAAGTAAGCACTGATACCCGTGTTTTTGAAGGCAGCTTTAATATCACCCCAGAAGATTTTAAAGCTGAGAACTACAGCAATTTAAAATCTATGGAGCGCAGTTTTGTGCAACAGTGTTGTTCTGCCATCAATAATAAGTTGTCTAAAGCATTACCGAAAAATATCAGTCAGAAAATAGCGGTTAACTCTACAGCCGTTGCTAGCAACCAACATTATAAAATTACGGCAATAGCGCAGGGCGTGAGCGTGAAAGCCGTGACATGATGATCGCAAGCTTGTGAAATTTAATCACAGCCACACATAGTTACAATGGTTACCAATCCATTATCAGGATAGTTTTAACAAGGGAATATAAATGCAGCAATCTATTAGCTTTGAATTTCTTCGACCACATTGGCCAGAACTTGCCAGTCTAGCCGCATATGCTGAGGAATACGCTTACAGTGATCCACAGAGCGCATTGGTTAAATTGCGCTGCTTTGCTGAAAAGCTGGTCGGAGTTGTGTATTACAGTTACCAGATTGCCGCTTATCCCAATGAAAACTTTGCTGAACGCCTACAAAACCACAATTTTACTAGCATGGTCGATAAAGGCATTATCGATAAATTGCATGCAATCCGCAAAGTGGGTAATCGTGCCGCTCATGAAGGTAAATACGATAATAAAGATCCACTGTGGTTGCTTAAAGAAGCGCACTTGCTGGGCAGCTGGTTATTACTCATTACCCAAAAAGGTGATAAATCAGATCTCACGACTTTTGCTGCACCGCAACAATTAAAGCAACCTAGTCAGGCAGAGCTGGCTAAACATCAGGCACGATTAGAACAGGCGCTAGCCGAGTTAGAAGACGCAAAGCAGGCCGAGTTAAAAGCACAGCGCGAAAACGCCGAACTCAAACAGCAATTGACAGAAGAAGAACAGAAAAGCCAACAGAGCCAGCGCACCCAGTTGCTTGAGGCGGGCGTTAGCGCCCGTAACGCACTGGATTACAACGAAGATGAAACGCGTCGCCGTTTAATAGACATAGAGCTTCGCGCTGCAGGTTGGGATATTGATATCCTCGGCAATGGTAATACCGAACAAGTAAGCCGTGAGTATCAGGTTAGTGATCAGCCAACACCCACCGGCATCGGTTATTGTGATTATGTGCTCTGGGGTGATAACGGTAAACCACTGGCGGTGATAGAAGCCAAGCGCAGCCGTGAGAACGCACAAAAAGGCCAGCAGCAAGCCAAGCTATATGCCGATGCTTTAGAGAAAGAATTTTCCCAGCGGCCGATTATATTTTATACCAATGGCCGAGATATAAGCTTGTGGAATGACGCGGCAGGTGAACCACCACGCAAACTCTATGGCTATTACGCTAAAAGCAGCCTCGAATATCTACTGCGTCAGCGTAGCCACCGGCAAAATTTGTTAAAAACTGCCATCGATATTGATATCGCCGGGCGTGATTATCAGATAGAAACCATCACCCGCGTCTGTGAGCGCTACACGGCTAACCATCGTAAAGCATTAGTCGTACAAGCTACAGGCACCGGAAAAACCCGAGTTGCAATTGCCATTTCCAAGCGTTTATTAGAGGCAGGCTGGGCTAAGCGCGTGCTGTTTTTGTGTGATCGCAGAGAGCTACGTAAACAAGCGTCGAAAGCCTACAACGAGTTTTTAAAAGAGCCTTTATACGTGGTCGGCAAAAGTAAAAAATCCGACATGAAAAATGCCCGTATATGCGTCGCGACTTATCCCGGCATGCTGCAGATAATGGAACAGTTCGATGTCGGTTATTTTGATCTGATAATCGCCGATGAATCCCATCGCTCTATCTACAATGTCTACGGGGATATTTTTAGCTACTTTGATACCTACCAATTGGGTTTGACGGCCACGCCGGTCGAAATGATCAGCCGTTCAACCAGCCAGCTATTTGGTTGTGAGTATAAAAGTCCCACTGCCAACTACCCGCTAGAGCAAGCAGTCGCTGAAAAAAACTTAGTGCCCTTTAAAGTGATTACCCATACCACAGAGTTTCTGCGTGAAGGTATTAAAGGCAAGAGTTTATCCGATGAGCAAATCGCCCAGCTAGAAGAGCAGGGCATAGATCCAAACACCCTAGATTTCGACAGCAAAGTGGTCGATAAAGCAGTATTCAACAAAGATACCAACCGCGTGATATTACGCAACCTCATGGAAAACGGCCTCTGTTTAGCCGATGGCCAAACGTTGGGTAAATCCATGGTCTTTGCCCGCAACATTAAACATGCTGAACTACTCGCCGAGTTGTTTAATGAAATGTATCCTGATTATGCTAAAGGAAATTCCGGTAATTTCTGCCGAGTCATTCACAGCCAATATGACCGCGCCGAAGAGTTAATCGACAACTTCAAACTCAACGATGGCAGCTCCAACCAAGTTACTATCGCCATATCTGTCGACATGTTAGATACCGGCATCGATGTGCCAGAAGTACTTAACTTAGTATTTGCTAAACCCGTAAAGTCCAAAGTGAAATTTTGGCAAATGGTCGGTCGTGGCACTCGCCTGTGCGAGGGGCTGTTTGGGGTTGATGCACAAGGTAACAGTCGTGATAAAGAAAAATTTATTATCTTTGATCACTGGGGCAACTTTGAGTATTTTGAGTTAGAGCACGATGAAGCCGAACCAAGCCTGACTAAACCACTGGCACAAAAACTCTTTGAGGCCAAAGTTAACTATGCCGAACAAGCACTTAAGCAGGGCGCAGTAACAGAATTTGAGCAGATGGTTGGTCTAATAAAACAAGATATCGATAGCCTCAATGATAATACCATTGCAATTCGCGATAATTGGCGCATTAAAGAGCAGCTATCTAATCATGCGTTGTTAATGAGATTTTCGCCGGCCACACGCCTAGCCCTAGTAGAACAAATGGCCCCACTGATGAAATGGCGTAATATACAAGGTCAAGCCGAGGCTCTAAAATTTGATATTGATATGCTCAATGCCCAATACGCCAAATTGCTTGACCAAAATCAGGCACAGCCGGATTTAATTAAACAAGCCCGCGAGCCTATCGAGCTGAAAGTAGCCAGCCTCTCTATGCACCTTAACCAAGTGCGAAGCAAGGCCAGTAGCGTCCAGCAATTACAACAAGATGACTTTTGGCAAAACAGCGATTTTACGACACTAGAGCAAGCTCGCACCGCCCTACGTGAAGTGATTCACCTGCGTGATAAAAGTGTCAACCCAGAGCCAGCGGATATTACACCTATACTGGATATCCGTGAAGACGAAGCGCTGTACAACATAGTGGAGCGCACCACCAATATTCGCACCGTAGATTACGAAATTTATCGCCAGCAAGTAGAAGCGACCTTAACCCCGCTGTTTGCCACAAACCCAATCTTGCAAAAAATCCGTGCCGGCGAAAGCATCACTGAACAGGAACTAACTAACCTCAACGCCATGCTGCACACCCAAAATGCCAATGTCGATCTCCATTTACTGCAAGATTTTTTCCCGGAATCAACCGCCAGTGTCGATCAACTATTGCGCACGCTTATCGGGCTAGATACACAAGCCATCGAAGCCAAGTTTAATCAGTTTATTCAAACCCACCACATCCACTTAAGCAGCCTACAGCAACGCTTTATCGCGCTGTTAAAAAAAGAAATCTGCACCACTGGCAGCATGAGTATTGAAAGGCTCTATCAAGCGCCCTTTGACCGGCTTCATCAAGATGGCATAGACGGAATTTTTAAAGACCAACAGGCGAGCTTAATCGCAGACTTTATCGCCGGTTTTACGGTACAATCCGGCAGCAACAAATCGCAGCTACAGCTATAAATTCAACCGCCCCCAGATTTAAAATATAAGAGATAGAAAACATCATGATTACAGGTCCACTAAAAAGTAAAATAGATAAACTCTGGGAAGAATTTTGGACCGGCGGTATCACCAACCCCTTAACCGTGATCGAGCAAATCACCTTTTTAATGTACGCCCGACTGCTCGACATGAACGAAACCAGCGATGAAAAGCGCACGCTACGTACCCAGCAGCCCTTTAATCACCGTTTTAACGACGATCAGCAACACTTGCGCTGGCAGAATATCGTACATATCGAAAGCGCCGACAAGCTGATGAAGCTAGTCAGAGATGAGTTGTTCCCTTACTTTAAACAAAGCGCTGAACACCAAGAGGGCAGCTTATTCGCCGAGTTTATGAAAGATGCCCAGCTCATGGTGCAAAAGCCTTCGCTATTAGTTAAAGCGATTGAAATGGTCGATGATCTACCGTTAGATAAAACCGATACAAAAGGTGATTTGTACGAGTACCTACTCAGCAAACTGACCACCGCCGGTATTAACGGCCAGTTTCGCACCCCGCGCCACATCATTCGCAGTATGATCGAAATATTAGACCCAGTCGCGACAGATCGAATATGTGATCCCGCTTGCGGCACCGCCGGATTTTTAACCAGCAGCTATGAATTCATGTTGGAAAAATACTCCTCCGCAGAAGGGGTCCATCGCGAGCCACAGCTCGATGAAAACGGCCAGCCGCTTATCGATAGTGAAGGCAATGCCCAACATACCGTGCTCTATACCGGCAATTTATTAGGCGAACACCGCGACCACATCAATACCGACATGTTCCACGGCTTTGACTTTGACGCCACCATGTTGCGCATCGCCGCCATGAACTTAGTGATGCACGGCGTCAAACAGCCCGATATTCACTATCAAGATACCTTAAGCCAACGTTTTACCGATAACTACGCCCGCGAGGCCAGTGAAGGTTTTGATATTATCCTCGCCAACCCACCGTTTAAAGGTAGTTTGGATGAGGAGGATGTCTCCCCAGATTTATTGCGCTCAGTCAAAACCAAGAAAACCGAACTGCTATTTGTTGCACTGATCTTACGCATGTTAAAAGTAGGCGGTCGCGCTGCGGTGATCGTTCCCGATGGGGTGCTGTTTGGCTCATCTAAAGCTCACCAACAGTTACGCACATTACTGGTAAAAAACAACCAGCTCGAAGCGGTGATTTCGCTCCCAAGTGGCGTGTTTAAACCTTATGCAGGTGTATCAACCGCCGTGTTGATTTTCACCAAAGGTGGCAGCACTGATCATGTTTGGTTTTATGATGTACAAGCCGATGGTTTCACGTTAGATGATAAACGTACACCGACTAAAGATAACGACTTACCAGGTTTAGTAACTGAGTTTGCCGCTCGTGATAAAACAGCGGCTGCAAGTGAAGAGAACGATAAAACCCAAAAGGCGTTCTGGGTGAGTAAAGCTGAAATTTCTGGTAATAAATACGATCTTTCGATTAATCGCTACAAAGAAGTAGTTTATGAGGAGGAGGTTTATGATCCGCCGAAAGAGATATTGGGTAAGCTGGTGGCGTTAGAGAATGAGATTCTGGATGACTTAAAGGCGTTGGAGGGGATGCTGTGAGTTGGCCGGTTGTAAAACTTACGGACTTGGCAACAATAAATCCAAGATGCCCAAAAGATATTGATGAAACGCAAAAAGTATCATTCGTTGCTATGGCCTCGGCTTCTGAAGAGGGATTTTTAATCTCCGAAGAAACTAAAGTACTTTTGGATACAAAGAAAGGCTTTACTTATTTTGAGCGGGGTGATGTTTTATTAGCGAAAATTACTCCCTGTTTTGAAAATGGAAAATGTCTTAGGCCTAATCAGATTAGTCATGAGGTTGGCTTTGGATCGACAGAATTTCATGTACTCAGGGCTGATCCTCAAAAAGTCGATAGTACTTATCTTTTCTATATGATTTGGAGTGATCGTTTTCGTTGGCTAGGGGAAGCATCAATGTATGGTGCAGCAGGTCAAAGACGAATCGGTACGGATTATCTTAAGGGTTTTGCAATTCCACTCCCACCCCTAGCCGAACAAAAACGCATTGCCGCGATTTTAGATAAAGCCGATGCTATCCGCCGTAAACGCCAACAAGCCATGCAACTCGCCGATGATTTCTTGCGCAGCGTCTTTTTAGAACTATTTGGTGATCCGGTGACGAATCCGAAGGGTTGGGAGGTGGTTGATATAGGTGCAGTTTGTACCGATATTGTGGATTGTATTAACAAAACAGCGAAGACCGTCGATTACCAAACTCCCTACAAAATGATTAGAACTACTAATGTCCGAAATTACCGACTCAACCTTTCTAGTGTTCGCTATGCTGAAAAGGAGGTATATGACAAGTGGGTGCGTAGGTTGTTACCTGAAAAAGGCGATATAATTTTTACACGAGAGGCACCTGCCGGTGAAGCAGGTATTGTTGAAACCGATGATCTCGTTTTTTTGGGGCAAAGGACAATGCAGTTTAGGCCTGATGTTAGACAAATAAACTCTACATTTTTGTTATTTGAAATAATGGGGGGCGGAATAAAGAGGCAGATAGATAAAATGAGCAGCGGCTCAACAGTGAAACACTTATCTGTACCTGAATGTAAAAAATTTCAAATTAGAATTCCAGATTTAGAATTACAAGAAAAGTTTGAAAAAATAAGGGATAACGTTGTTGCGCTACACAATATTAACTCGGCTACAGCAGAGTTACCCTTATTTGACTCCCTCAGTCAACAAGCCTTCCAAGGTGAACTATAGCTATGTCTGATAAATTCAATCTTCATGATGTTTACGAGCAGAACCTAAATTTCTTGTTTGGCGCTGGTGCTTCATATGGTTTTTTGCCTACTTTAGCGTTAAATATAAAAGATGAAAATGGTCAATCATTTACCTTAGAGTCACTCGCTCATAAAATTGAAGAAGATGGAGATGAAAAATTAAGAACTTTGCTTTTTATGTATTATTACAAGGAGTGTATTTACGATGGGCTGCCTCGTTTACCTAAAGTCCCTTTCTCTGCACAGCGACAGGCTGTATTGAATGAATACAAAACATTTCTATAGACCCTTGTAATAGCTCTAGAAAAACAAAATGACAAAAGCAAGAAAAGTAATATCTATACCACAAACTACGATAGCTGTTTTGAGCTAGCTGCGGATGAGCTTTTAACGGAAAAAGCGTATAGCTTTACTGCAAATGATGGCAGTGAAGGCTTTCAAAGCCGAAAATTTCATACCAAAAATTATAATAATCGTGTGGTGCAGAAAGGTATTTTTGATAAGCATGATAGATATCTACCTCAGCTGAATATTCTCCACCCACATGGCTCGGTATATTGGACTAGAAATGATGATGAAATCACTCTGAATTATCATCAGAGTAGTTATGATATTACTTTTAATGCAACTCAAGAAAAAATGATTAGTACATTAAAAACTGTGCTTGAAAATGATGATAGTAAGTATATTGATCTAAAAGAGCTTAATTGCACTGGCAATGGGGGGCTGCTGGACTCTGAAGATTTTTGGTCGAAATATAATGCAATTCCTATCGTTAATCCTACCAAATGGAAATTCCACGAAACAGTTTTTGAAGAAGCTTACTACCAAATTCTGCGGCATTTGAGCTTTGAATTAGAGCGTCCGAATTCGGTTCTAATTACTTTCGGCTTCTCATTTGCTGATGAGCATATATTACGTTTAGTAGAAAGGTCACTTTCTAACCCTTCATTGACGGTTTATATTTCATGCTTTAATGAGATAGAAAAAACTGCAATGCAAGCAAAATTCAAAGGTAGGAATAACGTTAAATACATATGTTTGGATGTGAATTTAACTTTTGAGCAATTTAATACAGCAGTGTTTACTTTGAATAAAGGTACTGAATAGTGAGTATTGCTATTGGTGAGGTAATCTCTGTTAAAGGTGTCAATATAGTTGTAGAACTATATGAGGAATCAAATAAAGAGACCTTATTCTATGATGGTGAAAAATTTAACGGCGTGTCTATTCAAGAGCACATAATAATCAGGCGCGGGTTTAAGGATATTGTCGCTTTAGTTCAAGGCGAATATTTAGATGAATATATTAAATCAGAAGATGGAAATACCCATGTTCGTAAGGTGGAGCTAAGACCGATTGGCTTCTATCATCAGGAAGCGTTTCAAGAAGGCATTAAGCACTTACCTATGATTAGAGATATTGCTTATTTGATGAGTGAAAGTCAGGTAAGTAAAATTTATGGCGAACCAGATGATAATTTTATAATTGGCAAAATATTAACAGAAGATTTACCCATATCGCTACCTTGGGCCAAGTTATTTAATACACATATTGGTGTGTTTGGTAATACAGGCAGTGGTAAATCTAATACACTAACGAATCTCTACACTACGCTTTTCAAAAATAAGCGAGATCAATTACATGGTAAAAGCCAATTTGTTGTACTTGATTTTAATGGTGAATACACAGGCGAACAATTAATAGCCGATCAAAAATTTAAGAAAGTCTACAGCCTCGATACTAAGACAGGTGAAGGTGATAAGTTCCCACTAAGTAGTGCAGCGTTTTGGGATGTAGAAGTCTTCAGTATTTTATTTAAAGCGACTGAAAATACTCAGACACCGTTTTTGAAAAGAGTGGTTTCGGGGCGGGAGCGATTTGAATATATTCCAAATAGCCTTGAAAATTACACCAAAAAAACAATTGAGCGCGCATTAACAAACACTTCACCGAAAAAAGAGTTTGCAGAATTAATTCACGAAATATCAAAAATCACAAAGTCAGATGAGTTAGTAAATCGTATTAAACGACTTAGTTGGCATGGGCAATTGAGCCATTTCTTATATACCAATGCGCCTGTTCACTTGAATGGGGGTGACAATGATCCTGCATATATCGACCATTTTAAGGCTACCGTTGATGCACTAACGCTACCAATATTAAGTCATTTCGATAAACTAAGATTAAGAATAAATGTACAGTTATTATCAGACTTGATCAGCGGCTATGTACAGTTCGAGCATATCCAGCCCTTGTTAAAACGGGTTGAATCTTCCATCGGTGCTTTAGAGAAGGTATTCGAAATTGGCGAAAACCCTCCTGAAAAACTGTTAACGGTAGTTTCGCTTAGAAAAACAAATCAAGAAGTTAAAAAAGTTATCCCTCTGTTGTTGGCCAAGTATTATTACGGTAAGCATAAAGAATCGGTAATCAACTCTAGTCCACCTGACAAAACCTTCCACCTAATAATTGATGAAGCTCATAACGTTTTATCAATGCAATCGAACCGAGAAAGTGAAGTTTGGAAAGACTATCGTTTAGAGCTATTTGAAGAAATTATTAAAGAAGGCAGAAAGTTTGGTTTTTATTTAACTCTCTCTAGCCAACGTCCTGCGGATATATCAGCAACAATTATGTCGCAAATACATAATTTCTTTATACATCGCTTAGTCAACGATCGTGATTTATTGTTACTAGATAATACAATCAGCTCACTAGATGCTTTATCACGATCTATGATTCCAAACTTGGCTAAAGGTTGTGCAATTATTACAGGTACTTCTTTTGATTTGCCAATGGTAGTTCAATTTAATAAGTTAGAGAAAAAGCATCAGCCGGATAGTGACGATGTTAATCTGAAAGAACTATGGGGTGATTGAACGGCGTATATTACCAACAATCATTCGCTTGTGTGATGTAAATGTTATTTTAAGGCACTGAATTTATACGGGACTGCCATGAAATAATTGATTCCAATGATTGGCAGCTGTTGCAAAACAGGGAATTTAAAAGAGATGCTGATGATCCCGCTAAGTTTGAGCGTTATCAAGCAGAGGCACTGATTCATAATGCATGCTCTATGAGTGTGCTAATAGGTGTTATTTGAGGAGACCACAGCATAACTACTACGCTCGGTAATACGGCGTTAAAAATCGGCTCAACGTGCTCATTTACACCAGTAAACTCTGCTATTTCGCCGGTTTTTGCCTTGTCTTACCTGCCAAAACTTAGATTTACAGGTTCATGTCAGACCAGGGTGGTACTTTTAAATGATTAATTATGTGACGGGTAATTTACTTGAAGCGCCTGCAGAAGTGTTAGTTAACACTGTAAATACCGTGGGCGTCATGGGTAAAGGTATCGCTTTGATGTTCAAAGAGCGATTTCCTAAAAACATGCGCGAGTACGCACTGGCTTGTAAAAAGAATCAGGTAGTGACGGGAAAGATGTTCATTACTGAAACCAATGATTTTCTAGGCCCCAAGTGGATTGTGAACTTCCCGACTAAAGCTCATTGGCGATCTAAATCTAAAATGGAATGGATTGATGATGGGTTAGATGATCTTAAATCCTTCATTATTGCTAATAACATTCAGTCTATTGCTATACCTCCGTTGGGTTCTGGCCACGGTGGTTTACGTTGGGAAGAGGTAAAACCAAGAATTGAAAGTAAGTTGCTCGATTTGGAAAATGTTGAAATCTTCATTTACGAGCCTACTTCCCAGTATCAAAACGTGACTAAGAAGCAGGGCGTAAAAGAGCTCACACCCGCCCGTGCATTGATGGCAGAAATGATCAGGCGCTATTGGCTGCTAGGTATGGATTGCAGTTTGCTAGAAATACAGAAGCTAGCTTGGTTTCTACAGCGGGTGATAGATGCGCAAGGTCTAAAAGATCCTTTACGTTTGAAATTTGAAGCTCACCTCTATGGCCCCTACGCAAACAATGCGATGCACTTACTGAATGCCATGGACGGTAGCTACTTACTTTCAGATAAACGCATCCCTGATGCAGACCCTATGGATGTGGTCTGCTTCGACGATGCCCAAAAAGAGCACTTGTCACTCTATTTAAACACAGAAGCCAAAGAGTATTTACCGGTATTAGAAAAAACCACTGAGATTATCGACGGTTTTGAATCTCCTTTTGGCATGGAACTATTGGCAACCGTTGATTGGCTGATAACCCAAGAAGGTTGTGAAGCGACAATTGCTGCGATAAAAACCGGTATCGCCAATTGGCCAGCAGGAGAGAAATCAGCATCGAGAAAAAGCAATTTGTTTGATGATAAAAGTATATGTTTTGCCCTTGAGAAACTTGCGAGTGTGAATCTTTAGGCTTACTCAAACAGACCTCGGCGGCTGTTTCTGGCCGAGATAAACAATGCAAGGTACATCAGCACTGTCGTTATAAGCTAGTGCAAGCACCATCCTCCAAATCCCCATTAGTGCCCGAGAAGCTCATAAGCTTGTGAGCTTCAAGTCATTGAGTCATGCTTGAGGCACACTTAAATCAAAAGGATGCCTATGAATACTCAGCTGGGAATAAGCACACTGCATTTGTAAAAGAACTTCGCCGAATAGCAATATCCCGCACAGGCCTCCCAGTAATTAAGATCCGTCGCTAAGAAATTGAAATTCAAAAATCAGCACCAAGCTATCACTGCTTTTAATCAGTACCGGCTAGTTACTAACAGAATTACAGCTGTTGGTTTTTTCATTATTACAAGATGGTAGCTTTATTCTGCTCTTTGCACGCCTTCTCTTAAGAGCGCGTGCAAAGGCTAGCCGGTTTATGAAATGTTAGAGTCGGGGAAGGAAGCTTTGCGTCGTTGCATATAATCTAGCAGTGCCTGATCAGTCGCTGGATCTAATGCCGGGGGTTGATAGTTTTCGAGCATTTTTTTCCACAGCGCATTGGCTCGCTGTTCGTGAGTTAAGCTGCCATCGGCTTCCCATTGTTCGTAGCTGTTGTTGTCGGCGAGGGGCGAGCGATAAAAAGCAGATTTGAAATTTGCCTTAGTGTGCGCACAGCCTAAGAAATGATTACCCGGGCCGACTTCGCGAATGGCATCTAAGGCCTGGCCGTTTTCCGACAGATCGACTCCCGCCATCATTTTTGCCATCATCCCGGCGAGGTCGGTATCCATGACAAATTTTTCATAGCCCATTACTAGGCCTCCCTCTTGCCAGCCCGCGGTGTGTAGTGCGAAGTTTACCCCGGCAAGTGCCGTGGGTAGCAAGGTGTTGGCCGCTTCATTGGCCGCTTGCGCATCCGGCAGTTTAGAGCCGCAAAAACCACCACCTGATCTAAAAGGCACGCCTAATCTGCGCGCTAGCGCAGCCATAATATATAGCACCAGCGCCGGTTCTGGTGTGCCGAAGGTCGGGGCGCCAGATTGCATTGAAATTGAGCTGGCAAAACTGCCCATTACCACGGGTGCGCCGGCGTTGACTAATTGTACGAACGCCATGCCAGCTAGTGCTTCAGCGAGTGATTGAGCGGCCGTGCCGGCCACGGTGACGGGAGACATCGCGCCCGCTAATATGAAGGGAGTGATGATGCAGGCTTGGTTGTTGCGCGCGTAAACTTTTGCCGCCCCTAGCATAGTGTCGTCAAAGGTCATCGGTGAGTTGGCGTTGATTAAGCTAATTAAGCAGGTTTTTGGCTGGTCGGTCTTGGGATCAATAAAATCATCGCCGAATAAAATGGCGCACATATCAACAGAATCTTGCGCTCTTTCGGGGGCGGTGACTGAGCCCATGAAAGGTTTGTCTGAGTATTTAATATGTGTGTAAAGCATATCAAAATGGCGTTTGTTGACCGGTAAATCGACCGGTTCGCAAATTGTGCCGCCGGAGTGGTGTAAGCTCGGTGACAGGTAGGCGAGCTTGACGAAATTTGTAAAATCTTCAATGGTGGCGTAGCGGCGACCTTTGTCCATATCGTAGACAAAAGGGCTGCCGTAAGCGGGTACAAAGACCGTGTTTTTACCGCCCACTTCAATATTGCGTTCAGGGTTGCGTGCGTGCTGGGTAAATTGGCGAGGCGCAGAGTCTTGAATCAGTTTTCGGCATAAGCCAACCGGGAACTTAACCAGCTCTCCCTGGACATCGGCTCCGGCATCGCGCCAAAGTTGCAGCGCCTCTTCATCACCTCTAAATTCAATGCCTATTTCAGAGAGAATAATTTCTGCATTTTTCTCGATCAGCTGTAAGCCGTCTTCATCGAGTACTTCGTAGTATGGGATTTTTCGGGTGATATAGGGGACTATTGGGATGACCTCGCTTTTAGCTAGCGCTTGACGAGCGGCTCTACCGCCTCTGCCGCGGCGCGCTCGATTTGGGGTTCCTGTATCACTCATAATCTAAACTCCGTAAAAATGCTGGGCCCAAGAGCGGGATATAGCTAAAAATGTTTTAAAAATAACACTTCAATTTGCAACGCATATCAGTCCAGTATGATTTGCCGCCGCCACACTCGCTGATCTGCTAGCGACGCTGAACGGTGTTCAAGCGTCAATATAATCAAGATCGGCACTCTTCTTTGAGGTCTCTTTCCTAAAGAACCTATGAGCAAGTTTCACGCGCCTCTGGCGCACGGGGAGCTGTGGGGCTTATTCAGAGATTGGACTTTTTCTTGGTCGGAATCGAGCTTAAAACTATCCCTGATAGTGATCAGGCTGTACGGCTATTAAAATTTTCAGCATAAATGTTGCTAATTGACAGTGGTCAGTGCTGGATATGAGATTTAAGTGTTCAATTAATGCTGAACAGGTATGATAGGTTTTTTTAAAGATCAAAGCGTCGCTAGACTGTTTCAATATAATCCTGAATCCGTGATTTCAAAGTGAATCAAGAACTTGCGCTATGTGGTGCAGTGAGCTCACTGATTCAGGGTAATGTTAATAATTAATCACATAGGTTAGGCATGGATATTAAAAAAAGCGTGGCAAAATTGAAGAGTATTGGAATGGGCGCGGGGATAGGCGCAGGGGTATTAGTCACTGCTTTGCTGTCGGCCAATAGCATGGCTTCACCAAGCTTTTCAGGCCCAGACTCGGTCCCTAAATACCACCCACTATGTCTGGCGACACTCAAGGGATGGCAGGACGATGGTGGCGCGCTCGACATGAAGCGCTGTGCTTATAATAAGCGCAATATCCGGGTCTCTAAAACCTCTGCCGGGGCCTATCTCGCCAATAAGACCGATGGTAGTGGCTACATTGCCTATAAGCCGATCGGCACTTTAGATAATTCGATGGAGCTGTTGTTAGTTTATGATAAGCAACAGAGTAACCCTATCTCCGCTATTTATTTTTTGGGCCGTATTCCCGGGACTAAGCTGACCCGTGACTTTTTAACCACCATTGAAGAGGGTGGCGATCGCTGTTTTGGAGGGGTGAGTGATGCCCGTTTGATATCGGCGTCTGAGTTGGAAATAGATGTGAATGCCACGGTGCATCAAATGTTGACCTTTCTGGAGGATCGAGAAAGCACCAATACTGCCAGTATATCGTTCCAACCAGCCAACTATCAGGCGTATGCCTGTGCGGGAACCATTACAAAAACCTATAACTTGACCTCCAACCAAATGCGCTATTCAAAGGTGTCGTTTACCCGTGATGAATCGCGCAAAGTGATTGATAGGGGCACGCGCTGCTATGATAAATTGGTGGCTGAGACTCTTGCGCCACCCAGAGTGTTGGATATGCAGCAATACCAAGAATTTTTGCAAGCTTATAAGCGTAGCTGCGGGAGTATTAGATAAAATATAATGCGCTTTTTACATACCTCTGACTGGCACATTGGACGAGCATTTCACAATGTGTCACTACTACAAGATCAAGAATTTATCCTCCAGCAAATTATCGAGATTGCCCGGGCGCAGCAAGTCACCGCCATTTTAGTGGCTGGAGATATTTACGACCGCTCTGTGCCACCTGCGACTGCGGTAGCATTACTCGATAAAATAGTCGATCAAATTACTGTCGAGCTGAATATCGCTCTGATCATTATTCCCGGCAATCATGACAGCGCCCAACGGCTAGGGTTTGCAGCGAGACAATTACGGCAGTCTGGTCTCTACATTTTGGGTGAAATAGAGCACCAACCGGTACCGGTTATCTTAAAAGATAGCAGTGGTGAAGTGGCCTTTTGGGGGATGCCCTATGCCGATCCAGCGGCAGTGCGCAGTGCGCTAAAAGTCGATGTTTCTACCCATGATCAAGGGATTAAAGCGCTGTGCGAATGCATAGTCAAAGAATTCAAGGCGCCGCGTAACGTCGTGTTAAGTCACTGTTTTATCGATGGCTCCGCAGAGTCTGACTCAGAGCGGCCGCTCTCGATCGGCGGTGCTGATCGAGTTTCTTGGCAGCATTTTTGCGACTTTAACTACGTGGCACTCGGCCATCTGCACGGGCGTCAGTTCAAAGGTGAAAAGTGGATTCGCTACTGTGGCTCGCCGCTTAAATACTCCTTTTCCGAAGAGCAGCATATTAAATCGGTCGTGATCGTCGATATGGATGCAGCAGGTCACTGTGATATTGAGCAAGTAGTGCTACAGCCACTGCGTAATATGCGCAGCATTACGGGCGCGCTTGCGGATATAATAGCGGCGGCAGTCACCGATCAACAGGCCGATGATTATCTGCTAATTAAACTCACCGACACGCATGCAATTTTAGATGTCATGGGGAAGTTGCGCGAAGTCTATCCGAATATTTTACATTTAGAGCGGCCCGGTCTCATGTCCAGTAAAAGTAAATCATCAGTCCAACCCGAGCATTTGAACGCCAGTGAAATGTCGATGTTTAGCGATTTTTATCAGCAGGTGATGGATCGAGACTTATCTGCCGATGAAAGCGCTATCGTCAAATCTGTGATTGAAAAACTACACAGTGCAGAGGGTTAATCGATGAAGCCATTAACTCTTAAAATCACCGCCTTCGGCCCCTTTGCCGGCACCGAATTTATTGATTTCAAACTGTTGGGTGAGTCGCCGCTGTTTCTGATTAACGGGGTGACTGGCGCCGGAAAAACCACTATTTTAGATGCGATTTGTTTCGCCCTGTATGGCAAGACTACCGGTGATGAGCGAGATGCGAGTCAAATGCGTTGCGATCATGCCCACCGCGAGACACTGACCGCGATCGAGCTAACGTTTGCGATAAAAGATCAATACTACAGTATTAAACGTATTCCAGAGCAGCTGCGGCCCAAGGCGAAAGGCGATGGCTTTACCAGACAGAGCGCGGAAGCCCAGCTGTGGGTAATTGACCAAGCGGGTGCTGAAATAAGAGTACTTGTCAGCCAAAAAGTGACCGAGGCAAATAGAGAGATAGAAGAGCTAACAGGCTTGAATGTCGAGCAGTTTAGGCAGGTGATGGTCTTGCCACAAGGGCAGTTTCGCAAGTTGCTAATGGCGGATTCAAAAGATCGAGAAGCGATTTTCAGTCAGTTGTTTTCAACCTCCATCTATAAAAAAATTGAGAATCAATTAAAAGATCAGGCGCTGACCCTGAAGCGGGAAGTGGGTGATTTGCAGCGCTTGCAAGCGGGGTTGTTGCAGTCGACAAAGTTGCAAACCGTGCTGCAGTTAGAAACTGAGATAGCGCAGTTGCACGATCAAGAACAGCTCGCTAAACAGTTCAAAGAGCAACAGCAGCAACAGTCAATTGGCGCGACAAAAGCGCTAGAGCAGGGCAAAAACCTAGCGCGTTACTTTACGGAACTCACCCAGTTAGAGCAGCGTAGGCAGCAATTAAAGGAGCAGCAAAATAATATAGTTGCCGTCAAGCAGCAATTGTTGCGCGGTGAAGAGGCGCAAAAAATAACCCCTGAGTATCAGCGCCAGCAAGATGTTGCCCTGCAGTTACCTAAAATACAAACCGAGTTAAGTCAATCACTGCAGCGGGTTGAGCAAAGTCAGCAAACTTTGCAGCAGGCGCAGCAGGCGCAAGGTCGCTCCCCTGAAATCCGGCAAAAAATAGATACGGTAAAAGCTCAGCTAATTGAGCATAAACGGCACAGTAAAAGCGCGGTAGAGCTTTCGCAGTTGCAAGTGGTGAGCGAGCAAGTAGCAGCAGCTCGGCGCACGGCACAGGTAAACAATGATCAATCGGTACAGCAGCTCGATAGTTTACAGCGTGAAAAACAGAAAACGCTCGACAAAGTAACCGCCATTCATCAAAAAATTGAGCAGCTAGGTGCTCCCAAAGTGGCGCAGCTAGAGGCTGTACAAAAAATTCAGCAACTGACGTCGAGCGCGGTGCTGGAAAGTGAGTTGCTGGCGCGTCAGCAGCAGTTGAATACGCTGACAGCCTCGGGCGTGAAGGTGCGTAGCGCTTGGGAGGCTAAAAAAAATCAAGTCATCCAGTTAGAGGTTAGCTGGCACTTATCTCAAGCGCAGCATTTAGCGCAGCAGCTAAAAGATGGAGAGTCCTGTCCGGTCTGCGGCTCAACAGAGCATCCTAAAAAAGCCAGCAGTTTGCAAAAATTAGTCAGCATTGAACAAATTGATGCTGCAAAATTAGAGTCTCAGCAGTGGGAGACCAAGCTGATTGCCGAGCGAGATTTATACTCGAGCACTAGTGCTGCGTGTAAAGCCTTGAGTGCGCAAATTGTTGCAGCTAGCAGCCTGTTTATCGAGCAAAATGGCGCCGAGCAACTAACTTTGAATTACTGGCAGGAGATAGAGCAGCGGGCGCAGCGGGCAATTACGTTGCTCGGCGATCAAAAAATACACTTGCAGCAGGCGGAAAAGAAAAGCAAACAGTTAATGTTGCTGCAGGAGCAGGCGATCGAGCTACAGCGCCAGCACAGTGTGTTGTTAAACGATGCGGACCAGGTGTTGGCGTTACATAGCCATGATATGCAAAAGTGTATAGCGCAGCTGCCCGAACGGTTTCAGCTAGCGGGCGCACTAGAGGCAGAAGTGACGGATTTGCAGCGGCAGCTACGATTGTTAGAACGTCAAATAGAGCAGCTGGCCAGCCAGTTTGTCGATGCGCAGGGCGTCTATAAAGCGGCGCAGGCCAAATATGAAATGCAGCAGCTGCTATTGCAAGAGCTGCAGCGTGACTTGCAAACTCTGAGCCAGCTGTGGCTGCAGGTATTAGAGAGCAGCTTTTTTAGCAGTGAAGTGGAGTATCTTCAGGCCTGTCTAAATTTGCAGCAGTTAACCGAAAAGCGTCAGCAGATAAGCGCCTATGAATTACAGCGCAAAGAGATTGATGGGGCAATTCAGGCTCAGCAACGTTTAATTGGCGATGATCGCGCACCGGATGTGCCGGTATTGCAGCGACAACTTGAACAGCTAATCGAGCGACAGCAGGCGGCTGAAAATGCTTGGTCGGCGCTCGATAAGCAATTAGCTAATCTACAGAATGTCGCTCAGCAAATCGCCAGCAATGCTGAAAAAAATGCGCTTTTAGAGGCGAAATATGCGGTAGTGGGGACGCTCAGCGATGTCGCTAACGGCTTTACCGCAGATAAGTTAAGTTTACAGCGCTTTGTGCTTAGCGCTCTGCTCGATGATGTTTTAATTGAAGCTAGCAGTCGATTGCAAATCATGAGTAAAGGTCGATATCGATTGCTGCGTAAAGAGCAGCGCGCTAAAGGCAATAAAGCCTCGGGGCTCGAGTTGGAGGTGGATGATGCATATACCGGGAAGGTGCGCTCCGTCGCGACTTTGTCAGGGGGCGAGAGTTTCATGGCAGCGCTGTCATTAGCGCTGGGCTTGTCCGGTATAGTGCAAGCGTACTCGGGGGGAATTGTGCTCGATACTCTGTTTATTGATGAAGGGTTTGGCAGCTTAGATGCCGAGGCGTTAGACTTGGCCATTCGCACGCTGGTGGACTTGCAGAGCAGTGGTCGAATGATTGGCGTGATCTCCCACGTCGGCGAGCTAAAAGAGCAGATGCCGATTCGAATTGATATCACCACCAATCAAACGGGATCGCACTTACAAATCATCAACTAGCTTTAGCAGTGCTTTTTTGACTGCGGGGCTCTATAGGCTGCGGAATTTTATAAACCGCAGCATTGTTATTAGCCGCAGCGCTTTATGCTCCACAGCACTTCTTGTGCTTTTTACCGCTGTAGCAGGGGCATGGATCATTGCGGCCAGGCTTGCTGCTGGAGCGGTTAATTGCCGGGCTGTTTTTCGGCGGAGTTCCATCAATATAGCGCCAGCAATGCCCTTGTTTTGTTTCTTCTTGCAAGAAACGAGAGCGTTCGTGCATGTGTTGCAGTTGTTCGCCCTCCATGTACCATGCTTTGAATTCGACAAAAGCTGTCTCGGCGGACGTGTCGAGTTCGGTGGCGATTATTTCAAGTTTTAGCCACTTAATATCGATCGCGTCGAGTATGTGCTCGCGCTCTTGTTCCGCGTGGCAGCTAGAGTGATAAGTGTCGATTATAAAATCGCTATTGCCAATCACAAAGGCTGTATATCGAGCGCGCATTAGTTGCTCAGCAGTGCTTGCCGCGCGGTGCTGTTGGTGGATCACAGCACAACAATTGGTGAGAGTTTTACGTGATCCGCAAGGGCATTCCTGCATTTTCAATCCAATTTTAATTGTTTAAGTCGGCATCTTAGCGAATTTTAAGCGAGTTATTAAGACTTAAGTTTGAGCGGCGCTCAAATAATGCTTAAAGCAACCGTATTTTAGTCGATTTAAACATAGCCTAATGACCTTAATTCGCGGATAATGCTTGATCCGTATTTCTGCTAAAGAAATACCCCTAAACCTCTAATGAATAGAGGTTTATTAATGAAGGGGCACCAGACAGGGCTCGGTTAGTTATTCGCGATCAGATTAGACAAAAACTTTCTGAGTAATAAGTGGCTGAAAACATGGTCTTAGTGAGATGTCCTCCAGTTTAAGAGAGAAGCAATGAAACGTGTAGGTTTTGTCGGTTGGCGTGGCATGGTTGGTTCTGTGTTAATGCAGCGCATGATAGAGGAAAATGACTTTGATTATATTGATGAGCCAGTTTTCTTCACCACATCGCAAATAGGTCAAGCTGGGCCGGATATAGGTAAAACTATTCCCACCTTAAAAGACGCGACTGATATTGATGAACTGAAAACCATGGACGCGATTATTTCATGTCAAGGTGGTGACTACACGCAGGCAGTTTACGCTGAGTTGCGCACAGCTGGCTGGCAAGGTTATTGGATAGATGCGGCATCGACCTTGCGCATGGCTGACGACAGTATTATTGTTTTAGACCCCGTTAATCGTCAGCTTATCGATAAGGGCATCGATGCTGGGATAAAAACCTTTGCCGGTGGTAACTGTACGGTATCACTGATGTTGATGGCGTTGGGTGGCTTGTTTAAAAGAGGGCACGTAGAATGGCTGACCTCTATGACTTATCAGGCCGCATCGGGCGGCGGTGCGCGGCATATGCGCGAATTAGTTAGTCAGATGGGAGTTATCCACGGTGCGGTAGCAGATCAGCTGGATAATAATTCAGCAATATTGCCACTCGATCAAAAAGTCGCGCAAACCTTGTTGAGTAGCGAGATGCCAGTCGACCAATTTGGCGTGCCACTAGCGGGAAGTTTAATCCCCTATATTGATGCGCAGCTAGACAATGGCCAGTCAAAAGAAGAGTGGAAAGGCTACGTTGAAACGAACAAGATACTCGGCAAGTTAGATACGCCAATTCCGATTGATGGCACTTGTGTGCGGGTCGGGTCTATGCGCTGTCACTCACAGGCTTTTACGATTAAATTAAATAGTAATATCCCGTTAAATGAAATTGAAGATATGATCTCCCAGGCTAATGATTGGGTCAGTGTTGTGCCGAATGATAAACAGTCATCGATGACTGATTTAACGCCGGCCAAAGTGACAGGGACCTTAAATGTGCCGGTCGGGCGACTGCGAAAAATGAATATTGGTCCCACATATCTGAATGCGTTCAGTGTCGGTGACCAACTACTTTGGGGAGCGGCGGAACCACTGCGTCGCACCTTGCGTATTTTGTTAAAGGTGTGACCCTCTTTAATACCGTATAGCGAAGTTAAACAGCCCGATTTATCGGGCTGTTTTGTTTAGATGAGACCTTAACGCCGTATCACCGAGCGCAGTTATCATACCCTCTGGGTAAGTTATGCAGAGGTCTCTAGATAAATTAATATGTTAGTAATAATTACTAAGGTATGGGAACGAACTGCTTTTTGACAGAGTTTAAATCGCAGTAGAAAGGTGAATTATGAGTATGATATATGACGTGGCAGTTGTTGGAGCGACAGGTTTAGTAGGCGAAACTGTGTTGGCTATTTTGCAAGAGCGAAATTTCCCCGTAGGGAATATTCACCTATTGGCGAGTGAGCGCTCTGTCGGTATCAAAAAGCAGTTTAAAGGCAAGAATATTCAGGTAGAAAATTTACAAGATTTTGATTTTTCCCAAGTACAAATTGCCTGGTTTTGTGCAGGTGGCGCCGCCTCGGAAAAATACGCTCCGATCGCAGCGGATAGTGGCTGTATCGTGATCGATAACTCCAGTGTGTTTAGAAATGATTTCGATGTTCCCCTAGTGATCCCCGAGGTCAATCCGGATAGCCTGATTAATTACAGTGCACGTAATATTATCGCCAATCCCAATTGCTCAACTATTCAAATGTTGCTGGCGCTGGCGCCTATTCATCGTGAAGTTGGTATTGAAAGAATCAACGTGGCGACTTATCAGGCGGTGTCAGGCTCAGGTAAAGCGGGGCTGGAAGAGCTGGCCAAGCAAACGACTTCGCTATTGAATGCTCGAGAGGTAGAGGTCAGTGTCTACTCTCAGCAAATCGCGTTTAATGTGTTGCCGCATATTGATGTATTTGAAGAAAATGATTACACCCGTGAAGAGATGAAAATGGTCTGGGAAACACAAAAAATACTGGCAGATGAAAATATTGCGGTGAATGCTACTTGTGTCAGAGTCCCGGTTTTTCATGGTCACAGTGAAGCGTTACATATTGATACTTCTAGCTTTATCAGTGCCGTTGAAGTGCGGAGTTTATTGAAAGATGCCGCTGGAGTGGAAGTTGTAGGCTCACCACAACAGCAGGAATACGCGTCGGCAGTAGTCAATGGCAGCGGTTCAGATTTGGTCTACGTCAGCCGTATCAGAGAAGACCTAGCCGGAAATAACGGTATTAATATGTGGGTAGTTGCGGATAACGCTCGTAAAGGAGCGGCTTTAAATGCGGTGCAAATCGGCGAGTTGTTGATTGAAAAGTATTTATAAGCGCCGAGCTTTAGGGTCGCTTAATAAATCAATCGGTAAAAGTTTAAGTATAGATAGCTATTTCATTGACCTGCAAAGGCTAAATAGGTATCTTCAATAGCAAATTAACTGGTTAACTTATTGATTTATCTATAGCTGGTCCGTTAGGAACTATGTTGGTTTTTGGTTGGAGTCTACTTTATACTGCCGTCTTAAGTAGTTGTTTCTTTAAAGTTTTCAAATGAAATTTTGTTAAGTGTAGAGTGTTTCTAATGATTTTAGGAAATATGCTAAAAATAGTAGAAATAGTAAAGAGTATGAAATTAACGTATTTTCATATTTTAGTCTATGTTTTTAGAGTGTGAGCAACATCTGATTTATAAGGGAAAATAAATGCTTCGCAAACTTGGTTTGATTATTGCCATATCTGGCGCGTTAGTCGTTGGTAAAGTAAATGCATTAGGTATGGGTGATATTAGGGTTAAATCAGCGCTTAATGAGCCGCTCCATGCAGAGATAGAGTTGTTTCAAGTTAAAAACTTAAGTCCTCTGCAAATCAAATCAAGAATGGCTGATCTAAACGATTTCGCCTTGTCAGGATTGGCAACGCAGCGAGCATTGACCGCGGTTCGCTTTCAAACACGGGTTAGAGCCAATGGTACTGGTCGGATAATATTAACCTCAAAACTGCCAATTACTGAGCCTTTTATGAACTTCCTCGTGGAGGTGAATTGGCCGAGTGGTCGGTTGATACGTGAATATACTCTACTGCTTGATCCCCCCTCTTATAGAACACCACAAAACAATAACAACTTCGCTATTCGCGAAAATGCCAGTAGCGTGGCGCAGCGCCCGGTAGTGTCTGCTAAGCGGCAGAAAGCTAAACCTGCAAGACCTAAAGTTTATAAAACGCCAAAAAACATTACCCTGGAGAAAGGTCAGTATTACATTAGTTCGAAAGATACATTGTGGGACATAGCGATAGCCAGTCGTCCGAGTCAGAAGGTTTCTCCACAGCGGATGATGATGCTAATCCAGCGCAATAATCCGCAGGCGTTTCCCAACGGTAATATCAATGTGATGACAGCCAATGTCGTGATTGACTTGCCAACGCAAACTGAAATAGATGCGCTCAGTGGTAAGGAGGCCGAACAGGAAGTCACTCGACAGACAACATTGTGGCAGAGCGGGGTTTTATCTACCGTTGTCAATCAAGCGCCGGCGAAAGTTGAGCAGCAGGCGAAGCCGCCCGCAGTTAAAAGTAAGCAGGATGCCGATAAACTAGCACCGGTTAAAGCTGAGGATGAGACCAAGCAGGCAGGCGATAAAAAGTCAGCGGATGCAAGTGGTAAAGCTCCGGCCACAGAGAAGGGCGTTGGCCCCGCTGTTGCTGCTGACAAAAATACTGGCAAAGAACAGCCAGACAATCTAGAAAAAGGCATGTTGAATGTAGTGACAGCAGAAGAGTCAGCGGCGAAGCGTGACTTGCAGGCCAAAGCCGATGCAATGGCAATAGCGGCTAGCAAAGACTCCGAGAAAATCGCAGAGTTATTAACAAACAATACAGAAATGGGTGTCAAACTGGCGTTGTCTCAAGAATCTATCGATAAGCTAGAGCGGGATAATCAAGAGCTAAATAAAAAATTAACGACCATCATTGAGCAGCTAGCAGATATAAATCGTTTGATCATGCTTAAAGATCAGCAGCTAGCGGTTATGGAAGATGAGCGGGACGAAGCTGAAAAAGAGCAGCAGAAAAAAGCTAAAATAGAGAGTGATAAAAGCTGGCTAGATCGCCTGCTGGAGAACCCTGTGGGTATGGCTACTGCCGGTATAGGTTGGTTGCTGGCAATTATTGCAGGCGTGTTCTTGCTCTTGAGACGTAAGAAAAAAGATCAAGAAGAAGTGATGAATGATGGCAAAAATGAGCCTTCAATTAGTTTGCCCGAGAGCATGATGGAGCCAGAGGAAGAGGAGCCGCAAGAGTTAGAAGTGCTTGAAAAAGATAGTCCAAGTGCCGTTGAAGATATGATTGGAGACGTTGATGATCTAGATTTAGATTTAGACATGGATATGGAGTTAGATGAAACTTTAGAAGGAACGACGCCAGTGGCGGGTGTTGCCGGCGATGAAAGTGATGATGATGATGATTTAGCGGCTGAATTGGAAGCACAGCTCAATACTGCAGATGAGGAAGATGATGACTTAGATATGCTAGATGGTATTGATAGTTTAGAGTTTGATTTAGGCGAGGTAGAAGAAGCTGAGCTTGATTTGGATGAGGATCTAGCAGAAGAGGATGATGAGGAAAAGCGGGCTTTGGCTGAATTTGCAGCTGCCATGGAGGCGCCTGATGATGAAAATTCAGCAGAGGACGTTACCGACAGTGATGATTTAGAAAGTGACGAATTAGACAGTATCGAAACTGATGTGTTAGATTCTCTCGGCTTAGATGATGCAGAGCAGGAAGAGCTAGAAACTGCCGAGCAGGCTGATGATGAATTAGAGATAAGTCTTGATAACATCGAAGATGAGTTAGAGATTGAAATACCAGAAAATGACCAAGTCAGTGTTGAAGAAGACGATCTAGACATTTCAGAAATTCCTGATCAAGTGACATCGCTTGACGAATTAGCAGCGATGGAAGATTTAGCCGAGGCAGAGGAGCTAGCCAATACTCCCGTTGAAGAGGATTTAGAGGAAGTTGCGCCGGATAATGAATTGGCGGAAGATTCTTTTGAAATAGATTTAAATGAAGACGGGGATGATTCAAATACTGAGCAAGCAGCAGAGGATGAAGATGAGCAGCAGCCTGCTTTGGAAAGTGCCGCGCTTGAGAAAGATGAGCCGAGTGAGCCGCCGGCCGCAGAAAATGTATTTGAAGAGGTGATGGCGGAAAATATTGAGAATGACTTGGCAGACGAGTTAGAGATAGAAATTCCCGAGGAAAACGATACTAGTGAAAGTACAGTCGCTTCTGCTGGGTCCTCGTCAAATAGCGAAGTACTAGAAGAGCAGTTAGATGAGTTGCTGGGCAGTACTGATGATGAAATAGCCCTGGAGGCTGTGGCGCCAGAATTTGATGCAGATAACGAAGAGGAAATCGATTTGTTATCTGGCGAGGATGGAATGCGTATGAAGCTAGATCTGGCACGCGCCTATATTGAAATGGGTGATGCAGATGGCGCAAAAGATATTATAAAAGAAGTGATGGACGCCGGTGAGGCGGATCATCTTAGCGAAGCTCAAGAATTACTTGACAGTATAGAATCTAAAAAGAAATAAAAGGAGAAGGTTGTTTGTGCACTGAAACGAAACAATCTAAAGAGCCAGAGGCGACGCAAGTCGCCTCTCGTCGTTTAGCCCTGTGTATTGAGTACGCAGGTGAGCGCTATAAAGGTTGGCAAAAGCAAAAATTTGATAATTTGCCAACAGTGCAGGGGTATGTAGAAAAGGCCTTGTCAAAAGTGGCCAATCATCCAGTGTCGGTTATTTGTGCTGGACGGACAGATACCGGAGTTAATGCTACTTATCAGATAGTACACTTTGACTCGGCGGCAATCAGGAATGAGCGGGCTTGGGTGCTGGGCACCAACAGTAACTTACCGCAAGATATTGCAGTGCAGTGGGCAAAGGTGGTTGATCCTGAGTTTCACGCACGTTTTTCAGCGCAGCAGCGCCGTTATCGATATCTTATTTACTCAAACCCAGTGATGCCTGCGGTGCTGGCGAAAGGGGTGACTTGGACGCATAAAAAATTAGACTTAGAGCTGATGCAGCAGGGCGCTAACTACCTGCAAGGTGAGCACGATTTTAGCTCGTATAGAGCGGTGGCTTGCCAGGCCAAGAGTCCGGTGCGCACTATCTCAGAGATCAGTCTCTATCGCCATGGAGAGTTACTGGTTATCGATGTACAAGCAAATGCCTTCTTGCATCATATGATTCGCAATATAGCAGGGGTGTTGATGGCGATTGGTGCACAAGAAGCGCCGCCGATATGGGCGCAACAAGTGCTCGATGCGCGAGATCGTCGCCAGGGGGGGGTGACAGCGCCGCCGCATGGTTTGTATTTTGTCGACGTAAAATACCCCGAGCAATATTCACTGCCAGCGACCAAGCTGGGTCCTTTCTTTATAGGGGAGCGCTAAACAGAGGTGTGCTAAAGAGAGGCGTCTGAGTATAGAAATCACAGCACCACACCGTGTTTACCGGCTGGCATATCATAAGAGAGCTTATATCGTTAGCCCCGCTCGGTATCAGCTAAGTATCGCAGCTACTTTTGCTTCAGTCAGTTGCAGCGTGCTGGTGCCGAGCTTCGCTGCGTGATATGAGACGCGGGACACGGCTCTAATGTGAAAAAACACGGAAAATAATAGTGCCTCCGTTTGAATGCTGCTAGAATTCGCGACTGATAATCTTTGTTTAAAGTGACCTTGAATTTAATGATATCTCGTGCAAAAATTTGCGGCATTACCCGCATAGAAGACGCTCAAGTTGCGATCGCAGCTGGGGTGCACGCGCTGGGCTTTGTGTTTTATGCACCGAGCCCCAGGTACGTAGCACCTGCTAAAGCGCAGCAAATCATCGCTGAACTCCCCCCCTTTGTTACCAGTACCGCGCTTTTTGTCAATGAAGAGGCGGCTGTGGTAAAAGCCATTATCGAACAAGTGCAACCTGATCTATTGCAGTTCCATGGAGCTGAAGATGAGGCTTATTGCCAACAGTTTAATCGCCCATATATAAAAGCCTTAAGAATCAGTGACAAATTAGATATTGCCGCCACTGTTGCCCAGTATCCATCCGCCCGTGCAGTGCTCTTAGATGCGTATGTAAAAGGGGTGCCAGGTGGGACCGGAGCGCTGTTTAACTGGCAGTTGATCCCTGAAAGCTTGCGTTCGAAAATTATCTTAGCAGGTGGTTTAGATGCGACCAATGTGGCGGCGGCAATCCGTGAAATAGGCCCTTTTGCGGTAGATGTCAGCGGCGGTGTAGAGTCGGCAAAAGGTCTTAAAAGTGCTGCGAAAATAATCGAATTTATGAGTGAAATAAATAATGCAAACCAAGTCTGAGTTAAAAAAATTAGCTGAATTACCCGATAAAGATGGTCGGTTCGGACCTTATGGCGGGCGTTTTGTCGCCGAAACACTGATGGCGGCGCTGCAAGATTTAGAAGGCTTATATGAAAAGTTATCAGCGGATCCAGCTTTTCAAGCGGAATTTGATCAAGATTTAGCTCACTATGTAGGGCGTCCGTCGCCGCTGTACTTTGCCGAGAGATTAACCAGAGAAGTCGGTGGCGCAAAAATCTACCTAAAACGTGAAGATCTGAATCACACCGGCGCTCACAAAATAAACAACACTATTGGTCAAGCCCTGTTAGCCAAACACATGGGTAAGCCGAGAATAATCGCCGAAACAGGCGCGGGGCAACACGGTGTTGCATCGGCGACCGTCGCCGCTCGTCTGGGGTTAGAGTGCTGTATTTACATGGGTATTGATGACATAAAGCGTCAGGCGCTGAATGTCTATCGAATGAAGTTACTCGGTGCAACAGTCGTGCCCGTCACATCGGGAACCCGCACCTTGAAAGATGCCCTCAATGAGGCGATGCGTGACTGGGTAACCAATGTTGATAACACCTTTTATATCTTAGGTACTGCCGCTGGCCCGCATCCCTATCCAAAATTAGTCAGAGACTTTCAGTCGGTGATTGGTCGTGAGGCTCGGGCGCAGTGCCTGGCGCAGACCGGACAGCTACCAGATACACTGATCGCCTGTGTCGGAGGCGGCTCCAACGCAATCGGCTTATTCCACCCTTTCATTGAAGATAGTGAAGTGGAGATGATCGGTGTCGAAGCGGGTGGGTTGGGTATTGCTACCGGACAGCACGCCGCCCCTCTCAATGATGGTTGCCCAGGTGTACTGCACGGTAATCGCACTTATGTAATGAGTGATGACGCCGGGCAAATTATCGGTACTCACTCAGTATCAGCAGGCTTGGATTATCCGGGAGTTGGTCCGGAACACGCCTGGCTAAAAGATACCGGCAGAGCTCAATACACCGCGATTAATGACGATGAAGCACTCGATGCGTTTCGACGCTTAACCCGGGTTGAGGGGATCATGCCCGCCTTAGAATCTAGTCATGCGATAGCCCAGGCTATAAAAACCGCAGCGGGGATGGGCAAAGAGCAAATTATAGTGGTTAATCTATCGGGACGTGGCGATAAAGACATTCACACAGTGGCGGATATCGATGGTATTAAGCTCTTTGAAGGAGAGCACTAATGAGTAGAATCAAAGGTTGTTTTGAGGCGCTAAAAAAGCGCAACCGTACTGCGCTAATCCCCTTTGTCACCGCGGGAGACCCGAGCGCAGAGCTCACTTTGGCACTGATGCATACTATGGTAGATGCCGGCGCCGATGTGATTGAACTGGGAGTGCCTTTTTCAGATCCATCTGCAGACGGACCGGTTATTCAACTAGCCTGTGAAAGATCCTTAGAGAATGGCACCAGTTTAACCGATGTACTGGCTATCGTCAGTCAGTTTCGACAAACCAATCAGAGCACGCCAGTGGTACTGATGGGCTATTTAAATCCAATTGAGCGTATGGGTTATCAACGCTTTGCGCAAGCTGCACAAGCTGCTGGAGTCGATGGAGTACTAACCGTAGACTTACCGCCAGAGGAGTCCGCAGAATTTGGCAAGGAGATGCAAGCAGCTGAATTAGATATCATTTATTTGCTGGCTCCGACCTCGACTGAGCAGCGCATTAAACTTATTTGCCAGTATGCTTCAGGTTACTTGTACTATGTATCAGTAAAGGGAGTCACCGGTTCGGCGGCGCTCGATGTCGATGAAGTGGCAGAAAAACTAGCGATTGTTCGCCGCCATACAGATATCGCGATTGGAGTAGGTTTTGGTATTAATAACGGTGCATCAGCTGCCGCCGTGGGCGAAATTGCCGATGGGGTGATTGTCGGCTCGATTTTGATCAAACAAATCGTCGCCAACCTCGATGACAGTAATAAGATTAATCAGGCAATAAGTGCTATCTTATGCGATATGCGTCAAGCAATGGACGCAAACTAATAAAATGAGAACTCTGCGTAACGTTGCGAGCGAAGGTAAGACGTATTACCGAGCGCAGTCGTTTTGTATAAGTCTCAAAATGTGGATCTTGCACGGCTTAAGTGCCGTGCAGAATGCATATAAAAATTAACAGAGCCCTGTCTAGTTATGGGCTTTTCAAGATTGGCACCATCGGTTAAAGATGGCACAGAAAACGGATTAAACATATGAGTAATTGGTTCGACAAAATAGTTCCTTCACTGGCTAGATCAGAATCTAAACGCGCTTCAGTTCCCGAGGGGCTGTGGAAAAAATGCCCGAAGTGTGAGGCAGTGCTGTACTTGCCAGATTTAGAAAAGAATTTAAGTGTATGTACTAAATGTGATCATCATATGCGTTTACCAGCGCGAGCTCGTTTAGAAAAATTTTTAGATGAAGGTACTTTTAGCGAAATTGGAGCGGAGTTAGAGCCGGTCGATAGACTCAAGTTTAAAGACACAAAAAAGTACAAAGACCGGATTAGCGCCGCCCAAAAAGCCACTGGCGAAAAAGATGCGCTAATCGCGATGCGCGGCGAGATGAAAGGCATGCCGATTGTGGCTGTCGCTTTTGATTTTCGCTTTATGGGCGGTTCAATGGGTGCCGTGGTGGGCGAGCGCTTTGTGCGGGCAGCCAATATTTCGATTAAAGAAAAAATTCCAATGATTTGCTTCTCCGCCTCCGGTGGCGCCAGAATGCAAGAGGCACTGATCTCGCTATTTCAAATGGCGAAAACCTCAGCGGTATTAGAGAGAATGCGGATCTTAGGTATTCCCTATATATCAGTGCTGACCGATCCTGTGTACGGTGGTGTCTCGGCAAGTTTGGCGATGCTAGGTGATTTAAACGTCGCTGAACCCAGTGCTTTAATCGGCTTTGCGGGCCCTAGAGTCATTGAACAGACGGTTAGAGAGAAATTGCCAGAGGGCTTCCAGCGCGCTGAGTTCTTACTGGAACACGGTCAGGTAGACATGATTGTTTCGCGGCTTGAGTTGCGAGATCGTCTCTTTAACTTGCTGTCGATGATGGTTGAGCAGTTTAAAGTGCCAGAAGTTGACGCTGAACCGGTGGCGGCAGAAGATCTTGAATCTGCAGAGGCGGCGGTGGTCATTGAAAATGATCTCAGCAGCACTGATAACAGCGACACCGAACAAAAAGCTTAGCTGCACTTTTTAAAGGTGCAGAGAGTGTTTCTCAAACCGCTGTTGGATCAATAGCTGATTTGGCAGTAAGGTAAAAAGTTTTCAGCTATTAACTAGTCTCACCAAATAAGTAGTCTCAGCAAAACACCGCGCTTATTTTAAAGATGCAGTGCTAGTTGGTGCTACTAGAGCGTCTGTCGATGCAGCGCGCTAGCAGTGGGATCAGCTTGAATCCGCTGAGTGTCTGCTCCCGACAAATGTTTATCGGTGGGAGCTAAATAGTTACCTAAAGTCGCGCGCTTGCCTCCGGCTTTACTAATGATGAATATACATGAAACGCAGTCAGTACAACCTAGCTCAGTGGCTAGAGTGGATGGAAAATAATCATCCCACCGAAATTGATTTAGGTCTGGCTAGAGTCGGTCAAGTTTACCGACAAATGCAGATTGACTTGACGGCCTCTAAAATAATTAGTGTCGCCGGGACCAACGGTAAAGGCTCTACTACTGCACTCTTGGAAGCTATTTATTTAGCCGCTGGCTACACCACGCTCGCTTATACTTCCCCACATATGTTGCGCTATAATGAGCGTGTTCGGATCGATGCTAATGACGTCACAGATCTGCTGTTAATCGAAGCTTTTAATGCCATTGATCTCGCGATGGGGGAAGGGGCTGCTCGGATCTCTTTAAGCTATTTTGAGATAGGCACTTTGGCCGCTTTTTATCTGATCAGTCGACAGCAGCCAAATATCGCTATATTAGAGGTGGGCTTGGGTGGTCGCTTAGATGCCGTTAATGTGCTGGATGCCGATATTGCAGTGATCACCACTTTGGCTATCGACCACGTAGATTGGTTAGGCGATGATATCGAGCAAATTGGGCGAGAAAAAGCCGGCATTGCCAGAAGTGCTAAACCACTGATTTGCGGCGAGTTGAGCCCGCCATCCAGCATTGAGCAGTTGGCGGCTGATCAAGGTATTCCCCTCAGTCAAATAAACCAGCAGTTTGCATATCAGCAAAGCTCTAGCGCCGAGGATCAAACTTGGTCATGGCAAGGTCTAGATATTAATAATCAAGCACTTAGTTATACAGGCCTAGCTCTGCCTTGCCTGCCAGTGCAAAATGCGGCAACCGCACTGCAAGTGATCGCTAAGCTGGATCAGCCCTGTTCGCTTGCAGCGATTAATAGCGGTTTGCAAAATGCCAGCGCGATCGGCAGATTACAAACGGCCAGCTATTTAGGAAGTCAGCTAATACTGGATGTCGCGCATAATCCGCAATCTGCTCTGCACTTGGCAAAAACCCTCAAAAAGAGCGGTTTAATGGCTAGAGTACATTTAGTATTGGGGGTGCTGATCGATAAAGATTGTCAGGGTTTGATTGCCGCGCTGACAGAGGTCTGTTTACATTGGCATCTAGTGACCTTAGACGTACCCCGCGGTCAAACGGCTGAGCAGCTGCAAAAAACCGTCCTCAAGCAAGGTGTTGAAAAAACCAATACTAGCTGTTACGCAAACATCGAAGTAGCGTTAGCCGGGGCGATACAGGCCGCTACCGATAGCCAAGGGGCTGCGCAACAAGTGGTCGTCGCAGGCTCGTTCGTCACGGTTGGCCAAGCGCTAGAATTGTTAGAAAAGTAGCAATAGGAAAGTTGAAATGGAATTAATAGTAAAAAAACAAATTATCGGCACACTCGCGATCATCTTTATTGTGATGGTGTTTTTCCCGTTGTTTTTTAGCGGAGATGGCTATAAAGAGCGGCATTTAGCATCGATTATTCCGCCAAAACCGGCCACCCAAACGTTTCAAAATATCGAGCCTTTACTTAAGCCGCTGATCAATACTCAGCAGATAGCCGCAGAAAAAAACACCGCGCAAGCGGTACCTAAAAAAGTCGCCCTCGATCAACAAGGGGTGCCGACAGCTTGGACATTACAGTTGGCCTCATTTAAAGATGCCGCTAATGCAAGAGCGCTACGCAAGCAATTGTTAAAGGCTGGGCATAAAGTATATACCCGGCAAAACGGCTCATTAGTCAAAGTTTACGTCGGTCCAGCGATTGACAAACAGCGTTTAGAAGCGCTAAAAAAAGGTCTCAAAAAAGATTTCGGCCTAGATGGCTTACTGGTAAGATTTACCACGCAATAATTAAGAGGACAATAGATTGATGAATTGGGCTGACTGGGTGATTCTGGCAATTTTAGGGATATCTGCATTATTTAGCTTGCGCCGTGGTTTCGTCAAGGAGGCGTTATCACTGGTTACTTGGGTCGCAGCTTTTGTCGTCGCAAGACTATTTTCCGGGGCGCTGGCAGTCGTGCTTGAAAATTATATAGATACGCCCTCGATTCGAATAGCTGCCGCATTTGCCGGTTTGTTTATCATCATGCTAATCGCTGGGGCGATTATCTCAAACTTATTTGACATGCTGGTTAATGCCACCGGTTTAAGTGCCACTGACCGGGTGCTGGGAATGGGCTTTGGTGTAGTTCGTGGCGGGTTAGTGGTAGTGGTGATTGTGGCCTTAGCGGCGCAGACGCCGGCGATCAAAGATGAGTGGTGGGGGCAGTCTCAGTTGATACCACACTTTGTCTTGATGGAAGCTTGGAGCAGGGAAATTGCCTCGGAGCTTGGCCAAGTAATTTGGCAAGTAGGCAGTCCGAACTAAACTAACTGTAAAATATAGATGATTCAGAAATACTCTGATTAATCGTTAAAAATAAAATATCCTTGAGGTGCTCTACATGTGCGGAATAGTTGGCTTGGTCTCCAAGTCATTGGTTAATCAGACAATATTTGATGCGTTAACCGTATTACAACACCGCGGACAGGACGCTGCTGGTATGGTTACTTGCGAGGGAAATAAGTTCTTTCTCCGCAAGGGTAACGGATTAGTAAACTCCGTTTTTCGTACCAGACATATGAAAAAACTGCTCGGAAATATCGGTATAGGACACGTTCGCTACCCTACGGCAGGTAGCTCATCGGCTGCAGAAGCTCAGCCATTTTACGTCAATGCACCATACGGTATCGCACTCGCACACAATGGCAATTTAACCAACACCCAAGAGCTAAGTGATGAAATGCGTCGGGTTGATTTACGGCACATTAATACCACCTCTGATTCAGAAATTTTGGTCAACATCTTAGCGCATGAACTGCAGCAGCAGGGCAAATTAATACCGACACCTACAGACATCTTTACTGCTGTTAAGCGCGTTCATAAACGCATCAAAGGCGGCTATGCGGTGGTTGCAGTGATCACTGGTTTTGGCGTGTTAGCCTTCAGAGACCCCTACGGCGTTCGTCCTTTAGTCTATGGTTTGCGCCAAACTAAAAATGGTCAGGAGGCGATGGTCGCCTCTGAAAGTGTCGCTTTAGACATCGCCGGCTTTAAGCGCGAGCGCGATGTTGCACCGGGAGAGGCGATCTTCATTGATGTCAATGGCAAGGTGCATACTGAGCAGTGTGCAGATCATCCACAATTGGCCCCCTGCTTATTTGAACAAGTCTACTTTGCCCGCCCCGACTCGGTGATTGACGGTATCGATGTCCACAAAGCGCGGATGCGGATGGGAGTAAAACTGGCAGATAGAGTGATGGCAGAGTGGCCCGATCACGATATTGATGTCATCATCCCGATCCCCGACACGAGTCGGACCTCAGCCTTAGAAATGGCAGAGCAGCTGCAAGTGCCTTTTCGTGAAGGCTTTATCAAAAACCGCTATATTGGACGTACGTTCATCATGCCGGGACAGCTTGAGCGAAAAAAATCAGTGCGGCGCAAATTAAATCCTATTGAATCGGAATTCAGGGACAAAGTTGTGATGTTGGTCGATGACTCAATTGTACGCGGCACAACCTCTAAGCAAATTGTGCAAATGGTGCGTGAAGTCGGCGCTAAAAAAGTCTATTTTGCCTCAGCAGCCCCCCCAGTGAGACATCCAAATGTGTACGGCATAGATATGCCATCACCGTCAGAATTTATCGCCTATCAACGCACTGATGATGAAATCGGCGTGGCGATCGGGGTCGATTGGATGATCTATCAAACACTCGACGATTTAAAAGAAGCGGTGGCCGATGATCAGCATTTTGAAAACTTTGAAACTTCGGTATTTGATGGTAAATACGTGACTGGGGATATCGATGCAGCGTACTTGGAGCAGATCGACGCCAGGCGCAATGACGCTATCAAAGAAAGCGATGAAGAGTTGGAAGAGGGCGAGAATGCAGCCGGCGATTTACACGATAAAATTCATTAATCAATAATTTGTCCGTGTAAATAAGCATCGTACAACGACAGAGTACAGCGCCATATCGAGCAAGTTCATGCACGTATGGCGCTTTTTTTGTCCTGTCAAAAACCCCCTAAATACAGCCGTTGGTGATCGAAAATGTCTAAAATAATGCTGGCGCCAATGGAGGGAGTGGTCGATGCAAATATGCGTCAATTACTCACCTCTATCGGCGGCATCGATAGCTGCGTCACCGAGTTTATCAGAATCACAGGTCAGCCTTTGCCGGAGCGTGATCTGCTGAAAAAAGTGCCGGAACTATTGACCAATGGCAGCACCAAAAATGGAGTGCCAGTGATCGTCCAGTTTCTTGGCTCCGATCCTCAAATGCTCGCATACCACAGTCAGTTAGCGGTGAAACTTGGCGCCCAGGGCATCGATTTGAACTTTGGCTGCCCGTCTAAAACGGTCAATAAACACAAAGGTGGTGCGGTGTTGCTGGATGAGCCAGGCACCATTTACGATATTATAAAAACGGTTCGTCAAGCCGTGCCCCAATCAATCCCAGTCACTGCCAAAATGCGCCTCGGTAACAAAGATAAATCGCTGGCGCTAGAAAATGCCCACGCTATCGCGCAAGCGGGTGCTAGCCAATTGGTAGTACACGCCAGAACTAAAATTGAAGGTTATCGGCCGCCTGCGCACTGGCAGTGGATCAGAAAAATAGCCGAAGCTGTATCTATCCCCGTCGTCGCTAATGGCGATATATGGGATTGGCAAGATTACCAAAAATGTAAACAAGTTAGCGGCTGTGCAGATGTGATGATAGGCCGAGGGATCTTGGCTAACCCCGCATTGGCCTATGAGATAAAACAAAAGCTCAACAGTGAGGTAGCCAAGGTGTTTGATTGGGCAGATACCGTGGCGCTAATCATTGAATACTATGAAAATGTACAGCTGCAGCTGCCCCCGCCATTTGTCTCAGGGCGGGTAAAACAATGGTTAAACATGATGCGCAAGCAGAATAGTAATGCGCAGTTGCTGTTCGAAAAAATCAAAATAATTAGTGAGCTAGATAGCTTGACTGCCGCGTTGCTGGACGCTCAAAAGTCTGCGTTGCGGGCTAGGGATTAATAGCTTGGGCCTATAAACACAGTGTTCTAGACGCTAAAGCCGAATGCCAGTGGCAAAATTAGCGCTTATGCAGCGGTTTATTAAAATACACTGCCGTCATCAATCCACAGGGACTACCTTGCCGATATAGGGTAGATTACGATATTTCTGTGCGTAATCAATACCGTAACCGACTACAAATTCATCGGGAATACTGAAGCCAATCCAGTCAACGTCAACCACCACTTGGCGCCGAGAGGGCTTATCTAATAAAGTGCACAAGCTGAGAGATTTAGGCTCGCGCAGTTTTAGCATCTCGACAACCTTCGACAGTGTATTTCCGGTATCAATAATATCTTCGACAATAATCACATCGCGACCTTCAATCCCCTCGCTTAAATCCTGCAAAATTTTCACCTCGCGGCTGCTCTCAGTGCTATTACCGTAGCTAGAGGCGGTCATAAAATCGATGGACATAGGCAAGTCGACGGCGCGGCACAAGTCGGCCATAAAAATAGCTGAGCCGCGCAGTAAAGCGACCATTAATAAATTATCAGAGTGTTGGTAACGCGCTTCGATTAACTTCCCGAGCTCGGTCACTTTTAGTTTAATATCAGCCTCAGAAATCATTACTTCAATCGTATGTTCAATCATTGATTCGCTCTATTGATGATTAATAATGCTCAGACTCTAGCATATGCAGTGGTTTGCAACCATCAGAAAATGACCCGCTAAAAAGGTACGTCTGTCATATAGTTGCTGATGAACGCTATATAATTGTGCTGATGTGCAGGTGCACTAAAGGTACTCAGCAGAATCAATATGGGGTAGGCTGGCTACCTATATGATCCATAGTCAATGTGATTTATTACTGACGGGTATTAAATGATATTTTAAAGAAAAGCAAAAGCCGGAGCTTGCGAAACTTCCGGCTTAGTATTAAAGCTTGTCTAGATATTTTTAGTCACCAAGGCTTTATAAGTTCAACATGCGCTTTTTCAATCGGGCTAAATTAATGGCGCTGGATCGAACAGTGAGCTTGATGTGCTCATATTCATATTCTTCTTTAGTGACGCTCATCACAGATCGAATTTCGCCGATGATACCTTTGGCGGTATAGGGAACTATGATTTCTTCTTCAATCATTCCATCCAGCGAAATGCCGACGATATACTGGTGCAATTTGCTAACATCTGTAGCGCTGCGCGCAGAGGTCAGCATGGCATCGGGAAACTCTTCCAGCAGTGCTTGTTGCTGTTCAGGGCTGAGTAGATCTGATTTGTTCAGTACCAGTAACTTTTCACTGTCCGCAACGCCCACCTCTTCCAATACTTGGTGCACGACATCTAACTGTGCACGAAACGAAGGATCGGAGGCATCGACCACATATAACAACAATGATGCGTCGTGTGCTTCTGCTAAGGTTGAGTGAAAGGAGGCGACTAAATCATGGGGTAGCTTTTTAATAAAACCGACGGTATCTGAAACTAGAATTCGCGGTTGAGTGACCGGGAACAGCGCGCGCACTGTGGTATCAAGGGTGGCGAAAAGTTTATTTTCCCCCTCGACATTGCTACCGGTAATCGCGCGCATCAGCGATGACTTGCCGGCATTGGTGTAGCCAACTAAAGCGACACAAAAATGCTCCGAGCGCTGGGTGCGTCGACCTTTCATCTCATCTTGAACGTTGACCAGTTCGTGCTTAAGGGCAGCTAATTGGTCACGGACTTTACGGCGGTTTAACTCCAGGGTTGTCTCGCCTGCGCCCTTGCCCATTTGACGTTCTTTATCGCCACATGATGATTCGCGAAGTCGTGGGGCGACATAATTAAGGCGCGCTATTTCAACTTGTAATTTAGCGGTTTTAGTTCGCGCGTGGCGACTAAATATTTCAATAATAATGCCGGTGCGATCAAAGACTTCTACGCCTAGTTGATTCTCGACATTACGCAGCTGAGAGGGGCTTAAATCACAGTCAAATACCACCACATCAGCGCAGCCAAACGTTAGGTTCTGCGATGAAATATCTTCCGGTATCGTTGCGATATCTACTTCTTCAGGAGGCTCTTCTGGCTCTTCGCGACCTTCCACCTCGCCCTGGTTGCCGGTAAGCTGTGCTATATCTGCAAGCTTTCCCAATCCAAGTACATTGGCTCTTTTGGTCGAATTCAGTTTTTGCGACTGAGTGCCGACCACTTTAAAGCCGAGTGTGGTCACTAAGCGGGCAAGTTCTGCGAGTGATTCTATGGCTTCATCACCGTTAAGTTCCGGTGTACAAATAGAAATAAGTAAAGCGTTAGTCAGTGTGGCTTTTTCGGTTAGTTGCATAATTTTTTCTGTTAGTGCACCGCAGTGCAGACCTTGTTTTCTGAAGACAGCCAATTCTACGCTGTTATCGGGCAATAGAGAATTAAATATAGTGTTTATCTTGGCCTGCGAAAAATGGCGCCTTAAAAGGACTCGCCATTTACATGCTTGCCGGTGCTATTTACTTAATTGATGAAAACTAGCAAGTTTCCTGTAGCGGACATTCCGGCTGCTCGCTAGCGACTGCTGAAATCAGACCTTTGCATAACTACTACGCTCGCAACGTTATGCAGAGGTCTCGAAATGTTAGTCTTTTAATAACGAGATAAAAAAGCTCATCTCTAAAGCGCTTTCCTTCAAACTTTTAAAACGACCTGATGCGCCACCATGACCGGCCTCCATATCGGTTTTCAACAGCAGTAAGTTATCATCGGTTTTAAGCTCTCGCATCTTAGCCACCCACTTCATCGGTTCGAAGTATTGAACTTGTGAGTCGTGTAAACCGGTGGTGACCAGTATATTGGGGTAGTGTTGGGCGCTGATATTATCCATCGGTGAATAGGCCAAAATACTCTGATAGGCCGCCGCCTCGTTCGGGTTACCCCACTCGTCATACTCATTGGTGGTTAGCGGTATACTTTCGTCGAGCATAGTGGTTAATACGTCTAAAAATGGCACATGTGCGCCAATCCCTAAATATAGCTCTGGTGCTTGATTGGCTATTGCGCCCATCAATAGGCCGCCGGCACTACCTCCTGAGGCGAATATTTTATCTTTAGCACCATAACCTTGTGCGACTAGGGCTTTTGTGACATCGATAAAGTCATTAAAGGTGTTTTGTTTGTGCGCCTTTTTACCGGTTTCGTACCACTCTCGGCCGAGCATTTCAGAGCCGCGAATATGGGCGATAACATAGACAAACCCGCGATCGAGTAAACTTAGCATCTGACTGGAAAAGCTCGGGTCTATGGTTAAACCGTACGCACCATAGCCGTATTGCAGCAGTGGGTTAGTACCATCCTTTTGAAAAGTATCGCTGCGATAAACAATAGATACTGGTACTGCTACGCCATCGCGTACAGTAATAAATATCCGCTCGCACTGATAGTTTTGTGGATTAAAGTCGCCTAATAGCTGTTGCTGCTTAAGCAGTTTTCGCTCGCCGCTGGCCAGGTCAAATTCAAACGTTGAGCCGGGTGTGGTTAAACTGGAGTAATATAATCTAGCGGTACTGCTCTGCGGTTCCTGATTATCAACTAGACAGGCAAAATAGCAGGGGTCAGCAAAAGTTAAGGGGTATTGATGACCGCAATTTTCACCTTGAGTGCTGTGTACAATAAAACGAATTTGGCCCTGTTCGCGCTCGGTCACTACAATGAAGCGATGAAATAATTCAACGTCCTCTAACAGTACAGCTGCTCGGTGAGGGATCACTTCTTGCCAGCTATCGATATCGGCAACTTGATCGACACTGGCCTTCATTAATCTGAAATTTTTAGCTTGATAGTTGCTGACTATATAAAAGTATTCGCCCATTTTGTCAGCGTGATATTCATGTTGCTCTCGATAGGGGCACAGCTCGACAAACTGGCCATCCGGCTGATCGGCACTCAGTACTAAATAATGAGTTGATTGAGTGGCTTCTAGACAAATATAAATTTGTGAATCATCTCTGCTCTGATCTAAACTCATGTAAAAGCTATGATCGTGTTCTTCATAAACCAGTACATCAGCTGCTTGCTCAGTGCCTATTTTATGTCGATAAACTTGCGTGCCCAACAAAGTTTCTAGATCTTTTTTGACATAAAATAGAGTTTGATTGTCATTAGCCCAAACTACTTGTCCCTCTGTTTCAATCAATATGTCCGCTAGATAAGTCTCTTCTGTGGTGGATGATGTGCTTAAGTCTTTAAAACTAATGCTGTAAATACGACGCCCGTCAGTATCTTCAGATATTGACATTATTTGATCGTTAGGGCTGATCGAAATTTCCTCTAAGTCATAAAATTCATGGCGTTTAGCTCGCTCATTAACATCTAATAATAAGGTTTTGTCGGTGCCGGTAAAACTGGTGGATCGGTAACAATTGGAAAATTCTTGCTCACCTTTAATTTGGTTGTGGTACCAGTATTTACCATCTTTTACTGGCAGTGAGCTATCGTCTTTTACGATACGGGCTTTAAGTTCTGAAAATAGTAATTCCTGTAAAGGCTTTTGCGCGGCTAACATGGCATCAGTATACGTATTTTCAGCATTAAGGTGCGCCAAAATATCGCTATCCCGACGCTCGTCATCACGCATCCAATAATAATTATCCACTCGTTGATGATGATGGATTTCCATCTTATGTGGAATTTTTTTAGCGATAGGTGCAGCCATTATATTGGCTGGCGTGGGGGCAGAAATAGGCACTAAGTGCTCCTGTTGAGATACTGTGATATTTATTAAAAAAGTAAACATGAGATCGACAAGTCTATCGATATTTTAAAGCTTAGGGAAGTCGCGAATAGCTGCTAAATGCCGTAGGGTGCATAGTTGTTTAAAAAAAGAGCGAAGCTGCTAGCTCTCCTCACCACTACTCGCTTTTGGATGAAAACTAGCTATAACTACCTGTTAAATTGGCGTAAAATTGAGTGTCGTTAAATTTTTATTAGAATTGGAATTGCATGAATACTCATCGGTTAAAAACAGAAGTCATCAATAGTTTATTTATACTCTCTGGTGCCCTGTTGTTGGCGTTAGGCTTAGTTTGGTTTTTTATTCCCAATGGATTATTAACCGGTGGCAGTGCTGGTTTATCGCTATTGCTACATTATATTAGCTCCTATAGTGTCGGCTTCATAATGCTCGCTATCAATCTGCCGCTATTGATAATTGGTTATAAATACCTTGGGAAAATGTTTACGCTACGGACGATTCTGACCATTGTTCTGATCTCCTTTCTAGTCGACTTTGGGATTGAGGTGTTGGAGTTGAAGGCGTTTGTACTTGATAGGGTGCTAGCGAGTCTTTTTGGTGGGGTATTTGTAGGGCTTGGCTTAGGTTTGGTGATTAAGGGAAATTCTTCTGCAGGTGGCTCTACTATCGTGGCCAGAATTATTTCTTCAAGAACGGAGATTAAAGCATCCAGTGTTATCTTCTTTATAGATTTAATTATCATTGGTAGCGCGCTGTTTCTCTTTGATGACAGAGTGAGTGTGCTCTGGAGTGTGATCAGTATTTATGTGACCACCAAAATAATCGATTTTATTTTAACCGGTAGGTTAGATAAAAAGGTCGTTTACTTAGTCACCAATAAAATTGAGTTGTTTAAGCGCTTGATAAAAGAGGAACTCGGCCCTCATGGTACGGTTTTGCAGGGGCAGGGCTTAGAAAACGATGAAGACAAGCGGATGATTCTGATTGTTGTTGAGGTGAGCAAATTACAGGTTTTAAGAAAAATGATAAAAAACAATGATCAAGATGCTTTTTTGATTATTAGTGAGGCGAATGAAATGCTCGGAAGGGATGACTAACGATTACTGTTTTTATCTGAAATCGTTAGTTTTTGCTTAATAATAAATGCTTTCTGGCGTTGGCTGGACATTTAATAAACTGATTGGGAGGGCAACATGGTTGCAGCGGTTTATATTTTGTCGACAGGCGTATTTTTATTAGTGTCGGTGCTGATTTTTAGGCGCTGGCAAAAAAATCGCATTTTGCATAGCCCGTTTCCCGATAGCTGGCAGCATATTCTGCAGTCTAATATTGGTATTTATACGAAGCTACCGATGGCACTGCGCGGGCAATTACACCGAGAAATTAGGCTTTTTTTGCAGGATAAAACCTTCTATGGCTGCGATGGTTTAGTGATAACTGATGAAATACGGGTCACTATCGCCGGCGAGGCATGCCTGCTATTACTTAATCGTGCCACCAATCATTACTATCAACTGCATCATATTTTAGTCTACCCGGCTGGTTTTTTGGTGTCCAGAGTAGAGCGTAACCAACAGGGTGTTGTCTCTCAGTCAGAGTCGCCGTTGTTAGGAGAGTCTTGGCAACAGGGGAAGGTGATTCTCTCCTGGCAAGATGTGTTGGCTGGCGGCAAAAATTTTCAGGATGGGCACAATGTAGTACTGCATGAGTTTGCCCATCAACTCGATCAGGAATCGGGGTCGGCAAATGGCGCTCCACTACTCGGCTCTCAATCTAGCTATCGGCGTTGGGCCCGGGTATTAGCGGCTGAATTTGCGACTTTACAGCAGCAAAAACCGGGCGCATATCGACAGCTCATCGATCAATACGGGGCGACTAACCCTGCCGAGTTTTTTGCAGTAGTCACGGAAGTCTTTTTTGAAAGGCCCAAAGCGTTGCAAAAGAAGCACCCTGAGTTGTTCGCTGAATTAGCAAATTTTTACGCGGTTGATCCCGGTGACTGGCAATAACCTGAATCAGTGCTGATCTTGTTTTCGTATTAATCGTTTTATAACATAGCTCTTTTCAAATGATAACATTGGTTAAATATAGGACTATCCTGACTATGAAAATATTGCTATTAAGTTTGCTCGTGAATTTGCTAATAAGTAATACAGTGATGGCGCAAAGTGAGTTTCTTGAGATGTGCTCTGCACCTACTGTCTCCCAGCAGAATTCACTAGAAAGATTACAAAATGGCAGCCATATCAATGGCGACATGGACTTTGCTTATACGGAGGAAAATTTTTGTCTGTTCATGGATAGTAAACTCGCAGATGTACAGGCTATTACCAACTCTCTGCAAGGTATCTCCGATTTAAGCCCGCATGCTTTTTTTACTAACCTTGTCTATTTAGATTTAGCACACAATGAAATTGCTGATTTAAGCCCCTTACAGCATTTAACTAAATTGCGAGTATTAAAAATAGCAGCAAATCCGCTGTCAGATATTAGTATTTTAAGCGAGCTACAATATTTGGAGGTGTTAACTCTTGGGGGAACCGATGTTAATGACCTTAGCCCTTTAATAAATAACCAACATCTCAAAGAACTCTACGTTCAGGGGTTGAATTTACTGGATTGTTCAGCCAAAAATTTAAAAGAGTTAAAACAAGGTATCTCATGTAACTAATGATTTTTTTGCTCTGTTTTACCTTGGCTCGCAAGGTTATGCAGAGCTCTGTAGGTAATATTAGGGATATCTAGAGGCCTCTCGCGACGCGCCTGTTTCTGGATAAAAACTAGTTAGCCTTTTCGGGGCGTAGTCTACCGGTCAACTTCGGGTAATAACAAATAAGGATAGGCGTCGCGCAGCCGACGCCTTATCAGGTTGTTGGACAAGCCCGGTGGTGGCCGTACCTTTATATTGTGGATAATGCATTAATATCTAGAAGGGTTTCAGGCAGAGGGCTTTGTTTGATTTTTATTCAGCCGAGCACTAGCCTTAGCTTTGTTCGCTAATTTAAAGATCCTTGATTTTTAAGTCTATTTTATCGGCTTACTCCTTTGTTCAAAGATAGATTTCTTTTCATTTACTACGCTCCATTTATCATCGCCGGCGTAAAATTAGTAAAAAAGTCATAGCATATTGGCAGTGTGGACATAACACATCTGGTCTTTCTGCTTTTTCTAATTCAGGTACGACAACCAACAGCAATAATTGAATACGTTTTAGCAATAGCTTTCCTCCACCGTGTAAAAAACCGTAGCAACGCAGCCGTCGAAATCGTTTAGGCAAGACATGCTGCAAAACTAACCAGATGAAGTCGAGTACAGGCAGAGAGCGGGTGCACAATTTACCGGTGTTTTTTCTGTATTGGAAGATGATCTCACCTTCTTTTTCGCCGATAATATTCTGATCCTGCAGCACACCACGATATAAATATCGTGATAAATACTTAAGCGCTGGAAGGCCGTTACCTACTTTACGGCAGTTGACTATCCATTTTTTGGGTAGTCTAGGAAGGCTAAAGCCCGCGCTATTTAGGTAATCCAACATCCTCGCTCGCCATACACTGGCCACTGCTTTTTCGTTAAATAAAAATGTCCCTTTGTTTTTAATCCATTGTTTCTTAGATTTGTTATAGCCCCCGCCGGGGATGACAATATGTAAGTGAGGATGGAAATCGAGCCTTCGTGTATGGGTGTGCAATATGATGATAAAGCCGGGATCAGCCCCAAGCTTCGGTGAAGTCCTCGCAAAATCTTTGACCAGTTGTGAGGCGATTGTAAACATGGCGGCATAGACCTTTTTTTGGTTATGCCAGACTAGCGGGCGCAGCTCAAAAGGCAGAGTGACCGTCAGCATAAAATAGTCGACTGGGAGTAGCTTTTGTTGCTCTCTTTCAATCCATTGGCTAGTGTCTCGCTGTTGGCACATTGGACAGCTGCGATGACCACAAGAAAGAGGGAAGCGTTCAACCGTATTGCAATGATCGCAGTGCCATAAGCTTTTACCCGCTCGTTCAGTTCGACAAAGTAGTACCGCGTCGATTAAACGCCGCATAGCTGGGGTTATGCGATCACCGTATTCTTCTAATAGTTCATGCTTATGTTGTTTAATAATGCTTGCCAGAGTCATGATCCACCTCCCACTTAATCGAGAGGTTATTGGCAAGCTGATCAATTTTATCGCCTGTATCTTTGATTCTAATATCCGTTAGTTGAGTATAACGCGCGGTCGTATTTAAACTGTTGTGCCCCAGCAGCGACTGCAGAGAGCGTAAATCTACACCTAATTCGAGTAAGTGGGTTGCATAGCAATGCCTCAAGGTATGCGGCGACACTCTTTTAGTGAAGGGGCAATCTCTAACGACTGCTTTGAGTGCCTTTTGTATGCCACTTGAATCGATGACGGCATCCGATATAATCGATTTACTGGGGAATATCCATGTAGGGTGACGATGTGTAGCCCAATAGACTCGCAATGCTTCTAAGGTGCGCTGTGGTAGCGTGATATAGCGATCTTTACCGCCTTTAGCATTACGAATATGCACTTGCATTAAGGCTTTATCGATATCACCAATGGCTAAATGTCGTCCTTCCCCTAAGCGTAAGCCTAGACTGTACAAAGTGAGAAAGAAGGTTTGATAGCGCAGCTGTTTGGTGCGTGAAATGATCATTGAAATTTCAGTGGGTGTAAGGATGTCAGGTAACGTTCTGACTTGCGGTGGTTTAACAATATTAAGCCACTCCCAAGGTCTGTTAATGACGTATCGATAGAAAAATTGGAAAGCGTTTCTATCTACTTTGACGGTGCTCCATGAATGAGTTTCGATGAGAGATGCAAAA
>ASZJ01000125.1 GCA_000416275.1 Osedax symbiont Rs1
TAATTAAATAGCAGCAAAAAGCCAGTGCCCAACACAGCGCGGCCAATAGATAAAAGTTGCTGAAAACCCGAAAAATTGCCGCCAGAGAAATCAAGAGCATGGCGGTGACCGCCAGTTTAGGCAGTGGGAAATCGAATCCTGAATGACGCAAGCCGGCAATTGAGAATACTGCGCAAATAGCAGAGCCGATAGCGCCAATGTATAGGCCGTGTCGCCAGTCGCTAATTTCGCCCCAGGCAAAAATATAATTAGCGCCAATGCTCAACAGGGCCAACGCTATCCACAGATATGCCGTATAAATAATCGCCACGTATGGTTTAAGCAGTACCCTACCTAAGTGCCAGTCACTTAATCTATCTATTTGAGCTGCCCCTGCCGCCAGTGCAATCCAGCCAGTGACGGCGTTGTGCGGATAAAAAATATCCGCCGCGGCAAACAGTATAAAACTTGCAGCGGCCATGTTTCTTCGTGCCGGATGAGGTTTATATTGGTGCTCTAAGTCTCGTTGTTCCTGTAATGCCTTGTTGACTAACATCATCGATATACGGGTGACGGTGACGATTATTGCGTAAATTAAGACATAACTTGCAAGGCGCAGCGCTGTAAAAAGTAGGCTGCCCTCAGCGATTAATAGCGAGTAGAAAAACATAACTTGGCAGAGCCAGTAGCTAATAATAATATAGATAAAAATTGCATTCTTGTTGCCGCTGATAGTCAATAACAGCGGCGCGATAACGTAAAACAAGGTCGGCATAAGGCTTAAGTTAAGGAGTGCAACCAACCACATTGGAAAATATGCGTTACAGCTGATCGATAGTCTGCCCAAGAGGAAAATAGCGACCAGTAATAACAGCATTTTTGCACTGGCAGGGGGCTGTTTACACCAAGTGGGCACCGCGGTGAGTAAAAACCCGCACAGCGCAGCGCCGGCAAAACCAAATATCATTTCATGAGCGTGCCAAATAGCGGGGGGCAGCTTTGCGGTGCTGCTGATTAGCCCGAGTAAAATCGCCGCCCAAATGGTGATGGATAGGATGGAAAAGCAGCTCCCTAAGATAAAAAACGGCCTAAACCCCAACTGAAAGACGAAGGCCAATATCGACTGAGGCAAGATTTTTTTAAGCACTGAGTATTTCTCTGGAGGGGGCGTTAGATAAATCAAAAGCTGCTCGCACTGCTGGTTGCTCTAATAGACTGGCAACTTGGTGATAAATAAATCTCTCGCTGCGTGAACTGGGCGTTTCGGGAATCTCACATTGATAGACCAGTTTTCCGCCAGCACAAAGCACCAGTATTGAATCGCACATTCTAATCGCCTCTAATAAGTCGTGAGTAATAAAGACCACGGCAAGATTAGTTTGGGACATTTTTTCTAGCACATAACTTTGTAATTCTTGTTTTAATCCGATATCTAAAGCGCTGAAGGGCTCGTCTAACAAAAGTAAGTTCGGCTCTATCGCCAAAGCGCGCCCCAGTGCTACTCGCTGGCGCATACCGCCGCTGAGTTGATGGGGATATTTTTGTAAATCATCCGCGGTTAGTTTTAAGGTCTGAGCAATTTTTGCCCCTTGCTCGCGGCGGGTTTTTTTAGCGACCCCCTGTGCTTTTAGACCAAAGGCGATATTATCTAGTGCATTTAGCCAGGGTAGAGTTCGATCTTCTTGAAAGACCATCGCGGTGCGCTCAAAGCTGTTCTCAATTGTGCCGCTACCGGGTTGCAGTAAACCGCCGGCGATTGAGAGCAGTGTTGATTTACCACATCCAGAGGGGCCGACGATCGCACTACAAGATCCTGCGCTAATGCTGTGGGTTAAGTCTTCTAAAACTTGGGTGTAGCCAAAGTGGTGGGATATTTTATTCCAGCTCAGCATAGTGCTACTCGCAAGATTGGGGTTTTATCGCTTTGCTGATGCATCATTTCTCCAGGGCTCTAATTTTCGTTTTAAAGGTTCGAGAAATAAGTATTCAACACTGAGTAGCAGCAGTATAACCGCCATCACCCACGCCATTGCCTCGTCCGTATCTAAATTCACTCTGGCGAGCGCTAAGCTGGCGCCAATCCCCTCATTGGTTGAGAGTAGTTCAGCCATCACCGCTACTTTCCAAGCCATCCCCAGTGCTGTAATCCACGCGGGGAATAGGTAGGATAATAGATGCGGAATATAGAGGTTTGTAATCTTTAAATAAAAGCCCGCTCCAAAACTGTCGGCCATATCCAGTTGGCGTCGATCAACGGTGCGCATGCCCTCAATCGCCGCGGCGAAAGTCATCGGTAATGTCGTGACTATGACCGTGAAAATAGCGGTTGCGCCACCCATGCCGAACCAAATTAAGGCCAGTACAATCCAAGCTATTGGCGGTACACCTAGCAAAATTGTGATCACTGGGCGCATCGTTTTAGCGAGAGTCATCGACAGTCCGGCGAGTAGGCCAAGGGCGCTGCCCACCAATGCGGCAAAGACGAACCCCGACAGAGCCCGCCAAGAGGTCAATAACATCGGCGGCCATCCACGGCCTTCATCGATCATGCGCATCAGTGCGCTCGAAGTTTCGACGGGAGAGGGCAGTATAAAACTGCCGTAAATAGAGTGGCCAAATTCCCAGCAAGCAAGAAATAGAAACACGCCAGGTAGTGATCCCCAGACGCTCCACAGATATGTAAAAACTGCTGTTAATCTATTCAATGCCACTGATTCAGATATTGGTCAGCTATTTTGACTTTACAGCTCAAGGAACTCATTGCCAGATAACAATCGGTTTATAGATCCAAGTAAAAATCATTGTCCGGCAATTTACCGCCAATAATCGCCGGTGAAAGCTCCGCTAATTTAGCAAAGAAGCTTTCCAACTCTTTTTTAGCGGTTTGCGCCGGAGTTGCATCTAAATTAATAAAGGGCATTGATTTTTCAGTGATCTTGGCTTTTATTCCAATATAATCCTGTGCGAGTACGCCAGCTTCAGCGGGGTTGTTTATCGCCCAGGCGCTAGAGGTCACACAGTCTTGTTGGATAGCGCGCAATAAATCGGGCGATGTATCGACCAGTTGACGGTTAACTAATAATCCCGCCTGTGGGATTCTAGGTGATCCCCCAGTTGCCTCGCCCCATGCCTCTTGAATACTAATCGAGCGATGAATCTGCAAACCTTTGCTGTGGCCTTTTAGCATCGCCGCAGTTGCGGCAGGCTCAGGTAATATGCAGATATCTGCTCGTCCACTCAGCATCATTTGCACCACTTCCAGCGGTGTAGATGCATAATTTAGGGTAAAGTCTTTGCCATTGACCATGCCCGCTTTCTCGGTGATGTATTTAAAGACTAAGTCGGGCATGTCATTTTTAAATGGCATAGTGATGGTTTTACCGGCGATATCGGCAATGCTTTTAATACTGCCATCTGTTGAGACTATGTATAGCAGGCCCCAAGTTAAAATATTCATCAGTTGTACCGGGATACCTTTGTTATACAAGTTGGCACCGACATAACTGGGAATACCGCTCAACTGCATGTCCCCTGAAATGATTCCCGAGCGCAATTGATCAGGAGTTCTCCAGACTTTAAAATCTAGGTGATCAATATGAGAGCGACTGGTGCCATTGGCAGCAACGTGGGCTAAAGTAATCGATGGCCCAATAGGTGGACCCCATATAGTCAGCTGAGATCCTTGGTTAGCGCTCAGCAACGATGGCAGGCTAGAAGCTGCTAGTCCAGCTCCGGTTAATGAGAGAAATCGACGTCTTGAAATGGACATATTGCATCACCTTGATAACAAATAAATTTATTATATCGTAATGAAAATCATTATCAATTACTTTGATGTGGATCAATAAATTTTAGAAAAACAATCGACTCCAGTACTGTCTAGATGCCGCTAAAATATCTTTTAAAGTCTGTATCAAACAGCAGAGTAGCCAATACAGCGGCTATTATCGGTGGTAATAGGCAGGAAATCGAGAATGTTTGTGCACCACAAACTGCCTCTATAAATAATTAGTGTTGATTGAAAAAAGCGGGAAGCCGACCTATTGAAGCTATGGGTTTGATGCATGGATGAATTTATTTAGCGAATGCAGGACACATATGAACTTTAATATTTTAAATTTTATCGTAAAATCAATGCTTTATATTCTATATTAACTTTAAAATCGCGGATTCAGGATCAGAGATAACAGCACGGCGCCTCATTGTGCCACAGTTGATGTTTGGTCATCATTCTGGCATATAGCTGACTTTGTAATTGCCTGCTTAGCCAAGCTTTTACTTTAGGGTAGGGGGCAGTGGCAAACCAGCGGCGGTCGACGCGACCGAATTGGCGCATAAAGGCAATCAGTGAATAGTCGGCTAAGCTGAGGTTGTCGGACACAAAAAAACCAGTAGCTGCCAAGCGTTGTTCGAGCTCTTCAATAAACACTTCACACTGTTGACGCCATTGTATTTCGGAGTCGCGATGATAGCGTTTAGCGGCGCGATACTGTTCAAGGGGATGTTTAAACTCCTGATCACCCCGTTGAATCAAGCGAATAATCTCGCGCTGGCTCTCGGGATGCTGTTGCGCCAATAAATTGTAGGGGTCGCTCTGCCTCAATGCCCAGAGCATTATATCCAAGCTCTGCTCAATGACAGTGCCGTCCGCTAATATCAAAACTGGCACCGTGCCCTTAGGCGAAGCTGCGAGCATCGCTTGAGGTTTGTCTTTGAGGCTGATTGCGCGGATGATGATAGTTTGCTCGGACAATAGCAGCGCAAGACGTGCCCGCATTGCATACGGGCAGTTTTGTAGTGAATACAAGATTGGCAGGTTATCGGTCCGGCTTGGTTGGCTCATAAACCTTGAGTGTACTGGGCGTTGGTTTTAACGGTGACCATACTGCTGAGGTGGGCTTGTGCATTCGTATATATTTGACTATCCATACTGAGTGCATTTTCAAAATGTCGGAGCAGTTGCAGCTTATCTAATTCTTCTTTTGAACCGCTGCCAATGTTGGTCAGGTCGATAAAAAACTCATCAAAAGCATGCTCTAACTCATTGATTATATCCAAGTTTAAAAATTGTTCATGGTTGTAAATGCTCGGGTAGCCACCCCGCTGTTTGTCCACTGCAAAGGAGACTCCTTTGACATTGGTGATCGTGGTGGCCTTAGTGCACTTAAGCATACAGCCATCTTCGATGGTAGGCTTTTTGCAGCCGACGGTCTGCTGAAAGAAACACTGACGGCTGACCATCATCAATATCGGGTGATAGATGCTGTATAGCATTTTGAAATTTTTCGGCCGGGCAATATTTTTAATTTGCTGGCGATTGATTTCATTAGAAATAAATGCGCCCGCGCAATCTAACTCTTCTTGCAAGGTCATTAAAGCATAAGAGTTAGTGGTGTTTAAAAACGGTCCAGCGATCCACTCTATGCCCATTTGCTTAGCTACATAGGCAATCCCGGTATTGTTGCTGACAATTTTTTGTGGCTTCACTTGCTCGAGAATTTTTACGGCTTCAATATAGTCCTTACCAATTAATACCGCGGGGAACCACGGGATAAGTTTCGGGTTTGCGTTGAGTATATCGCTGTATTTTGGCGACCCTTTCTTGTAACTTTCTGGCAATTTGAAATAGACATCCGCATCCGTTTCATCGGCCAGATAAAAATCTTTTTCAGCGCTGATCAAAATAGACAGTGTCGGTTTGTTGCCCGGTTGCCGATTGCTCAGTTTAGGTTGCGAGACTAGTTTAGGTAAATCAACTGGCGCGATAACCGCTCGGTCATCGTTTAAGTGATAGGCCACTTGGGTTTTTAAGGCGGCTAATTCTTTAAAGGGAATGCCCAGTCCCTCGGCCAATGCACTGCAGTCCAAACGTTCGATCAGATAGTCTGAATTGTTAAAGCTTTTAAAACGCTTGGCTAAAATTGTTTGATCTAGTGGAGATTTTTCAGAGCGAATCAGCTTGGATGTGGATTTGACCACAATCGGTAGATGGCTGTTCTTGGCGTTCTCTTCAATGATCACTTTGACCGTTAAAGGTTGATCAAGTTGGCCTGAAAAGCTGATGCTGATGTTTTGTTTGGCAATGCTGAGGTACTGAATCTTATCCTCAAGTGTGGCACCTAGTGTCTGTTTATCGGTGTACAGTGTCTGGGTCACCTCTTGAACTTGCACCACAGATATAGCGTTACTGCTGGTAATCGCATGGGTCACACTGTGATCGCGAGGATTATCAATAAACATATCCTTGCTTAAACGTCCAGTTAAGAAGGAATTAGTAAAATCGCGGTTAAATACTTTATGTAAATTAGAGTCATCTTCGCGCAGTTTACCGGTTTCTATAAACTGATTAACATTTTTCCGCCAACTATCGACCACGGTATAAACGTAGTGAGCGCCTTTAATACGACCTTCAATTTTTAAAGAGTCGACACCGGCTTCGACCAGTTGCGGCAGGTCAAAATACGCTGAATTATCTTTTAAATTGAGTGGGAATTTATTGCCGGTTTTGCCCGGCACGTATTCATCGCGACAAGCTTGACTACAGCGACCGCGGTTGCCTGAGTTGCCTACACTGACGGAACTGGAATAACACTGGCCGGAAAAAGCAATGCAAAGCGAGCCGTGCACAAATACTTCCGATAACATTTGCTGCTCATGGGCGAGAGTGGTTAACGATTTTATTTCAGAAATATTCAATTCACGGGACAAGTTAACGCGTGAGGCACCCGCTTGCTTTAAGAATAAAATCTGTCCAGGATTGTGCGTGGTCAACTGCGTAGAAGCGTGAATATCTAAGCTCGGGAAGTGTTTTTTAACTAAGCTAAACAGCGCCAAATCTTGCACTATGATGCCGTCGATACGGGTGTTAACTAATTTATTAAGCAGCTTAAACAAGCCGGCCATTTCCTGCTCAAGAATTACCACGTTAATGGTCAGAAACACTTCACAATTATACTTGTGGGCCAGCCGTAAAATACCGGTTAGTTCGGTAAATGATAAATTGGCGGCGCGGTTGCGCGCATTAAAGGTATCGAGGCCGCAATATACCGCATTAGCACCAGCGACAATCGCCGCCTTGATTGCTTCAACATCACCACCGGGGGCTAATAGTTCGATCTTTTGAGTGACTGTGCTCATATAATGCGAGATACCTAATTCTTGAGTATATAATTGGGCTGGCATTTTAGCTGGAAGAGCCAGCTAAAGCCATCTCTCTATGAGCTTATTGAAATGATTAAAGGGTGCTTTTAGGCGGGACTCTCATAAATCATTATCGAGTTATGAGAGTAGTGTCTTTATATTGGTCGCTGCTACAAGGGCTTTTTTAATCAGCCGCTAATTCGTGCAACACTATTTCACGATAGCCTACTAGTCCGAGAACTTGTTCGTCTTCAACCACCGGGGCGTAGGCCAGAGTATATTTATCGAACAGGCGCGCACAATAGCGTATATCCATTTGCGGGGGCACCGAGATAATAGGTTTAGTCATTACTTCATAAATATTAACCCTTTCAGGGGCGCGATCTTTGGCCAGTACATGCTTGGCAATATCCGCCAGAACCACGATTCCGTAGGCGTCGTGCTCAGTGCGTTTATTGACAATCACTACATCGGTGTTTTTATCACGCATTGCATTGATAGCCTCGCGGACAGTACTCATGCCGTCGAGCATCACAAAGTTGTTAGACATCACGTCGGTCGCTTTAATTACTTTTGCAGGGTTCACAGTTCAGTCTCCACTGTTGGAATGAGATGGTCTATTTGGTGCTTGATACCTACCGCATCTTCGATATCTATTTGAATTGCCATACCGGTGCCGGGCTCTTCATCAAAATGCCCGACAGAGTTAATAGTTTCCAGAATATGGCGACTCAAATGTTCTTCAACTACAAACAGCAACACATCCCGTTGGCTCTCTAAAGTTAAGCCGAAAAAGGTGGTGGGCTGTTTGAGGCCTTCGCCTCGAGCATTGTTAATGATAGTTGCGCCAGTTGCTCCCGCTTCACGTGCGGCAGCCATTATTTCGTCGGTCTTATCGTCTTGGTTAAAGACAATGATTAATTTAAAGTGCATATTTTCTATCCATTAAGTGTGTTGCTGTGACTTTTTTTGCGCTCTTTTACTGAGTGATTCACTAATTTGTGCATAGGCCATCACTGAGATGATCGGGAATAAACTGGCAAAAGCAATTAAGCCAAAGCCGTCGATCAAGGGGTTTCTTCCAGGGACAGTTCCAGCCAGTCCCAATCCTAGTGCAGCGACTAGTGGTACTGTGACGGTGGAGGTGGTTACACCGCCTGAATCATAGGCTAAGGGGATGATCAATTTCGGAGCAATCATGGTTTGGCCGATCACAATCACGTAGCCTGCCATGATGTAATAGTGAATGGGATCGCCGACGACGATACGGTAGCAACCCAGAGAAATGCCGACAGCTACGCCAAGTGCTACAGACAAACGCAATCCCCAGACACCAATCGCTCCACCGGAAACTTCATTCGCTTTGATCGCCACCGCGATCAGCGAAGGTTCGGCGATGGTCGTGGCAAATCCGATCAGGAAGGCAAACAAGTAAACCCAGTAATAATCCGACCATGTGAGGTTGGCAATCGCTTCGAGGTTATCTCCCGCTAGGAAAACAGGATCGGTTAATTGCTGGGCCATGAGTTTTCCAATCGGAAAAAGTGCCCATTCAAGACCGATTAAAAATAGCGATAGGCCGATTAGAACCCAGAAAAAGCCCATAATGACGCGCCCTAAATTGGGCATTGGCTTGCGAATAACCGCGAATTGAAAGCCAAATAAAATAGCCACAATCGGTAATACATCGGTGAATGTACTGACGGTGGTTTGGTAAACCTGATAAATAATATCGCTAAATATCATAGTATTATCATCCCGTAGCCCATAACGAAGATCATCGGTGTTAACGAGGCGAGGGCGATTAAGCCAAAACCATCAGTCATCGGATTTCTGCCCTTAATTGAGGACGCGAGCCCGACACCGAGTGCGGTGACCAGAGGAACGGTGATGGTTGAGGTGGTGACTCCACCGGAATCGTAGGCGATACCGATGATCTCAGCGGGGGCGAAAGCCGTCATTATTACAACCATCAGGTAACCGCCTATAATAAACCACTGCACCGACCAGCCTTTGATAATTCGCAAAACTCCTAACAGTATCGCCAGGCCGACACTTAAGGCAACACTGTAGCGCAGCCCGTTGGCATATTCAGACATATCGGCGGTTGATGAGCCGATCATGCCGCCAGTGGCGGCCACCTTGGCAGCTTCTGCGGCGACCGCAATAAGTGCAGGTTCGGCAACAGTCGTGCCAAAGCCGAGCGCGAAAGCGAAAGTAAGCAACCAGTAGGCATTACCTTTGCGGGCAAAAGCATGCGCCATTGACTCGCCAATCGGAAACAGACCTTGCTCTAAACCGTGGATAAAAAAGGTCAGCCCTAAAAGGACAAAGACCACCCCCAGTACCAACTGGCTGACATTGGGTAGTGGTTGTTGTAAAACGACTAGCTGAAAAAATAGCACCACCAGAATAATAGGTGCTAAATCTCGGATACTGCCTAACAGCAAATTAAGTAATTTAAACGCAGTCTTGTACAAAAAGAATTCCTTTTAAAGTGGGCGAGTGTGGACAGCCTCATAAATTTCGCTGCTCTGTTTAATCACAGCGAGAGCGAAAATACATGCTCTGTAAAATAGCTGAATCAGTGATCTTACTGCAGCACATAGCGCAAACTATTGATTTTACGGCGATTAGAAAAACACTCACTGAGCCTATGGTTGCAGCTAATGTTTTTCAATTCCACTGTAGAACCAATATCTTACACTCTGAATTCACTTTGAAGTCACGGATTCAGGGTTGAATGTACGGATTCAGGTAGTAGTGAAGCCTCAGCATAACGTGACGAGCGAAGGAAAACGAGGCAAAAACCGGCGAGATAGTAGAGTATACTGGTGTAAATGAGCATGTTGAGCCGATTGTTAGCGCCGTATTTACCGAACGCAGTAGTTATGCTTAGCCAGCATAGTAACATTTCGGCAGTGTTTTCTGGATATTAGTGATTGATTAATATCAAAGAAAGATAAAATAAATTATATCTTCCTTGGCTCTGAGGCCTCTCAGCTCAAAGACTAGGCTAGATACGGTGTTAAATATTGGATTAATAGTTTGAATTTAATCTATATTATTGGGCTTACTTGATTTTAAAATGGCTGATGTTATCTTGTAACTTTAACGCCATAGAGGCTAGTTGCTTCGTTGAAAGGGATGTCTGTTCAACAGTGTAAGAACTCTTTTCAGCAAGCTCGGAGAGCAAGTTAATATTTTGGTTGATCTCTTCTGAGGTCTCGCTTTGCTCTTTCGCAGCAGTGGCTATTTCGGTGTTTTTTTGATTGATAGAATCAACTGAGCTGGTAATAGACTGCAGTGCAAATTCTGCTTGTGATACATGCTCTACACTTTGCTTTACTTGGGTACGGCCTGTTTCCATCATATTAATAGCATTTTTTGCGCCTTTTTGTAGGTTTGAAATCATCTCTTCTATCTCAGCGGTCGACTCCTGAGTTCGCTGTGCCAATGATCTAACTTCATCGGCGACCACGGCAAATCCTCTACCTTTATCTCCAGCTCGCGCAGCTTCAATAGCTGCATTTAAAGCCAATAGATTGGTTTGCCCAGCTATTTCTTTAATCACATCGACAACTTTACCAATGGCATTACTATCCTGTCCTACTTGATTGATGGCATCGGCTGCATTTTCAATACCTCCGGCAAGTACTTGAATAGCCTCGATAGTTCCCTGTACAACTTGTTGGCCTCCATGGGCTTCTTTTTTTGCATCCTTTGCAGATTCTGATGTAGTGGCGGCGTTGTTAGCGACTTCTTGAATGCTATAAGACAATTGATTGACCGAGGCGACTACCTGTAAGATTTTATTTTTTTGCTCTTGGATACTGTCATTTGAAAGGGTAGATGTAGCGGATAAATCTGTCGCAGCACTAGTCAGTGATCGTGAAGAACTCGCCATTTCGGTGACTAAGTTTCGCAAATTATTACGCATGTTGAGTAAAGCTTGCTCTAACCTGCCGACACTTCCTTTGTTGATTACTTTTATTTCGGAATTCAAGACACCTGCTGCGATATCTTCAGCACCACGCAAGGCGATTAATAAACTGTTAGTAATGGATGATGAGATTAGTATGGATATGCTTAACAAAGTGATAATTGAAAAAAATGCGATTGTAATTAAGTGATTAAATGCAGTTTTTTCATGTTGTTCAGCCGTCTGAGCAGCTGCTTCAGTAAAGGATTTAAGCTCTAGCAGTAATGCTTCTAAGGAGTGGTCTAAATTATCTTCTTGATGTGCCAGCAACTCTGATTTAGCAGTGGCTCGATTGTACTTTCTTTCTTCAAGCAAAAGAAAAACAGCCTGAGCGTGCTCTACGTACAGAGTATGTTGGTATGCAATATCTATAAGCAGTTTATTAACGTGCTTATATTCGTTAGCTTCTGTTAGGGAGCGCGCATTAGCTTCCAGCTCTTGGGTTAATATGTTCCCCTTTTTTAACTCGCTATTTACTACCTCGTTGTAGCTATAGAAACTATTAACAGAATTTTTAAAGGATCTTGTGGCGCTGGGGTGCTGTGCCATTTCCAGTCCTAAGCGTAAAGACCGTTCAAAGTAAATGGCTTGCTCTAGCTGGTTGATGGTTATTTCAGAGACGACACTAGTAATTTGGATGTCAGCTGAAATACTTTTTAATTCGCCGCCGATTCCGTCCAGTTTGAAAAGTGCATAAGTTAAAGACAAAACTAACATTACTAGCGTGCTTAAAAACAGGCAGGTTAATTTGGTTTTTATTGTCAGGTAAGAAAGTTGTCTAAACATTATTTAATCCTATAGTTACAGATGATGGAGTAATCAGCAATGGGTATATGAATACAGCCTTAATATTATAATCTGCAGTTGTGACTATACAACAGTTTACGAGCAATGGTTAGCTTGAGTGTATTAATAAGTGGGCTGGTCGCTAATATAGCGATTACCTGAATCGCTCACTTCACTGCAGCGCATTGTGCAAGCTCTTGATTCTACGGCGGATAGAAAAATATCCATTCAAGTTATGAGCTTTATGCTTAGATGCATATATTTAGCGGATGCGGGGCGCACAGAGAAAATCCTGCTCTGCGTTAACGGCTTTCATCAGCCCATCAGTATGTCTGTAGCCGTGGCCTTAATCACAAATTTTTCCGTACGCCAGGGGCGTGTGCGACTTGTTCAGAGGTTGCTAGCCAGTCATGTTTAATAATATCCATCTTGTAATGGTGTTAGCGTTTAGAAAAACCGCGTTAATAGCTAAGAACTGACTAGCTATATTTAATCTTAATGATTATCATTATTCTTTGTTTGTAATATTGTTAGTATTAAAAGTTATTTGACTACTTAATGGTTAAGCATAAAATCAGTTAGGTTATTAAAGAATCATTTTTAATAGCTTTTGTGAATATGCAATATGAATTATCGACTGAAACGACTGTTTCAGTGTTAACCAGCCGTGAAATTGAGGATAAAATGTCTAATATAGTCGCAGAAGAAGTATTGAGTGTGCATCATTGGAATGACACTTTATTTAGTTTTACCACTAGTCGAGATCCTAGTTTTAGGTTTAAAAACGGTCATTTTACGATGATAGGCTTAGAGGAAGGTGGCAAAAAATTGATGCGTGCTTATAGCATCGCCAGTGCAAACTATGAAGATGTGCTAGAATTTTTTAGTATAAAAGTAGAAAATGGCCCTCTGACCTCTAAGCTACAAAATATTAAAGTAGGGGACAAAGTATTAGTCGGTCGCAAGTCAACAGGGACTCTGATAGATGACTATTTATTACCGGGTAAGCGGCTTTTTTTACTGAGTACAGGTACTGGTTTAGCGCCTTTCATGAGTATTATTAAAGATCCTGAAATATATGAACAGTATGATCAAATTATTTTAACCCATGGCGTGCGTTATAAATCAGAACTCGCCTACTTAGATTATATTGAGAACGAATTACCTAAGAATGAATATTTTGGCGAGATGATTCGCGATAAACTTCTATATTATCCAACGGTTACCCGCGAAGAGTTTCGCAACCAAGGCCGGCTGACTAATTTACTGACCAGTGGTAAATTAACCGCTGATTTAGGGATTGCCGATTTAGATATTGAAAATGACCGTTTTATGATTTGTGGTAGCCCAGCTATGTTAGATGAGTTCTGTGACATTCTCGATAATTTAGGTTGTGAAGAAGCGCGCCGTGGCGAACAAGGTCACTATGTGATTGAGCGAGCATTTGTGGAACGATAGTCGCTTATGATTAAGGTTATTAGCTGGTAGTGACGTCGTTTGGAGGTGGCTGCTAGCTGTTTAGTTTGATCAGTTGTTATTTTAAATCAGCTATCTTTTTCAAGCCAGCTTTGTCAGAATTGGCTAATTATTCATCATGGAGGATGTTAATTAGTGTCTATCGAGCAGAATAGTTCGGATAAAAAGTCGAAAAAATTTGAAGCCCTCGCGACTAAATTCAAAAAAAGCACCGCGTTAAAACAATATAAAACGGCAATTAAGCATGCCCAATCAGCTCTCAAAATAGTGCCTAATCACATGCTGGTTATATCGGATTTAGCCTTTTGTCTACTGCGAGATAAGCAGTATCAAGCAGCCTACTATCAATATAAAATAATTTTTCATGCCAGTAGTGTGCAGCAGCAACAAGCTAGTAGTACCTGGCGAGATGGCTTGGCTGAGGTTTGTGGCTGGCTGAAAAAAGATCAAGAGTTACAGAGATATGGTTGTTATTCGCTACGTAACGCCGATCAATACTACTGTCAAACAGCCAAAGCTATTTACTCTGTCAAAGGTGAGAGACCGCTCTTTCAAACGAGGCAAAAAAAGCGCAACGTAATATCATTTTCACTGTTTGGAAACTTGCCAAAGTATTGTGAATCAGCGGTGATCAATGTTCAGACCGCCGAGGAACTCTATCCCGACTGGGTATGTCGCTTTTATGTTGCACAAGACGTTCCCCAGCACGTGATTGCCCGTTTGCAATCATACGGTGCACAAATAATATTTATGAGCAGCCAGACATCGAAAATTCATCCACTGATGTGGCGCTTTTTAGTGCTAGATGATTCAGAGGTCGATTTTTATTTGATCCGCGATGCTGATTCTCTCTTGTCCGAAAAGGATCAATCGGCGGTGTCTGCGTGGCTGGCATCAAAATATTGGTTTCATCACATGCGCGATTACTTTACCCATACGGAATTGTTACTCGCGGGAATGTGGGGCGGAGCAAGAGGTTTTTTACCCGACATCCAACCACTGATGCTTGAATATTGTAAAGCCTATCAAGAATCAGCTCATTTTATTGATCAATATTTTTTAAAAGAGACGCTCTGGCCTACTATTAAACAGAGTTTATTGTGTCACGATGATATTTTTAAATTCCATGATGCTGTTCCTTTCCCAGTATACGACCCGATACGTTGGTTGCCATTCGAATTTCATATAGGCAGCAACTGTAGTTATCACCAGCTAGAGGTAGTGGCGAAAAAAAAATCAGGAGGGCAAGAGTGGCGAATTTTGGCAGCAGACGGTTATGAAATTTGCCGCTACACTAATGCCATTATCAATGGCAAAGTGCAATTGAATCTGCCTTTTATCTATGTGGCTAATTTCAAAAATCACCATTGGACAATAGACTGTATCAATTGATATCGTAAATATGAATATATCTAGCCCGCATGTTGCACCAACTAGTCACTTGACAATAGTCACTCCATTTATAGCAGTGCCTTGCAAATTTTTCTTAAGCCGCTGGGTAGATCTA
>ASZJ01000126.1 GCA_000416275.1 Osedax symbiont Rs1
GGTTAAAAAATGCCCGCTGAACCTACGGGTTTTATGCCGGGATGCATTTGTTTAGCGAATGCAGGACGCATATTAGCTTGCAGCTAATATTGGTCAACTCCACTGTAGAACCAATATCCTACACTCTGTATTCACTTCGAAATCACGAATTCAGGTGTCTGTTAATTGGCTTTTTTGGCATTACAGCCAATTTCTAAATGGATTAATCTCGTTAATCTACTCAGCCAAACCATAGAGTGTCAAACACATCGCACCCTTTTTAATGTTAGCTGCCATGACTGCTAAACCAAAAAAGTTGCTTTTTCGCCAGCCCTTACGTTGTACTTGATCATCAATACCAAGGCCCTTTAATTATTCTCGTGTTTCTTTAGAGCTAATAAGCTGCATCGGCAAGTGCTGCATCCCCCCCCCAGAAACAAGCTATCAGGCTCTTGTAATCGTGTTCATTACCGAGGGTGGCGCTTTGGCTATGGATGAATCCATCTACATCCACCCTGTATGAATTGAAAGACTATAGATCGATTTTTTACGTCTACGACTGTGGTTGTAACGTGCAAATCTGCTTGTGGATCTTTTTTTGGTACACCATTTTTATTTTTCCCCAAGCCTGACAGAGCGGCTTCTTATCGGCGTGGTATCTATGATCTTAATACGCCCTTGTGTCATGATGATATTCTGCTCTTCAACTGGCGGTTTATTTCCTCTAAAGGCTTTACCCATAGTTTATGTTCAACTAACTGGCTTCAAAAACGGTCCAAAGTAGTCGCTTCTGGTTATTTAACGGTGAGTTCAGATGGCGAAATTTGTGAAACAACAAGTCTCTATATAAACATTGAGCCAATTGAACATCTGATAACCGATACCATATCCCCAGCAATAAACTTCTATAAAGCATCAAGGGTGGGTAGCTCAGGCAGTCTGTCTTAGCAGTGTAGATAGAAGAGAGCAAGCTTTCGATTCGAGACCAATCCAATAATGCCTCAGTGTCATCTAGGCTATGAAGAATAGGGTGGTTTAAATCAGAAGTAGCAATAAATAATTCGGGCTGAGTGATCAATTATTTTTGCATAGCTAATTATATTAAGACCTATCTGAGTTTTCAGGAGTTATGCAGAGGTCTCGAATAGATAAAACCAGAGGCAGGGAAGTTTTTGTGTTACAAATGAGACACATTCACTTTTTTTCCTACATAGCGGGTTGTCGTTTTAAGTAATTACCAGTAATATCAGGGAGTAATGTTCACATCACTAATTTGGTTGTTATTGTTTTTAAAGGAATTGCCGTGCTTCAATTTGGATTTTTTGAATGGTAGCCAGACTATAGACATCAATAACCTCAAATACATAAATAAGGAAATAACTTTGATAAAGGTCGCTATCGTTGGTTTCGGGTTGTCTGCAACCGTTTTTCATATCCCCTTTGTTGTACATTCTCCCTATTTTTCTCTGATCGCAATAAGTACTAGTAGATTAGAAGCAGTCCGCAATTCATTTTCAGGTATTGAAGTGTATCAACAATCTGAGCAGATGATTACAGAGTCAGATGCAGATTTAATTATCATCACTTCACCTAACTACACTCACTATCCGTTAGCTAAACTTGCCTTAGAATCAGGCAAACATGTTTTAATTGAAAAGCCAATGACAGAATCTAGTGAGCAGGCTCTAAAACTAACAGAATTGGCTCGGCAAAAGTCGTTAGTTTTATCGGTGTATCATAATAGACGTTGGGATGGTGATTTTTTAACGCTCCAACAAGTCATTGAAAGTGGCAAGCTTGGGGATATTAGGGTCTTTAATAGTAATATTGATCGGTTTAGGCCAGTGGTTGAAGGTCGTTGGCTTGAGCAACAAGGAGAGGCGTCGGGAGTCTTCTATGACTTAGGTTCTCATTTAATTGATCAAGTGTTACATTTATTTGGTGCTCCACAAGCTTTAACCGCTAATTGTACTATTTTACGAGAGAATTCCAGTGTAACTGACTATTTTCAGGTGATGCTGCACTATGACAATATGGAAGTTGTACTCAAATCAAGTCCGTTTTCCGCATCGCCAAATTTAAGGTTTCAGTTGCAGGGAGAACAAGGTAATTATCTAAAATACGGATTGGACCCTCAAGAGCAACAGTTGCGAGATGGTGTCGCTTTAACTGCTCCTGCTTTCGGTATTGAACCACCAGTAAATTATGGTATTAAGTATTTAGTAGGTCCTGATACCGAGGAGCAACAAGCAATCAAGATAGAAACGCTAGCTGGTTGTTACTCTGAATATTACGCAAAGCTTGCATTAGCTATTAAATCTAATGCAAAAGTTCCCGTGAGTGCTTTAGAAGGTGCTAGAGTGATTAAAGTCATAGAGCTAGCCCTGCAAAGCAGTGCGCTGGGAAAAAGAGTTAACGTTGATTTGTCTGAGTTTCACAGCGTCTAAATTTTAGGCTTACGGAGAAATTGGTACTCATTTTTAATGACCATCACCAGGCAATCGCTGTGCGTTAGTGGTGTGTTATTTTTTTTCGATGATCCTTAAGCAGGTTTAGCAGTGCAGCGTTGCGATAAGCTCAACAAAAATATGGATATTTATAGGCCGAAAAAAACAAATGCTTAAACTGTGGTTGTTGACGCATACAAGAGAAATGAGTAAGGAATCAAATACAGGCAAGCTAATAATAGCTGCGTTTACAGATGATGAAAATTGTAGCGCTCAAGTAGTAGAATGGAAAAGATGCTCCCCACACGCTGGTTTATTAGCAGCTCTGGCCAGTAAGAAGGCGGTTCTTTTATACCCAAGCCCCGATGCTGTGGTTAAAAAAATATCCAAGCAGTGCCGTTCAATCACTGATTATAGCGCCAAAGACAGGTCCTCGGTGCAGCAGATTGAACAGCAATCTACCGAGCTTAGTCGCCTCGAACATATAATTTTAATTGATGGAACATGGCAAGAGGCACGCAAAATATACAACAAAAGTATTTATTTGAAAAACGCACTGAAACTGCATTTAATCACAGACACAATATCTCGCTACCATTTAAGACGCAATCAAAAGAACACTGGTTTGTGTACCGCTGAAATTGCTATGGAAATGCTTAGCTATTTGAATTACCTCGATAGCGCAGTGGCAATTGAACGTTTATATACGGAGTTTTTGTTAGAAAAAAGCTCAGTATAAGTGCAGTAGTATCGGCTGTAGCTGCCACGTTTTTTAATCCCTTCCTCTCCAGCTACAGCAACCGCTAAGGCTTTGATAACGTCATGTTATTTCTAATAACAGTACTGCAAAGGTTTCTCAGCCAAATATGTGCAGGATCTTTATGAATGGTCGGCGGCCAGTTGAGGTAGTACCTTGAGGGTGGAATGTCGAAAGGCAGCTTTTTGCCGATCAGCTTGAATTGTTTTTGAAAGCGTAGTGGGACAATAGGAGAGGTATTAAAGAGCATTTGAGTGCTACTTATTATTTCCAGTGCGTTAAGGTAGTGGGGGGAGCGAAAACCAACCTTTCTTGATTTACCGATAGCATGCAGCTGGTTCTCAATAGGCATGCTTGGTCCTCCACCTAGAGATACAACAACATGAGGATAGTCTAAGAATCTATCTAAAGTTAAATCTTGATGAGCTAGAGGGTGATCCGCCCGCATAAAACACAGCATTTCTTCCTCCCCTAAATATAGCTGATGAAAGTAATCAGGCACATAGGTCATTTGGCTGCTTAGGGCTAAGTCGATCACTTGTGAACTTTGCTGTTGCAAAGATTTTCCCTTAATGTCGATAATCTCTAACTGGGCATTCGGAGCCTGCTGATAGAACAGTTTTGCCAAATTTGAAATATGTGCTTGGGAAGAATAGCTGCTCATATGAATTTTGAAGGTACGCTGGCACAAAAGTGGGGAAAAATTTTCACTGATCAATAAACGGTTTAATTGCTCAAGGGTGCCTTGCAGCGGCTGCAATAAAGAGATTGCCCTTGTCGTTGGCTCCATGCCATGGCTTGTTCTGACAAATAATGGGTCATTAAAAAGCAGTCTTAGTTTAGCTAAAGCTCTGCTCATGGCGGGTTGGCTCATATTCATTTCATCAGCTGCACGGCTATATCATTGTTGTGCGCCAATAATGCATTTAAGCAAAGTAATAATTTAAAATCGACTTGTGATAATGATTGCAATAAAGAGCCCTGCTTTGATATCTAATAAGTGAATAATGATAACCTTGAATATACATTAGATTATATAGCAAAACTAATGCAAGCTATTGTTTAACTTGAATCCGTGACTTCAAAGTGGCTACAGAGTGTTAACTATTGGCTCTACAGTGGAATTGAATAGTAGTAGCTGCAAACTGCAAACTGCAAACTCATATCCATCCATGCATAAAACTCAGAGGTTCCATAGCTTCAGTGGCTGGCGTCTAACTGCTGTACAGCTGAGGGGCTGTTCTGTGTAGTGCAGTGAAAACACTGATTCGGCTATCCAATAATAAACAATAAAAGCGCAGCAATTTATGAACGACACAACCTATAATTTTAAACTTGGTTTGATTTTTTCAATCACAGCAGTGCTTTCCTGGGGAATGTTGCCGGTAGCACTGAAGCTATCCGCAGGTTTTATTGATCCCGTTACTTTGACGTGGTTTAGGTTCTTTGTCGCTTTTTTCGTCAGCCTAGTTTTACAGAAAATCTCCGGGAATTTGCCTCAATTCAGACGGCTAGTCATGAAAGACTGGTTTAAACTGACCATAGCAGCGGTTTTTTCACTGATGAATTATATCTCTTTTGTCTATTGCTTAGATTATCTAGAGCCTGGGCCCGCCCAATTGAATTTTCAAACGGCTCCTTTCTTTTTAGCGTTTGGCGGGATGATTTTTTTTAAGGAGCGATTGAGTGCCCTGCAAATGGCTTGCTTTGCTACTTTAGGCCTGGGAATGATGCTGTTCTTTCATCCATACATAGATATATCAAACAGTGCTAGCAGCAATATTTGGGTGGGTATTTTGCTGGTGCAATTTTCTGCTATATCTTGGACTTGTTATGCGCTGATACAAAAGTCACTGATCGCGAAACTTTCACCAGGTAATGTGCTTCTATATATTTATGGCTCGGGCTTGTTTCTTATCCTGCCATTTAGCGATTTAAATCATTTTAGTCATATGAATTTGAACCAGTGGGGTATCGCATTTTATTGCGCAATAAATACGCTAATCGCCTATGGCTGTTTTGGTCAGGCCATGAAATATTGGCCAACGGCTCAAGTGGGGGCAACAGTTGCACTCACACCAATCTTTAGTTTCAGCATCACAGCCATTGTCGTGTCACTGGGCTGGTGGCCAACAATTATTATAAGTAACCCCATCAATAGTTTGGGCTT
>ASZJ01000127.1 GCA_000416275.1 Osedax symbiont Rs1
TAGAAAGTCTGCTAGATGGCCTCTTAGCCGGATATAGGTAATGCGGTTTGTTCTTTGAAGGTGCGGATAGTAAAGTTTGAATTAATATCTTTTACCATCGGTATGATACGCAGTTGGCGCATAAAACTTTCGTAGGCGATTAGGTCACTACAAACAACTTCTAATAAGTAATCATATTGCCCTGAGACGACATGGCCATTAATGACTTGCGGTAAGCCGGTAATTATTTTCTCAAAAAACTCCAAATCTGTTTCTTGATGACTGTTTAAATTTACATGGACAAAGACCGTCATTCCTAAATTAACCGAATGTCTGGAGATTTTTGCTTGATAGCCGATGATAATTTTATCTTGTTCCAAGCGCTTTATTCGCCTAGCACAAGGAGAAGGGGATAGATTAACGCTGTCTGCTATTTCTGCAGTACTTAAACGACCGTTTTTTTGTAGCCGCTCTAAAATACTGCGATCAATTCTGTCCATGGTACAAACCACCAATAAATAACTATAAAAAGCTATTATAAGCTAATTATAATCCTAATTGTAATCTATAAAGGCCGAAAAATGCGCTTAATATTCTGCATAATAGCGTTATAAATTATTGCTTATTATGTGTTTTTAAGAGGTGTAGATGTTACAAACAGCGATGCAAAGGATGGGTTTATCGTCAATAAATTCAGGAGTGTTAGCCTTAGTTACCACTTTATTAATCTGGTCATCGTATTTTGTGGCGCTGCGCAGTGGTGCTCAATCTAGCTTAACCAGTTTTGATATGGCGCTATTGAGGTTTTTATTGCCAGCTTTGGTACTACTGCCGGTGCTGTATAGATCTAGACGAAATATATTTAAAGCTAAAAAGCGCTATCTTATCGGGATAAGTGTAGGGGCGGGGTTACCGTTTTATTTACTATCGGTGATTGCCTCGGGACATGTGAAAGCAGTGGTGGGGAGTTTGTTGGTTCCAGGAGTTGCTCCGGTATTCGTTACCTTGATGGCGATTGTGTTTTATAAAGAGAAATTATCAAAAAGACGAGTGGTCGGGCTTAGCATAGTGTTAGTCGGTATCAGTATTTTAGTCTCGGCAAATTTAGATTCAGGGGCAGAAAACAGCTACCTAGGGGCAGTATTTTATATATTAGCTGCCTCTTGTTGGGCGGTTTATACCATAAGTATAAAAGTCGCTAAACTGTCGGGTCTTGAGTTGGCAGCGGTGCTTAATACGGTCGCTGCCATCGGCTTGTTATTATCTTTGCCATTCGGTTTTTTCGAAACTAATCTTGCCGCGACCCCCTGGGTGCAAATTGTACCTCAGCTTATCATCATGGGGATTTTTTGTGGCTTAATCTCGGTGGTTACTTACGGCCATGCAATCAATGAATTAGGGGCAGAGCTTTCAGTGTGTTGGGGGGCTTTAACTCCAGTATTAGTCTCGGTTTTGGCTTTTATCATCTTAAAAGAAACCGTAGAAATTGAAACAATCATCGCCATGTTAATTATTACGACCGGCGTGGTTTGTGCTAATTTTAAATTTAGAAAAAAAAGTATTAAAAAGCGGCGGGGAGAGTAAGGGGRCTTATAAAAATTCCACTGTAGAACCAATATCTTACACTCTGTATTCACTTTGAAGTCACGGATTCAGGTTAAATTGATAAATACACCAATTACCGTCACGAAAAAAATTATAAGCGATAGGTACTATTTTTAATCGGTGTTATACTGCGCTGCTTTTTATTGCGTGCTTGAATTTTAAAGATAGTTTTAAATTAAAAAGCACTGCGCTGCCCTTCAATTAAATTCGGTATATTCCTTTGCTCGTATCCTCAAATCTTAGTATCCAGTTTGGTGCAAAACCACTCTTCGAAAATGTATCCGTTAAATTTGGTGATGGTAATCGCTATGGCTTAATTGGTGCTAATGGTTGTGGGAAGTCCACGTTAATGAAAATATTTGGTGGGGATTTAGAGCCTTCATCAGGTAACGTTGCAACGGACCCCACCGAGCGTATCGGCAAACTAAAGCAAGACCAGTTTGCCTTTGAAGAAAATACCGTGATTGACACCGTCATCATGGGGCACGGCGAACTTTGGACGGTCAAAGAAGAGCGGGACGCCATCTATGCGAACCCGGACATGAGCGAAGCAGATGGCTTGCGCGCCGCGGATCTTGAGGGTGAATTTGCCGAGCTTGATGGCTATACCGCCGAGTCGAGAGCCGGTGAATTATTGCTAGGTGTCGGTATCCCGATCGAGCAACACTTTGGTTTGATGAGTGAAGTGGCCCCCGGTTGGAAACTGCGAGTGCTGTTGGCGCAAGTGCTGTTTTCTAACCCAGATATCATGTTACTAGATGAGCCGACCAACAACTTGGATATTAATACTATCCGCTGGTTGGAAAGTGTCTTGAATGAACGCAATTGCACAATGATCATCATCTCGCACGACAGACACTTTTTAAACAGTGTCTGCACACATATGGCCGATTTAGATTACGGTGAGTTGCGCGTATATCCGGGCAATTACGATGAATACATGACAGCATCGACCATGATTCAAGAGCAATTACAGACCAACAATGCGAAAAAGAAAGCGCAGATATCAGAGCTAAAAGCGTTTGTCAGTCGCTTCTCGGCGAATGCCTCTAAGTCTAAGCAGGCAACATCGCGAGCCAAGCAAATAGATAAGATTGAATTGGCTGAAATTAAACCTTCCAGCCGTCAGAATCCCTTTATCCGCTTTGAGCAAGAGAAAAAGCTGCACCGATTGGCGATAGAGATAGAAGGCTTGAGCAAAAGCTATACCACAACCTTGTTTAAAGACCTTAATCTAATGATTGAAGTTGGAGAGAGAGTGGCGATCATCGGACCTAACGGCATCGGCAAAACCACGCTGTTACGCTGCCTACAAGGTGATGTGGAACCTAGCTCGGGTACTGTAAAATGGTCGGAAAATGCCAGTGTAGGTTACTATGCCCAAGACCATGCCGCTGATTTTGAAGAAGATAAAGTACTACTTGATTGGATGGGGCAGTGGAGCCAGGAAGGGGATGATGAACAGGTCATTCGGGGCACACTAGGTCGCTTGTTGTTCTCTCAAAAAGACATTCATAAATCAGTTAAAGTTATTTCAGGTGGTGAGCAGGGGCGCATGTTGTTCGGCAAGCTAATGTTGGCGAAAAACAATGTACTCTTAATGGATGAGCCAACTAACCACTTAGATATGGAATCCATAGAGTCACTAAACTTAGCGTTGGACAACTACAAAGGCACTTTGATCTTTGTCAGTCACGACCGCGAGTTTGTCTCCTCTTTGGCGACTAGAATCTTAGAGATCACTGATCGGGGAATTACTGATTTCAAAGGTGGCTATGAAGAGTACCTTAAAAGCCAAGCTTAAAAGAGACTAAGTTAGTAAATCAATGATAGGGCAAATGTAAGATGAGAATAAATTGGTTTCCAGGGCATATGAACAAAGCGCGGAAAGAAATCGCGGAGGCCATGGATGAAATAGATATGGTGATTGAAGTGCTAGATGCGCGTCTACCTATGTCTAGTCAAAATCCGATGATTAAAGACTTACGCAATGCCACACCAGTATTGAAATTACTGAATAAACAAGATCTTGCCGATCCAGTACACACCCAAGAATGGGTTGACTACTTTAATCAGCAAGAGCATGTGCAGGCGATATCGATTGATGCCGGCAACAAAAAGTTAATTGCAAAGATCCCCGACATTGCGAAAAAGATGGCGCCGATCCGCATCCGCAATGACAGACCGGTAAGAGTGATGATCATGGGGATTCCCAACGTCGGCAAATCAACCATGATCAACGCATTAGTCGGTCGTCGCATTGCCAAAGTAGGCAATGAGCCCGCGGTGACTAAAAGGCAAGCCCGCTATACGCTCGCCAACGGTTTGATACTTTCAGATACACCGGGAATGTTGTGGCCAAAGATCGAAGATCACGATTCAGGTTTTCGCCTAGCGACCAGCGGCGCCATTAGAGATACAGCATTAGAGTATCAAACAGTGGCACTGTATGCGGCTGAGTTTATGTTGAAAAAATATCCTCAGCGGATGTTAGAAAGATACAAACTGCAAGCATTGCCAAGCACCGACTTAGAAATGCTGAAAATTATCGGCAGTAAGCGTGGCGGATTGCGAGCGGGCGGAAAAATAGACCTGCACAAGGCGTCCGAAGTGATGATTCATGACATTCGCAGTGGCAAATTGGGCTTGATCACATATGAAACGGTCGCCGAGTGGCAGATCAAATTTGAGGAGGCAAAACAGCAACTCATCGATGCGCAAATCGAGCGCGAAGCAGAGCAGTCCGAACAAAATTTAATAGATGCAGAGCGATCCCAGCGAGACGCTCAACGTCAGGCATACAAAACCCAGAACGCGATCGACGACGAACAGCGCGAACGTGAAGAAAATGAAAAGAAAGCCAACGCTTTCGACAGCAATAATAGAGGTGACCAATAATGTCACGTAGTAAGAAAAAACGTACCGGTTTAATGACCATCCTAGACCGCCCGCCCAGTAAAAAAGAATTTCTAGAAGATCCAGACAGTAAAGAAAGTCGCAAGAAAAAGGCTTTAGCAGAAAAGAAAAAACCGCAATCAGTCTATGAAAAGGGCCGCAGCGAGAAAAAAAGCCAAGCGCAAAAAGATGCCGAAGCCGCCGCTCACGCCGCAGCTAATAAAGGCCGCTTAGCGGATAAAATTAAAGCGGCGCACGCCAAAAAATAATCTGCAGCTAAAATAGCTGGTTTATTCTAAGCGGGATCCATGGTTTCAATGTCAATCAATAGCTTGCGCTATACGGCAGTGAAATCACTGATTCAGAACAGCGATAGACCAGCTCAGAGCGGACCCCGATTGTGAACAACATAAATTGCCAGGCGGATCTAGATGCCGATATTGGGCAGCTACTCCAACAAGATCCACGTTTAACTGCGGTGCTCAATATAGCGCTAACCGACGTCGAATCAATACCCTTGCGATTACGTGCTGGTGGCTTTGCCGGGCTGGCGACAATTATTGTCGGCCAGTTATTGTCAGTGGCAAGTGCCAAGGCAATCAGCGGGCGCTTAAAACAATTAGTGACGCCATTAACGGCAGAAAATTACTTAGCCATTGACCGACAGCTACTGCTAGATTGTGGCCTATCGAACAGCAAATACCAAACCCTGCAGGGGGTTGCCAGCGCGCAAGTGGCAGGGGAGTTAGATTTTACCCAATTGGCAAAGCTGAGTGCGCCGCAGGCGCTAGCATTACTCTGTGCCTATAAAGGCATAGGGCCATGGACAGCAGAAGTTTATTTGTTATTTTGTATCGGTCACCGCGACATCTTCCCCGCCGGTGATTTAGCCCTGCAAAAGGCAGTCGCCGCGGCGCTGGGCTTAAAAGCCACACCGCAGGCAAAACAAATGCGCAGCATTGCCGAGCAGTGGTCGCCGTATCGGGGCAGTGCCGCACGATTATTCTGGGCCTATTATGCGCAACTTAAACAGCGCTCCGGGATTGTCTAGCATATCAAAAACACGAATTATCAATCAGTTAAAATGATTAGTTAAAGTATTGTTGTGTTTATGATTGCCAGCAAAACTAGACGGCTAGCAGCCGGTTGGACTAAACACTCAGCTAATCCAAAAAACCTGTATGCCCACCTTACACAAGAGAACAATTAATGAAACATTATGATGTGATCATCATTGGCGCCGGTGCATCTGGTTTATACTGCGCAATCAACGCCGGTTATCGCGGTAAGTCAGTGCTGGTTATCGAGCACAGCAAACGCATCGGCCGTAAAATATTAATGTCCGGAGGCGGGCGCTGTAACTTCACAAACATCCACAATGGCCCCCAACACTTTATCTCCGGCAACTCGCATTTCTGCAAATCGGCACTGAGTCGCTTTAGCGTGCAGACTTTTATCGATCAAGTAGAGCGGCACGATATCGCCTACCACGAAAAAACCTTAGGTCAGCTGTTCTGCGATGACAGCAGTCGTAAAATATTACATATGTTGACCACCGAAATAGAGTGGGCAGGGGTCGAAATATCCACCCAGACCAGCGTAGAAAATATCCAAGCGATCGACACTCAAGCGCAAGTTACAGATTCCCAAAGCCCGTCTCAGATCGCACGCTATAAAGTGCAGACCAACACCGCCAGCTTAACTGCCAGCTCAATCGTGATTGCCAGTGGCGGGCTATCTATCCCCAACGGCGGCGCATCGCCTTTCGCCTACCATATCGCCAAACAATTCGGCCTGAAAGTGACCCCCTTAAGTGCGGCGCTAGTCCCTTTTACCTTGCCACCGGAGAGCCTTAAATTTCTAAAACCACTCTCGGGCGTCTCGCACTTTGTACGCGTGACCACCGAAGATGGCACAGTCTTTACCGAGGCGATGCTCTTTACGCATCGCGGCTTAAGTGGACCTGTGATGCTGCAAGCGTCGAGCTATTGGAAGAGTGGCGAGTTTATCAGCATCAACCTATTCCCCAATACCGACTGCTTAACCTGGTTAAAAGAGCAGCGTGAGCAAAAATCTAAGTCGGAGATACAAAGCTTATTAGGCCAGCATTTAACCAAGCGACTAGCGCAAACCTTACTAGAATTCTGGCAGCTACAGAATAGGGACTTAGCGGCGCTAAAAGCCAATCAGCCGATCGGACAAATCAACAATAGCCAACTAGAAGCACTGGCCAAACAACTCACCGATTGGAAAATCCAGCCCGGCGGCACAGAAGGGTACCGCACTGCAGAAGTCACGCTAGGTGGGATCGATACTAACGAAGTCTCCTCAAAAAGCTTTGAGGCCAAGAAAGCGGCAGGGCTGTTTTTTATCGGCGAGAGCTTGGATGTTACCGGGCACTTGGGCGGGCACAATTTTCAATGGGCTTGGGCAAGTGGGTTTTGTGCGGCGGGGTATGTTTGAAAATGTTTTATCATTACGAGGCTGATATAGGATCCTTGACGGTGATATTATAATTCTAAGGCGTAATTTTATGATGCATGATTGTTTTAGTGAAGAAGAGAAAGCGATACATGATATCGCTATGGCTTTTGTCCGAAGGAAAGCAAACAAAAAGGCTATAGCAAAAAAATATGTTGATGCTTATCCACGCGAAGAGAACCCTGTTTCCATTTTCATGGCCGGCTCTCCTGGAGCAGGGAAAACAGAAATAGCAAGACAGCTGCTCTTTCAACTAGACGGGTCTGCTTTGCATATTGACAATGATGAACTTAGAGGCGAATTTGAGGCTTATAACGGAGCCAACTCTCATCTATTTCAAGCTCCAGCTACAAGATTAGTCGAAGCTATTCACGATAGGGCGTTAAAGCGAAAAGTTAGCTTTATCCTCGACTCCACTCTATCAGATTTCGACAAAGCCAAACAGAATATAGAGCGTTCGCTGAACAAGGAACGACATGTGGAGATACTATTCGTTTATCAAAACCCCGAAAAAGCTTGGGAGTTTGTCATGGCTAGAGAAAAATTGGAAGGGAGAAGAGTTCCTCCCGAAATTTTTGTTACTCAGTTCATATCTTCCCAAGTTGTTGTAAATGAACTAAAGAGTTATTTCGGACAGAGCATCAAGATGGGAGTTCTCGTCAAAAACCTTGACGGCTCTGCAAAGTTGTACCATAGTAATGTCAATAACATTGACCAATATATACACACTAAGTATAATACGGCGGCCATTAATACAGTGGTTGGTTTAGGCTAAATAGAGGTAAACAACCATGCTTTCACTATTAGAAAGGCGTCCTAAAGTTGAGTCTACAAAGTTTTCAGATTTTTTTCGCTCGTCTGCAGCTAGAGACAAAAAGAAGATTTTTGCTAAGGCTCTTAAAGCTGCGTCAACTGAACAACAGAAAATAGTTGATATGGCGAACAGTTTAAAATCAGTTTGATTAATCAGGCAATAAATAAGCAGCTATAGGCTGCTTTTTTATTACCTGATGCTTCAGAATTACTGGTTATTCGGGATAATTATCGGACGTTGCTTGTCACCTTGTGACTTTTTAAAAGACCGTAACGTTACCCCAAAGAATAAAACCTATACAACAATTCACAAAATTGGCGGCCTCAGACAGGCCGTCTCGGTAACTGCTCCCTGTGTTACTCTACCTCCTATATCCATATAGTCGCAGGCCCAGCTTCGCTTTACGCGACGTCCTGTCGCTACACCAGCCAATTTGGTAAATTGCTCCGGCGGCAATACCAAGGTGGTTTGTGGCTCCGTAGGTCTATTTTGTGTTATATGAAGCGTCTGTCCCAAAGTGCAATCCCCGAAGAGTCTAAATTATTTAACAAACTTTTAAACATAAGATACCTGTCAATATTTGCTGCGAGTCTTTTATCCATTTTACCTTTCTATACGTCTTGTAATATTCAATGATATTAATGCTTTAGCTGCGCAACTATGTTAGATAAATATGAAACAATTCAGGGTGCGTGTTATAGTCGTTTCCATTGCATTAAAATGAATTTTAGTTACCGTAAAATAGCCTATAGTGTACCTGCTAGCAGGCACTATTTAGAGATCTGGAAGGATGTATAAGTGCAGACACCAATAGTCGCTAAAACCGATCCGGACATTTTACGGGTCACTGTTTATGTCTTAAATATGAGTAAAGCGAAGCAGACATTCAGCGTATTAAGTGCAGCCCAGTCAGCAGCGTTGAATGGCATCAATGAATACCGGATTGCTGAAATATTAGGTGATATTTGCCTCCAGCCTGATGGTCCCAACAGCATTGGTCGGCTGACGACGATAGATCAGAATTATTCGCACAATATACCGGGTAATTGGACGCTCAATGCCCAAGCCTACTTTAGCTATCTGTCTTATCTTTCAGTTAAAAACGCAGAGAAGGCAAATCAAACAGCAAAGTATTCAATGTGGATTGCCATTGCGGCCTTCGCTATTAGTGGCATTAGCAGTTTAGCTACACTTTTTAACTAAGCGAAAATAGCCAAATTATTAAAGGGAAGAGACATGGCAACGGCCACTCAAAAAAGTAACAAAGCAAAGAAAAGTAACAGCAAAGAGTTAGGTTTTGAAGAGGCACTTTGGGATGCCGCTAATAAATTGCGCGGTAGCGTTGAGTCCGCAGAGTATAAGCATATTGTATTAAGCCTTATATTCCTTAAGTTTATTAGCGATAAGTTTGAAATTCGCAAAGCCGCTATCGAGGAAGAGCACGGCACACAATATCTGGACATGGTGGAGTTTTACACCATGGAAAACGTGTTTTACTTGCCTGAAGAGGCCCGTTGGTCATTTATCCAAATTAACGCTAAGCAAGACGATATTGCAGTTAAGATCGATAGTGCGTTACACAGTGTGGAGAAAAACAACAAAGCGCTAGCCGGTGCCTTGCCCGATAACTATTTTTCTCGTTTAGGGTTAGATGCCAGCAAGCTTTCGGCGCTGATCGATACCATCAATAACATAGATACTTACTCTAAAACAAAAGGTGCTCAAGAGTGTGATAAGAGCGAAGAAGATATCGTTGGCCGCGTCTACGAATACTTTTTAGGTAAGTTCGCCGCGACTGAAGGCAAAGGCGGGGGCGAGTTCTATACGCCAAAATCAATCGTTACGCTAATCGCCGATATGATCGAGCCTTTCTCTGGCAAGATTTACGACCCTTGCTGCGGCTCGGGCGGCATGTTTGTGCAATCGCTGAAGTTTATCAACTCACACAATGGCAACCAAAAAAACGTTTCTATCTATGGTCAGGAATACACCAACACCACCTACAAACTGGCGAAAATGAACTTAGCAGTGCGCGGTATCTCAGCCAATTTGGGCGCTGTGGCAGGGGATAGCTTTTTTAAAGATCAGCATCCCGATTTAAAAGCCGATTACATTATGGCCAACCCGCCCTTTAATCAAAAGCAGTGGCGCGGCGAGAATGAACTGGTCGATGATCCGCGCTGGACAGGCTACCCAACACCACCCACGGGCAATGCCAACTACGCGTGGATCATGCACATGATCTCCAAGCTCAGTGAGCATGGCACTGCAGGTTTTGTCTTGGCCAATGGTTCTATGTCATCCAATACCAGTGGCGAGGGGACTATTCGGCAAAAAATTCTTGAGAATGATTTAGTGGATTGCATGATCGCACTACCCGGGCAGTTGTTTTACACCACGCAAATTCCTGTTTGCCTATGGTTCATCAGTAAAGACAAAGGCGGTAATAACGAGAGTGGTTTATTAAAGCGCCGCGACCGTCGTGGTGAAACCTTGTTTATCGACGCCCGCGAAATGGGCACGATGGTGAGTCGCACGCTTAAGGAACTGACAAACAAAGATATTGCAGTGATTACTGAAACCTACCATATCTGGCGCGGTGAAGAGCTGGCTGTCGCAAATATAGCGCCTTACGAAGATAAAGCTGGGTACTGTAAATCGGCGAGCTTGGCTGAGATTGCAGCGAACGATTATGTGTTGACGCCCGGGCGCTATGTGGGGGCGGTGGAAATTGCAGATGATGGTATTCCGTTTGAAACTAAGATGATGGAGTTGAGTAAGACTTTGTATAGCCAGATGAGCCAAGCGGGTGAGTTGGATAAAGCGATTCGTAAGAATTTGGAGGCTTTGGGTTATGGGGAGTAAATGGAGAAAAGGCTGCTTTAGTGATATTGCAATAATTACAATGGGGCAATCTCCAAAGGGAACAGATTGTAATAATCTTGAAAATGGAATTCCATTATTAAATGGCCCGACTGAATTTTCAGATTGGCACCCATATCCAATACAGTTTACAACAGATCCTAAAAAGTATGCAGAAGAAGGAGACTTACTTTTTTGTGTACGAGGATCAACAACTGGGCGAATGAATTGGGCTGAACAAAAATATGCTATCGGTCGAGGTATCGCATCATTTAGACATAGGCTTGGAAAAGAATATCACGCGTATTTAAGAGCTTTGGTAGAATATAAACTCCCTATATTGCTACAAAGTGCGACTGGATCCACCTTTCCAAATGTAAGTAGAACCCAGCTGCTCGAATTAGAAATTGATGTACCATTCGGTGAAGCTGCATTAGCCATATCTAGGATTATCGATTCACTTGATAAGAAAATATACCTCAACCAACAAACTAACCAAACCCTTGAACAGATGGCACAGACCTTATTTAAAAGTTGGTTTGTCGATTTTGATCCGGTATTTGATAACATCTTGTGCAATGCCAACTACCAATTAGAAAACCTACCCGCAGACTTCCCTGATGAATTGCGCCCCAAAGCTAAGCAACGCTTAACTGCACCGCAAAACAATCCTGAAAAAACTAGCATCGAGCGAGAAAAGAACGGCAACAAAGCCTTTCCAAGTGAATTTGAATTTAATGAACAGCTTGGTTGGATCCCTAAGGGGTGGGAGGATGGCAGTTTTGAAAAAGTCGCTGACGCACTTAGCGGATATGCTTTCAAAGGTAAAGATTTCTCTGTTGATGGTTATGCCGTTATTAAAATTAAAAATATTTCTACGGATCGTACCGTTAGTATTTTTGATGTAAATAGAATCCCACCAGAAATAGGAATTAGCGCTAGCCGTTTTTTGCTCAGCGATGGCGATATTATTATGGCAATGACAGGGGCTGGTAGTGTTGGTAGGTTTGGAGTTATAGCTAGTGAAAGTAATGAACCATATTATCTAAATCAACGTGTTTGTAAACTATCACCAAAGTTGAAAAATGGAATTCCGTTTTTATTTGCTGCTTTAAATAAGACTGGTGTAGAAGAAGGCATATTTAAAGGGGCGCAGGGTAGCGGGCAACCTAATATTAGTGCGAATGGAATCTTAGCCACGAAGCTATTAGTTCCAAATGTGAAATCTATAGAGTTATTCAACACTTTGTTAATGGAAGCTTTTAATCAAAAAATCACATTAAGAAAAGAAAGTTATACGTTAACCAAACTCCGAGACACGTTATTACCCAAATTGATTTCAGGAGAATTGCAAGTTTCAAGTTTAAGAACTTCTGGCGAGAAAACTGCTTAATGGCAAAAGTTAAGCAGTGGGCAGATATTAAAGAGGATTTTGATGCAGGTAGTCTGATATTAGGTAACGGTGTCAACATGGCTGTATCTGGTAAATTTGGCTATGGCTCACTGTTTGATGAAGCGGCTAAATTAGGACACTTAACCAAACCTGTGGAAAAGGTATTCGAAAGCTTTGACGTTGAAGATTTTGAATTAACAATCCCAAACACCGAAAAACTAGCTGATGTTATAAGCGAGGTATCAATCTATGGCTAGTACATCTTTAAACCCTGCATTACTGAGCGACATAAGAGCGCTACTCAGCCAGAGCCGTCAGCAGTTACAGCACTCGGTCAACGCGGCTATGGTGCAAACCTATTGGCAAGTAGGGCGCTTGATCGTTGAGGATGAGCAGCAGGGCCAAACACGTGCTGGTTATGGTAAACAACTACTACAGCAACTAGCCATCAGCTTAAGTGCTGAGTTTGGTAAAGGTTTTGAGGTGCGCAACTTGCGCAATATGCGCCAGTTTTATGTAACCTTTCCAATTCGGAACGCAGTGCGTACCGAATTGAGTTGGACCCATTATCGCAGCTTAATTCGGATTGAAAATACACAGGCCAGAGACTGGTATCTGAAAGAGAGCATTACGCAAGGCTGGTCGGCGCGGGCGCTGGAGCGGCAGATAGGCGTGCTCTACTACGAGCGTCTGCTGAGCAGCAAAGATGGCAGTGCGGTAAAGGCTGAGGCTCAACAACATACCCAAGCGCTGGCTAGTGTTAATCCGAACGCTAAAGAAGCTTACTTGCGCGACCCTTACATTTTAGATTTTTTGAATTTACCGACACAAAATATTTTAGAAAACGATATTGAGCAGGCCATTATTGATAATTTACAAAAATTTATATTGGAGTTGGGTAAAGGTTTTGCCTTTGTTGAGCGCCAACAGCGCTTGAGTACCCAAGATCAAGATTTCTATATCGACTTGGTCTTTTACAACTTTAAACTCAAGTGTTTTTTATTGATTGACCTTAAGATAGGCAAGCTCAACCATCAAGACGTTGGGCAAATGGATACCTACGTGCGTATCTATGATGAACTAAAAAAAGAGCCGGATGATAACCCGACGATTGGTTTGATTTTGTGCAGTGAGAAAAGCGAAGCGGTGGCGAAATATTCGGTACTGGCTGATGGCAAACAGCTGTTTGCCGCTAAGTATTTAGCCTTTTTGCCTACGATTGATGAATTGCAACGAGAGTTAGAGCGCGAGCGGTTATTACTGCAACAACACTCTACAGATCAGGAATAAGTACAACTATAAATTGCTGTTAAATTTTAACTGGGAAATGCAATGAAATTCACGGAAGCGAAACTAGAACAAGCCATTATTGAACTGCTCGCTGAGCAGGGGTATCCACATTCAATCGGTGCCGAACTATCGCGTGCACCTAGCGAAGTATTGATCAAAGATGACTTGCGTGAATTTTTAGCAGCGCGTTACAGGCACGCAGGCATTACCAGCGCTGAAATTGAGACGGTGCTGCGCAAGCTTGAAACACTCCCCGCCAGTGATTTGTACGATAGCAATAAAACCTTTTGTAAATGGCTCAGTGATGGTTTCCTTTTAAAGCGTGAAACAGTACAGAGAGAAGCTGGCGCAATAGCGGGCCAAACGCTCGAAGAGCGTGCATCGCAGAAAGATTTGTATATTCAGCTGGTGGATTTTGACAATGTCGATGAAGCTGTTCGTCAAAGCTTAGTAGTAGACGAGCCTGAACTTGAATTAGATAAAGTGGCTGAGTCTAAAACCGTCTACCCCGCAAAAATTGGCAGTGATGATGGCAATATCTACCGCATCGTGAATCAGCTAGAAATTGAAGGGGTGCTGGCACATAATCAGGGTGAAAAGCGTATTCCCGATGGCATTTTATATGTGAATGGTTTGCCCTTAGTGGTCTTTGAATTCAAAAGTGCAATTCGTCAAGAGGCTACTTTGTATCAGGCTTTTGAGCAGCTAACCCTTCGTTATCGTCGTGATATCCCGCAGCTGTTTGTGTTTAACACTTTGTGCGTGATCAGCGATGGCGTCAACAATAAAATGGGCAGTTTGTTTGCTCCCTACCAGTTTTTCTACGCTTGGGGAAAAGTCACAGGCAATGAGTTGATGGCAAAAGAGGGCATTAGCTCGCTGCACACTATGTTGCAGGGGTTATTTGACAAAGCCCGCTTGCGCGATGTGATGCGCAATTTTATCTTCTTCCCCGATACGGGTAAAAGCGAGATTAAAATAGTACCGCGCTATCCGCAGTACTATGCGGCTAGAAAACTTTTTGAAAATATTAAACGACATCAAAAACCCGTTGGCGATGGTAAAGGTGGTACCTATTTTGGTGCCACAGGTTGTGGCAAGAGTTTCACTATGCAGTTTTTATCGCGTTTGTTAATGAAAAGTGTCCATTTTAAAAGCCCCACCATCGTGCTCATCACCGACCGTACTGATTTAGATGATCAGCTCTCGCAGCAATTTGGCAACGCGAAAAACTATATTGGCGATCAAAGTGTTGAAACGGTACGCAGTCGCAGCCATTTGCGAGAGTTGCTAAAAGGGCGTAACAGTGGCGGGGTGTTTTTAACCACTATTCATAAATTCACCGAAGATACGCAGCTGTTAACAGATCGCTGCAATGTGATTTGTATTTCCGATGAAGCGCACCGCAGCCAAGTGAATTTAGATAAGAAAACCACCTTAACTTATGTGGGTGATACAGTGGTTGGCGTGAAAGAAAGCTACGGCTTTGCTAAGTATCTGCATGACTCCCTGCCCAATGCCACTTACGTAGGTTTTACCGGCACCCCTGTGGATGCCACCTTAGATGTCTTTGGTGAAGTGGTGGATGCTTATACGATGACCGAATCGGTGAAAGATAAAATCACCGTGCGCATCGTTTATGAGGGCCGTGCGGCCAAGGTCTGTATGGACAATAGCAAGCTGGTGGAGATAGAGAAATATTACCAAGAATGTGAAGACGCTGGCAGTAACCAGTTACAGATCGAAGAGAGCAAAAAAGCCACCGCCAATATGAACTCAATTTTGGGTGACCCTGACCGTATTCGTGTACTCGCGAGGGACTTTGTCAGCCACTACCAAAAACGCCTTGATGAAGGATCTACCATAGTGGGTAAGGCGATGTTTGTGTGTAGTTCACGTGCTATCGCCTATCAGCTATATCAAGAGATAGAAGCGCTAAGACCCGATTGGTTTGAGGTGATTGATACGGATCAGGCCGATAGTTTATCTGACTCAGAGCGCCAACGTGCCATCAGTGAAGGGCGCATTGCAGCGCCTATTGAACGGGTAAAAATGGTGATGACTCGTGGTAGTGACGATGTTGAGCGTTTATACCATTTGCTGGGCAGTAAAGATCAGCGCAAAGAATTAGATAAGCAATTTAAAAATGCCAACTCCAATTTTAAAATCGCCATTGTGGTGGATATGTGGCTAACCGGCTTTGATGTGCCATTCCTCGATACGATGTACATCGACAAGCCTATTCAAAAACATAGTTTGATCCAAACTATCTCTAGGGTTAACCGTCAGTTCGAAGGAAAAGACAAAGGTTTAGTGGTGGATTACATCGGCATAAAATCGGCGATGAATAAAGCGCTAGCCCAGTATTCAAAAACCGAAGAGACCAACTTTGAAGACGTGGCCCTATCGGTAGCACAAGTCAAAAACCATTTAGATTTACTGAGGCAAGTTTTTCATCGCTTCGATAGCGCACCTTACTTTAGCGGCGAAGCGCTACCACAGCTCAATTGTTTAAATAATGCGGCTGAGTTTGTTTTACAAACTGAAAAACTACAAAAACGTTTTATGGATTTAGTGAAACGTTTAAAAGCAGCCTATGACCTTTGCTGTGGCAGTGAAAAATTCGACGAAAGTGAGCGAGACCACATTCACTTTTACTTAGCCATTCGCTCTATTGTATTTAAGCTCACGAGAGGCGAATCCCCGGATACGGCACAGATGAACGCCAAAGTACGCGCGATGATTGCTGATGCCCTGCAAAGTGATGGGGTGGAAGAAATATTCAAATTAGGCAATGACAGTGGTGGTGAAATCGATATTTTCAATGCCGATTACCTTGAAAAAATCGGCAAGATAAAGCTGCCCAATACAAAAATTCAGCTGCTCAAACAGCTATTAGCCAAAGCCATAGGCGAGCTGAAAAAAGTTAACCAAGTACAGGGGATAGACTTCACCAAACGCTTTCAGGCATTAGTGGAGCGCTATAACGAACGCAAAGAAGAAAGCGTACTGGTCAGTGATGTGCTAGATGAATTCTCTGAGAGCATGGTCGATATGATCTACGGTGTGAAAACCGAAATGAGTTCAGGTGATGAGCTTGGCATCGATATGGAAGAGAAAGCCTTTTACGATGCATTAAAAACTTTAGCCATTAAATATGACTTTGATTACCCAGAAGACAAATTAATTGCACTGGCTAAAGCTGTGAAAGTGATCGTTGATGATAAAGCCAAGTTTACAGATTGGAGCCAGCGCGATGATATTAAGGCGGAGCTTAAAGTTGCTTTGATATTAGTGCTGGCTAAGTTTGGCTACCCACCGATTAGCCGCGATGAAGTGTATAAAGAGATATTTGAGCAAGCGGAAAACTTTAAGAAGAATAGAGTGGTTTAGCTCTGTTCTGGATGAGCAATGTGGGCCTTTGCACTGACAATGTTTAATAATAAATGGATTAGGATCGTTAATGCCTATACCGAAATACAATGAAATTATGTCGCCACTATTAGATCGTTTCTCCAATAAAAACTAATAAAGAACACCTTGAAATTAATTGATCAATCTGTAATCGAGGAGTAGTGTGGATAGCTACTTTTTAGTTTAATTCAGAGAAAGTAGTCCTGAGAAGGAGGGTATATGACTCGTGCCCGTGAACAGCAAATATGCTGTAAAGACACACCTTACTTACCACTGTATATCTCGCGTTGTTAGACGTGCATTTCTCTGTGTTTTTGATCGAACTACCAACCAAAATTTTGACCATCGTAGGCGGTGGGAAATTATAAAAAGTGCCAGTCCCAAATATTTCATCATAACACTCCTGTGAAACTTATATTAAAATGGGCATTTTAGGGGACAGACACGTATTAATTAACAAAAGGTAAGCCCCCGGCTCTGCCGGGGGACTCACATAGGTTTTACCTATACCGCGGTATGGGTATTCTGAAATCTCGACCAAGAGAAAAAAGGATAACCTATGCGAGATTACAAAAGTTTGGCTCATACACGGTGAGATTGTAAATACCATATTGTATTTATTCCTAAAAAAAGAAGAAAACTGATATTCGGTAAGCTTAGAAAACATTTAGGTGAAATATTTCATGAGTTGGCTCGACAAAAAGGAGTGACTATCGAAGAAGGTCATTTAATGCCGGATCATGTACATATGTGTATTAGCATACCTCCCAAATATGCTGTTTCGAATGTTGTAGGCTATTTAAAAGGTAAAAGTGCGATATCGATAGCACGAAAATTTAAAGGTAGGCAGCGAAATTTTGAAGGCGAGTCTTTCTGGGCCCGAGGGTATTATGTCTCTACCGTGGGCTTAGATGAAGAAATGATAAAGGAGTATATTCGCAACCAAGAAAAGAATGATGTAAATAGGGATCAGATGATACTTGGAGTTTAGTTGCGCCTTGGGCGCTTACTTTAGCCCTTCGAGGGCGTCCCCTAATAAGCCTCCGGCTTTGCCGGAGGTAAGTTAACTATTGAAAGCCCGGTTGTTTCCCTAAAAGCATTTTTTATATTAGTATTTGTACGATAATATTGAGTTTCTATAGTGCGTTTGAGGGGGTTGGAATGTTTTCTCTAAATAAGCCAAGCATACTGATATTGGTTAAGCAGAGTAGGAGTTATGCTCCGCGAATGTTTGCTACCTACTGCCCGTTTATGACACATAGCCGCTGTTTTAACTGACCTGATAATTGGTGTTTTCAGAACCAAATATGCGTTTAGAAAACTAGGAGTTTACCATGCCCGGAAAGATTGTTACTGTCCAGAATTTCGTCAATCTTGCTCAGGCGACATCGCTTCTTTTATTTCATCACCCGTGAAGCCTTTTCGTGATAAATAAGCATAGGCTTTTGATTTGTCTTTATAATCAGATAAGTGGTAGTTTTTTTTAGCTAATTGATCACGACAGCTTTGATAAAAATCGATATCTCCTGCAAGGCTTAGTTGGTATAGAGTTTCTTCAAAATTAGTAACATCAATTAGACGTTGCTTTAATTCACGAAGAATCAGGGTTTGTCCTTTCCCTTTTCGGTATAACTTGACTATTTCAACGGTTAGATCTGCTTTTTCGGCTTTGATTTCTATCTTGGTTCGCAATGAATCATGTTCAGGGTGCTGCAATAAAGCTTGATCGATTTCTTGGCGAGAAAACCCTCGGTTTGTCATTTGCGAGTAAATTTTTTCTTTACTCACTCCATCGAAGGTTACGTAGCGATTGAGTAGTTGATTGGTTGCCATTTCATTGAAGTTAATATTCCCCTGTTCAATCACTTGCTCGAGTGCCGTTTCTATCTCACTGACCGAAATACCACGCATCGTTAATTTTCGACGTATCGCGCTCTTGCCAATTTCGCTGTTAAATGCAGATTCGCAATAATGTAGCGCAAATTCTAGGTCGTTTTTTAAATAACGATTGTCGATAAGTCGTGCAAGCACCTCTTCTATCCACTCAATATTTTCTGTTTTACGGGCTAATTTGGTACGTATTTCTGCAATCGTGAAGTCTTGTTGGCTTAGATGCCAATAAGCACTATTGAATACGTTGTCGATACTTTTGGCTTGTTTAAGAGGTGGGCGTTGCATAGGTAAGATCTTATTTTTTAATGTTAGCCGAGCAAGTGTAGCAGAATGTAGTGGCAGGATCATTTGATTAGATAGCAGTGGCACGAATTACCTTCGGTCTTGATTCTATTAGGATTGCGCCGGTTATGTACTCAGCACAGTCACTAAATCACATTGATAATATGCCGCTTAGTAATGTTGATGAAGTCCTGAATCAGTGACTGCACTGCGCCACATAGCGCAAACTCTTGATTATACAGCGGTTAGAAAAATGCTCACTGAACCTACGGGTTTTATGCACGGATGCATTTATTTAGCGAATGCAGGACGCATATGAGTTTGCAGCTAAGATTTTTCAATTCCACTGTAGAACCAATATCTTACACTCTGTATTTACTTTGAAGTCACGGATTCAGGTCAAAATCGGCCTTAATCGATCAGATTAACGAGCGTGCCCTTTAAAGCCAATAAAAAAACCGAGCCAGTAAATAATTTTGTGTAACTACTTTGCAATCAATACCCTATATGGGTTAATTCAAGGTAGTAATCATGAACAAAAAAGAACTAGAGTGAGCTTACGGCAGCATAG
>ASZJ01000128.1 GCA_000416275.1 Osedax symbiont Rs1
TATCGCTAAGTTTGGCATGGGTTCACCCTATTATCGTCAGGGAGCGATGCAAAATTTATTGGGCGTCCCTATCACAGCGTCCACTATCTTTGATCAAAACGAGCATTTATCCAATGCGCTTCACCCAGTGCTTAAACATCTCGTACTATTAGCGGCAAACGCCACTCACTATTACCTAGATGACACGACGAATCGCATCTTGGATGCAAAACCGATCATCAAAAAGCAGCGTAATAGTCATAAAAGCAAAGAGCGAAAAGGAGTTTATACCTCCGGATTGATTGCCACTTTAGACACAGGGCAAAAAGTCACCTTATTTGAAACGAATATAGGTTATGCGGGGGAGTTTATTGATCAGATTTTACAAACGCGTGATCCCGCAAAGCCACCGCCGATATTGATGTGCGATGGGTTAACCAGTAATAAACCTTCTAAGACTCCCTGCATCATGGCATTGTGCAATAGTCATGGTCGCCGGCAGTTTTATGATGTCATGAGTCATTTTCCAGAAGAGGTCGATTACCTTCTCGATCGCTATGGCACTATTTGGCACAATGATGATGTCACTAAGGAGAAAAATCTGAGTGACCAAGGGAGGTTGATGTACCATAAAAAGCACTCACTTCCGGTTATGGAAGAGCTATTGGGGTGGGGGCAATCCATGTTGCAAAGCCAAGGTTCTACACAGGCGAAAGTTGAAGAAAATAGTGGATTGGGGAAAGCAATCCGGTATTTTATCAAGCACTACGAAGGGTTGGTACGATTTTGC
>ASZJ01000129.1 GCA_000416275.1 Osedax symbiont Rs1
ATCTTCTCGTAAGCTCACGAACTAGAAGCATTTGCCAAGCAAGCAGCTAAAAGCATTAAGTCCGAATCTGATCTAGATAATTTCAGAACCATGTTAACCGAAGTCACGGTTGAAGCAGCGTTAAATGCTGAGCTCGAACATTATTTAGGTTATCAAAAAAATGAGAGGAGATCTGTTGGTAACAGTCGCAATGGCTATTCCAGCAAGCGAGGCTTAACGCCAACGCACAACTGCGTAGTAAACTTGGCGATTTTTGTGCGTCTTTATGCGCAAAAGATGACCCGCTTACGGAGCCTGATTGCTGGTTTTCGTTATATGTTGTTTACGCAATCGCAAAGTTAACGACATGTACTCGAGTTAAATTAACCTTCTGTTTTGCATGCCACAGATCATAATTATCTTGCATTGCAAGCCAGCTCTCAGGGGTACGTCCTAGTGATTTTGATAAACGAAGGGCCATTTCCGGTGAAATTCCACTTTGCCCTTTCAATATACGATTTAGCGTTGATGATGCTACATCAAGTTGTTTTGCCAAGAAGCGACAACTTAGGCCAGAGGGTTCCAGATAAAGATCATGAATGAACTCACCTGGATGTGGTGGATTATACATATTCATTAGTCCTCGTAGTTTAAGATAAACGCATTACCGTTAATAAATTCAAAAGTTATGCGCCATTTTCCATTTACGGTGATCGACCAAATTCCGTCTCTGTTGCCTTTGAGAGGATGAAGTTTAAATCCGGGTAAATCGACATCCTCTATCGCTTGCGCAGTATCAATGGCGGCGAGCTGCATTCTTAGTTTTCTTTCATGTTGAGACTGTATGCCTGAGGTACTTCCTGTTTCAAAGTATTTCTTCAGGCTTTTATGCTTGAGCGATTTGATCATAGAATAAGTGTAGCTCAGTGCGCATCACGACTCAATGAAAATATAACAGCTTCATAGTTGTAGTGACAGGCTAATTTTGGCCGCCTAAAAATAGGTGTTCGTACAAGAGTTAACCAAAGTAGGTATCTAGTCATAGACGCTCCCATTAGAGGTGATTTTCTCTGAATTGAATGATCAGTGGCTAACACCTACTCCTTTAGCTACGTATATTCAATTAATCTTTGGGTGTCCCATAGCACTCTTTATAGCACTAGCACTTTTCGTTAATTGATAAACACTAAATTTCTGCTACTTTTAATCTATCTAAATATTAAATATTTCAGTACTAACCCCCACTGAATTAAGATTAGGATCAGACATGAAATTTCCAGTGAAGCATTTTTATCAAACCTTTGTTCCGGTAATATTCTTTAGCACCTTGGCTTTTTCTGCTGTGTTTGCCGCTGAAGAAAAACCATCTTAGATGCTGGGTGTAAGCTGACGCGCTGGAGCACATCAACTACATAGGTATAGGGATTAATGCCCTGCAATCGACAAGTCACCAATAAACTCTGTAATACCCCTAAATACTCAGCACCCAGTTCTGTCCAGCAAAAAAGATAATTCTTTCTCCCCATTGGGGGAACACGCTATGGACGCGTGTGACTTATTCAGAGGCTGCTTAGGTTTTTGCCGGTAAAATGGTGGCTTTTACCGAGCCAAAGCCAATGCGGGTAGCGCCCTCTGCGACACAAAATCCACTCATGATAATTGCATCACCATCCTCTAAGAAAGTGCGACTCTCGCCATTTTCTAAGGTGAAGCTAGTCTTGCCGGCGCTGGTTAATTCCATCATCGAACCGACTTGATCTAAACTGGGCCCAGACTGAGTGCCGCTGCCAAAGAAATCACCCGCTTGTAAGTTGCAGCCATTGACTGTGTGGTGTGCGACCATTTGCGCGACACTCCAATAGGAGTGCTTGAAACTAGTGCGGGTGATTTTTTGGCCTTCGATTTGTGCCGAGCGCATGTTAGCGGTTTGCAAGCTCACTTCTAGTTGAATATCGTATGAGCCGAGTGTGCTATTTTGTTGACCCGATAAATAGGCGAGTGGCTGAGGATCACTTTTCTGACGTTGCCAAGCTTGTCTAAAGGGGGCTAAAGCTTCGTTAGTAATGATCCAAGGCGAGACTGTAGAGGCGAAATTTTTTGCTAAAAAAGGCCCCAGTGGCTGATATTCCCAACCTTGGATGTCACGCGCTGACCAGTCGTTGAATAGACACATCCCAAACACATACTGATCAGTCTGCTCAATGTTTATTGGGCTGCCCATTTCATTACCCGCACCAATATAGATGCCTACTTCCATTTCATAATCTAAGCGTTTACAGGGGCCAAGCGTAGGCTCATCAGCGGTGGCTGCTTTGGTTTGGCCGACAGGGCGATGGAAATCAGTTCCCGAAATAGTAATCGATGAAGAGCGTCCATGATAGCCAATTGGCAGCCATTTATAGTTAGGTAGCAATGGGTTATCGGGCCTAAAGAATGAGCCGATAGTGGTCGCATGGTGAATCGAGGTATAGAAATCGGTATAATCGCCAATCTTGCAAGGGAGATCAAATTCAATATCCGCTTGGGCGATTAAAGTCGCCTCAATTGAGGACTGCAGCGCTGACCCTGTGGCTAGTGCTTGAGAGAGCGCAAGTCGCAAGGCCGACCAAGTGGCCTGTGGCATAGCCATGAAATCATTCAACTGCGATTGACTGCAGGCACGCAGTGCTGGTTGTAGGTTTTCGGCAAATAGATTCAGTGCTGCCAGCGCGGCTAGATCTAGTACTTTATCGCCAATCGCGACGCCGCCGCGAAAAGCCTCTGCGCTGCCTGCGCGACGAAAGATTGCAAAAGGTAAGTTTTGAATAGGAAAATCGCATTCAGCAACATTTGCCGAGGCAACCCAGCTGGTTAGGTCTGGATTGTGGGTTTGATTAAGCAGTGACATAGCATCTCTCATTGATTGTTGAATTCTTCTTCGTGTAACCATTTTGCATGTTGTGGGGCACGTTTAGTGATCGACCACTCCTCAATCATAGCAGGGGCAACTTTTTTCAGTTCTTTTAACTGTTGATCGGTGCCACTGCGATAGGTTAACTCTAATCGATGCCCATTGAGATCAAAAAAGTAGATTGAATATATGATGCCGTGGCTGGTGATGCCAAGTACATCAATGCCCTTTGCCTCCAGCTCAGCCTTGGCTGCGACCAGCGCGGCGCGATCTTCAATTTCAAAGGCTATGTGTTGCACCCATTCTGGGGTGTTGAGGTCACGGCTCATTTCAGGTTGAGTTGGAAGTTCAAAAAAGGCCAGAATGTTGCCCATTCCCGCATCTAAAAATACGTGCATGTAAGGATCAGGCGCTTTAGTCGATGGCACTAGATCTTCTGAAATAGCTACCAATAACTCCATGTTAAGGTGCTCTTGATACCAGTTTACGGTTTCTTTTGCGTCCTTACAGCGATATGCGACGTGATGCATCTGCTTAATATTAATCATCGAGACCTCTCTAGTTTAATTATTGGTAATTATTACTAACAAACGATTACTAATCGGTTGAAAATATTAGTATCAAACGTTACTAATGTCAATATGGTTGTGTTATCTTGTGCTAAATAGCGCTGTTAACTCAGCTTTAGCCGTTGTATATCATGGCCCTGACTACTGGAGATAAGATGCCAAACGATCGACCACTACTGGATTTGCCGCAGTTTTTTCCCTATCAGTTTTCCATTTTGGCAGGTCAAATCAGTGACTACATTGCCCAAATTTACAAACAAAAATACGGTTTAAGTAAATTTGAATGGCGGGTAATTGCGACTATTGGCCAGCATCGACAAATATCCGCCAAAGATATTTGTCAATTTACGCAGCTCGATAAAATGCAGGCCAGTCGCGCGATCAGTAAATTAACCACATCAGGGCTGGTTGCGCAGCAAATAAGTACCCGAGATCGGCGCACTAACTTGCTGCAGTTGACTGACTCTGGTGGGCGCATCTACGTTGAAATCATGCCGCTGGTTAAACAGCAGGAACAACAGATGTTATCGGGCTTATCCAGCACTGAGCGACAACAGCTGATTTCCTTAACCTTAAAGCTCAGCGCTCAATTACAGCAAACAGCCACTGAAAATGTATAGTCACGCTCGATTAGAGCTGTACCTTTATGAATCCGCTTGCCTAGTCGGGTGCGCTTCGACAAAAGCACGTATTTTTTGACACTTTTGATCGATATCACTCAGCAGTGGATAGGCGCTCATATCCAGGTCAAAACGCTTGGCATTAAAAATTTGCGGGATTAAACAGACCTCAGCAAGACTCGGTTGATCGGTAAAGCAAAACACACTTTCTGTGGTGCGTGTTCGCAACTGCTCTTCTAACGCGGTGAAAGTGCTGTTTATCCAATGGTGGTACCAGTCTGATTTCTGCTGTTGATTCGCCGCTAATTCAGAGACTAAATATTTGAGCACTCTTAAATTATTTAGCGGATGAGTTTCGCAGGCGATCGCCTGTGCAAATGCTCGGATCCGTGCCCGTTGAATAAAATCACCGCTGACCAGTGCCAAGCTAGCGGGATAGGCTTCATCTAAATATTCGCAAATAGCCAAAGATTGGCTTAATAGCACCCCTTTATCTTCTAACACTGGGACTAATTTTTGGGCGTTGCGCTGCTGGTGTGGCGCTGCGCTCTGCTCACCGTGCAGAATATCGATCGAGTGTTGCTGATAAGCAAGCTGTTTTAAATTCAGCGAAATTCTGACTCGATATGCGGCAGAAGATCGACAGTAATCATACAAAATCATCAGCGCTTCCCAGGTTATGTTGTTGTGGTACTAGTCGAGAGAAATGGCAGCTTTGGCGAGTGTTACCAGCGGTGCAAGTAAGCGCTTCATTTGGCCGCCGTTTTAGCGGCTGTCGCAACGGCTTCGGCCAATACTTGATTATCACCAATATGATTGCACAGCAAAAGAATCAATCGAGCATTCACCAAGGCGATTTGCTCCGCGGATAAGCCAATACTCATGTCGGTTAATAATTGATAAAAGTCATCGGGGCTTTCAATGTTGGCGGTGGTTATTAATTCGGCCATTAGCGGAGTTCTCCTAAAGCGCATGCCTGCATGTTAAGTAAGCTATCTAGTGAAAATTTTCTGCCTCTGCCGCTAATTATTTGATCGGGGCGGATCAGATAGAAGCACTGGTTGCTGGCATCTAGTCGTGCGTTAATTAACTGTAGGTGGTCAACAATTATCGCCACGCCGTCCGGCAGCTGTAACTGGCAGGGCTCTTTAAGTACAATATAGGTATCAATAGGTTGTTGGCACTGCTGAAGTTTTACAAGTTGTTCGATCAGCTGTTGGTCAATTTGCTGATGATCGTCAATGAACAGTAGACAGTGAAATTTATTACCCAGTAGCGACAGTAAATAGCGCTCTGCTCCGCTTAAGGTAATCGGTCCATCGGTGCAGGGCGAGCCCACTTCCACAGCGCAATCGAAACTGTCGGTATCTGCGCTGATTAGCGAGCAGTTGCGTAAAATTGGCGGTACTGATAAACGCCCAGAATTGACCAGTGGTCTGGCAAAGCTAAATTCTTTTGCCAGGGTTAGTACCGCATCGCGAAGGACTTTATTGGCGGGGTTTTTAGGGGTGATAAAATCGGTGCTGCGGGTCGAGTTTAAAATATTTTCATCGGCCGCTAAGCCACGCTCCTCAGAGTAGCTATTTAATAATTCCTCAGAGGCCTGTCCTTTAAGTGCCAATTCAATTTTCCAAACTAAATTATCGACATCTTCGATGCCTGAATTTGCTCCTCTTGCGCCAAAAGGGGAGACCTGGTGAGCACTGTCACCGGCGAAAAAGATCCTCTTGTGCCGAAAGTCTTGCATCCGCCTACAGCCAAAGGTATAGACTGAAGTCCACTCCAGTTCGAAATCCACATCCTCGCCCAAAAACGCTTTTACTCGTGGGATGATGTTCTCCGGGCGTTTTTCTAGCTCGGGGTCGGCATCCCAGCCCAAGTCAAAATCAATGCGCCATAAGTTATCGGGTTGGCGGTGAAGTAGTGTTGAACTACCTTGATGAAAAGGTGGGTTAAACCAAAACCAGCGCTCTGCCGGGAAGCGCTGATCGGTCATCAGTACATCGGCAATCAAAAATCTATCCTGAAAAACTTGTCCCTTGGCCTCTAACCCACATAAGCTGCGAGTTTTTGAATTGGCACCATCGCAGGCGAGTACATAATCCGCCTGTAGTTGATAAGTGCCATCGGGCGTCTCTATGGTTAAGGTCACTGTCTGCTGATTTTGCTGGATAGCAATTAATTTGTTTTTCCAGCGCAGTGATGCCTGTGGGAACTGCATCAAACGCTCGACATAAAACTGTTCTAAATAATACTGTTGCAGATTGATGAAGCCCGGGCGACGGTGGTGCTCTTCAGCGAGCATGTTAAAGCTGTAGATTTGCTCCTCTTCAAAAAAAACCTTGCCAATATTCCAAGTCACTCCCTTGTCGATCAGCCGTTGTCCGACCCCCAATCGATCACTGATATCTAAAAAGCGTTTTGCATAACATACCGCTCTAGATCCCACGCTGACGGTGTTGTTATCATCTAACAACACCACCGGAATCCCCTTGGTAGAGAAGTCTACAGCCGCCGCCAAACCAATAGGACCGGCGCCAATGATGACAACTGGATGTTGGACTGGGGTGGTCGAGTCTTGATCAGTGGATCGCTGATACGAGTACTGTGGGAATTGGTAGCTTGCTAACATAGTATAGGCTCTTGTTTTTTTACTTAGCCTAACCTAAAAGATGCAGCGGATAATTAGGCTAAGTCGAATAAGATTATGTCTAATTAAGCAGTAAAGCTTCAGTGCCATCTGCTCAATCTTGTCGCTGTTGTGAGGGTTGTTTTTTTTGTTAGGCCCAAGGGTTGGTCTCTTGATTATCAGCTAGCCATTGGCGAAAGAAATCAATAAATAAACTGACCTTTGGCGGGGTGAATTTGCGTTCCGGATAGACGGCAAAGACTGATAATTGCTCTGGAAGATGATCGGGAAATACCCGAATCAAATTGCCGGATTTGACATGATCTTTAAGCACAAAACTGGCTAGGTTGGCGATGCCGCGATGTTTCAACATCGACGCGCGAATAATAAGGCTATTATTGGCTCGCAAATCGCCGCTGACTTTTACCGTGACACTTTCATGCTGGTTTTTCAGTGTCCAGGCGTCAGCATTTGCCGCATGCACGAAAATCAGGCAGTTGTGATCGGTAAGATCAGCGACTTGCTGTGGTGTACCGTGTTTTTTTAAATATTTTTTGGTGGCGCAGACAAACAGCGATACTTTGGATATTTCACGGGCAATCAGGCTTGAATCTGGTAGTTGAGGATCGGCAATTCGAATCGCCAAATCAAAACCATCCCTGATTAAATCAGGGGGGCGATCATCTAAAGTGACATCTACCTTTACGTCTGGATATTGCTGCATAAATAGCGCAATGGCGCTGGCGAGTTGCAATTGACCGAAGGTCATATTACACGTGATTTTCAAAGTGCCGCTGGTACTGCGCTGTAGAGTGGAGACCAAATTTTCGGCCTCATCAACTTGGTTCAATACCAGTAGGCACTTTTGATAGTAGACTTCACCTAGTTCAGTGATGAACAACCTACGAGTCGTACGCTGCAATAATTTGGCAGCTAAGTGTCGTTCAAGCTGAGACACTTGTTTGCTCACCGACGAGCTGGATATATCTAATTCAATCGCCGCCAGTGAAAAGCTTTTTAGCTTTACCACACAAGTGTAAACTCGCATCGCTGTTAGGGTATCCATCGCTCGTGCCTTTTAATCAGTGAACCAGTGAACCAGTGAACCAGTGAATCAGAGAACCAGTAAAGTACTTAAAACAAATTAGTCTTGTAATTTGTCCCATACTTGCTGATCTATCTCGTCGGTCCAAATTCTTGGCCAATCGACACCATCTAGCTCGTCCCACAGGCGCTGCACATCAAATGGCAGGCAGTGTTCAAAGATTGGCCACATGCCAAACTTGGGCTCTAAATGATCGCGAGTTGCTTCAAATGCCTCTTTTAGAGTGCCGCCGTTGCGGTGGATTTCACCGGTTTTTTCAATCATAGCGGTCAAAAAGCCACGAGTTTGCTCGATCGCCGCATCTACTTCATCACGGCCTCTAGCAACGGCTCCACGACCACCAATTAGAATTTCAGCTTGATAGTCACGCACTTTGTCTAAGGTCTTGGATGACCAGTCAAAATGGAAGGCATCACCAGTGTAAAGTGCCGCTGCGGACTCGACTAAGTCGCCGGCAAACAGAATTTTGTGCTTAGGTAGCCAAGCGCAAATATCGCCTGCGGTGTGACCGCGGCCACAGTACTCTAAAATTAGACTGCCGCGATCGCCGCCTAAAGGTATTTCTAATTTGTCGTTAAATACGATGTCTGGGTGGGTGAGACCTGGAATACCTTCAGGTTCACGAAACAGCCTAGGCATGCGGCCATATTCACTCGCCCAATCTTGCATGCCACGCTCTTCGATTAACAATTTAGTGTTTTCATGTGCAATGATAGATTGTGCGTTAAAGGCGCTGGCGCCCAATACCCGCACCGCATGGTAATGGGATAGAACTAAATATTTAATGGGCTTATCGGTATGTTCACGTAATAAAGTCAACCAGTCAGTAGCGGCTTTCGGAGTCGCTCTCGCCTCGAAGGCAATAATAAAATCTTCCGCTTCAATAGCGCCTATGTTGGGATCACCTTCTGCAGTGAGTGCATAGACACCATCAGCTAATATTTCTAAAGTTTCTGTTTTTACGCCTAGATCGGCAGATGATGCAAATGGTTTTTTAGCCATGATGGTTCCTTAATTTGTCAGTATGTAGCGTTATTAGCCTTAGCCTGAATCACATAGCGCAAGTTGTTGATTTTACGGCGGTTAGAAAAATATCCACTGAAGTTAAGAGGACCGTTAAGATTTTTCAATTCCATTGTAAAACCAATGTCTTACACTCTGTATTCACTTTAAAGTCACAGGTTTAGACTTAAGATACAGAGATTTAAGATCTAAATTAAGCGTATGGACTGAACAAGATTAATTCTATTTTGGAATCAATACGCAGCGAATATGGCAGCAATCTATTTTTAAATAGTAACATTAACTTTTACCTAGCTATCTATGTTCTCGATTGGGCACAAACCAAGCCTCTGGGCTTGGTCTTGGTTTTGGCCTCTAGCTAATTTTATGCCATCAACGGTACAGCAACTCTGGCAAGAATATTGAAATCGGCACAAATAAGGTGACCAGTACTAAACGAATAATATCAGCGCACCAAAAGGGCGTCACACCTTTAAAAATAGTACTCGCGGGGACATCTTTGAGCACGGCACTCAACACAAAAACATTCATACCGACCGGCGGGGTTATTAAGCTGATTTCCGTAACCACCACTACCACGATACCAAACCAGACCATGTCAAAGCCCAAGCTTTGTACTAGGGGGAAGAAGATAGGCACGGTGAGTAACAGCATTGATAGGCTTTCAAAGACCATACCTAATACGATGTAAATCCCTAAAATGACGAAGATCACGGTTAATGGCGCCACGTTAAGTTGCGAGACAAAAGTCAGTAGCTCGTCAGGTAAGCCCGCTCTGTTGATGAAATTAGAAAAAATTAAAGCGCCAATTAAGATTGAAAATAACATCGCGCTGGTTCTGGCGGTATCGGTTAATACTTCAAACAAACTCGCCAGCGTCAGTGATTTTCGTGCCAGGGCGATAATAAAAGCACCGCCGGCACCGATACCCGCAGCTTCTGTTGGGGTGAACACTCCTAGATATATGCCGCCCATCACCACGCTAAATAATATTAATACTCCCCAGACACCACGTAGAGCGACCAGTCGTTCCGGCCAGCTGAATTTCTCGCCACAGGGGCCGTCGCTGGGTCTGCGCCATACGACATAACGCACCGCCGCTAAATAGAGTAAAATCCCGAGCATTCCGGGAATAAAGCCCGCGGCAAATAATTCCCTGATACTGGTTTCTGTCAACAGTCCATAGATAACTAAAATAACACTCGGCGGAATCAGTATTCCCAAAGTACCGCCCGCGGCAATCGAGGCGGTCGCCAGTGAATCGGCATAACCGTATTTACGCATGGGTGGCATCGCGACTTTAGCCATTGTGGCAGACGTGGCTAAACTTGAGCCACAGATAGCAGAAAAGCCACCGCAAGCGACGACAGTGGACATCGACAGGCCACCTTTGCGATGACCTAAAAAAGCGTATGAAGCGTGATACAGTTCATGAGACAAACCGGAGCGAGTCACTAAATTACCCATTAGAATAAACAGTGGGATGACCGATAAACTGTATTCTTGTGCGGTGTCGATGACTCTTTTTGACGCCATGCTCAGTGATGGTTTCCAGTTGAAATCGACAAAATTATCAAAGCTGAGTCCCTGTACTACGGCAAAGCCAAATAGGCCGACGATTCCCATCGCAAACGCAATGGGCACCCGTATAATCAATATTAAAATCAGTAAAATCGCAAAGCCGGTTAATGCTATTATCATGTGTAGACCTTAATTGTTTTTTATTTTAGCTGTCGTCGTTATTCGTTGATGAGAGGCTCGCTAATTGGTTTTCTAAGCAGTAAATACACTCCATAAGTGATCATTAGTGCCGCGGTTATCCAGCTCATGGTGGCAATATATTGCACGATATAGCCGACCGGAAGTTCAAGGTACTCGGTGGTTTCCTCTCGTCTGAGTGATCTGGCGGCTAATTCAAAGCTGCGTGAGCCTAAAAAGTACAGCGAAGTGGAGATTAAAAAAGCGGCGAGTAAACTGAGAACTTGTATGATTTTGCTATTGATATAATGATCTAAAATATCAACCACCACATGTCCACCGCGCCATGTAATGACCGGCAGTACCGAAAAAATCATAATGGCAATGGCTAATTCGGTCAGTTCGGTCGTGCCATCTATGGCGTTAGAAAAAAAGTATCTGCCAGTGACATCCGCACAGGTCAGTAACATTAATAAGAATAGGGTAGTGGCGGCAATTGCCTCTAGCGTAAAAGCAATGTATTTAACCGGCCCCTGTTCAGAGTAGTTAGTGTTTAACCAGTGAATAAAAGGCACAGATAGGCTCCTAAAACTAAGATATTTACCGCTTGCATAAAGCACTAAGCTCAGTAAAGTCTTATGGTTTTTGATATAAGAAAAGTCGCTCTTATTGATCGTCACTCCTGTTCAGTAAAGGGGAGTGATTACTAGTTCGGCTGCTCTATTACACAGTCAATATTATGTGCAAAGTTTTAGTTGTGATTAAATAGGGGAATATTATGTAGCTGCTAGGACACTTCAATATATAGAAGTGTCCTAGCAGCTCGCTGCATTTTATGATTTATTCCTGAATCAGTGACTTCACTGCGCCACATAGCACAAGCTCTTGATTCTACAGCGGTTAGAAAAATACCCGCTGAACCTACGGGTGCAGCTAAGATTTTTCAATTCCACTGTAGAACCAATATCTTACACTCTGTATTCACTTTGAAGTCACGGATTCAGGTTATTGATAGCTACGGGCAAGCTGACGAATTTCGGCAAGTGCCGCTTTTGCATCAACACCACGTTTTTCGACGAGTTTGTACCAAGTTTCGTCCATGCCCTGGGTTAAATCACGAAATTCCTGAGCCATCTTATCGTTTTCGCCGACCATAATAATATTAACCCCGGCCTCTTTAGCCGCCTGCAGTCCCGCTTTGTCCGCGGCATCCCATGCAGCTCCGGCCATCGCTGCTAACTTCTCGCCAGATACCTGACGAATCGCAGCGCGATCTTTCTCACTGAGCTTAGCCATGAAATCTGGAGAGATGAACATCGAAAAGCTACCTAGATACATGCCGCCAGGGAGGGCGACCACGTTTTTCGCCACTTCTTTCAAGCGCAGCGTCTTTTGCTCACCCATAGGAATAAAGATGCCGTCGATCACTCCTTGTTGCATCATCTCATAGACCTTAGTTGCCGGGGCGCCAACTGCGGTTACGCCCATACGTTTACCCAGCTCCCCTTGAATTCCGCCACCGAGGCGAATTTTTCTTGATTTCAAGTCAGATAAGCTAGTGATAGGTTCAGCTAAGTGTATTTGTCCGGGACCATGAGTGAATAAGGTGAGAACTTCAAGTCCTTCATGTTCATTGGCCTTGGCGAAATATTTGTTGAATACTTTCCAGTGCGCAACGGAGGCCGCCTCCGCATTTACCCCTAACAGTGGAATTTCTATAGCCTGAGTCAATTTAAAACGCCCGGGAACATAACCGTGATAGCCAAAGCTCGCATCTACCGCCCCATCTTCAACCAAGTCAAACATGGTTTTAGGATGACCTAAACCGTATTCCATTTTGATCTTGACTCTGCCCTGGGTCGCTTTTTTTACCCAGCCTGCCCACGTTGGCCAAACGGTGGCATTTTGCGCGTGAGTAGGAGGTAGCCAAGTGCCAACTTTTAACGTCGTCTCGGCAAAAGAAGCGTGAGAGACGCTAATACCGAAGGCAACGACACTGGCCATTTTTAGGAATTTTGTGGTTATCATTTATAGTGCTCCTGGGTGGGGTAATTATGAGCCCGTTATTAATAACCTGAATCTGTGACTTCACTGCACCACATAGCGCAAGCTCTTGATTCGCTTTGCAGTCACGGATTCAGGTGTCACTGAATCACTTTCAAACGCTGATTCAGGTTTATAATATCTGCTCTATTATTTTTGTTATTAATCAAGTTCTTATGTTTTTTTGTGATTGTCGTATTGAGATGCCCGAAGTAATATAGCATCTTCGTGATGAAGTCACTGATTCAGGACTATGCTAAACAAGCACCAATTGAAGATAACGTATTTATTAAATTGTATTACACAGTTAATCTGCAAATAATTATTTCTATATTGGAATAAGTGTAGAGTATGCTTTTGAAAAAATCTAAAGAGTATCGAGGTGCCTTTCAGCAGGTAATTGATTTTTTAAACGGCCGCGAAAATTATCTGGGTTAGGCGCTATTTAAGGGGTAAGTGACGATAATTATCGTCTTATAAATAGCAATATAGCCCGTACCATCAAGCATCCATTGAATAATTATATGTATAATGCGCTTGGTTTAGGTGATCCTTCCAGTAACTTTATCAAAGAGCTAATTTTAGGCGGAAAACGTGCAGGCAATCGATGAACTAATTAACAACTTTAAGCAGCAGCGCCCAATTAGAGGTGGCTCGCTGATTATGAGTATCTATGGTGATGCGATAGAGCCGCGAGGCGGGGTTGTCTGGCTGGGCAGTTTGATCAACTTGCTTGAGCCGCTAGGGTTAAATCAGCGCTTAGTGCGCACTTCTATTTTTCGACTCGCCAAAGATGGTTGGCTTGAAGCGGATCAGCATGGTCGCAGAAGTTACTATAAAATTAGTACAGCGGGGCTGCGCCGCTTCCAAGTGGCTTTTAATCGGGTCTATGGAGAATTACACCCGCCATGGCAAGGGCAGTGGGATATATTGATGACCGCTGCACTGGACCAAGATAGCCGTGCAGTGCTAAAAAAAGAGTTGAGCTGGCAAGGGTTTGCCAGTGTCTCATCTGGGGTGTTAGCCCACCCAAACTGTGATGAGTTGGAACTGCACAATACCTTAAAGGAACTGCAAGTGCTCGATCGGGTGATTCATATGAAATCGCAATTGCAGGGCGATACTGCTGCAGATACCCTACAGAGTTTAGTCGCCCGCTGGTGGGGCTTAGCTGAATTATCTGAAAAATACCAAGCTTTCAACCACCTCTTTGAACCTATATTGCAACAGTTAAATACCTCTGCAGAACCCGACCCACAAGCTTGCTTCTTACTGCGCACTTTAATGATTCACCAATATCGCAGAATTTTATTGAAAGATCCCCATCTACCGCAGCAACTATTACCTAGCGATTGGGTGGGAGGCGCTGCTCGCGAGCTTTGCCAGGTAATTTATGCCCGGGTCTATCAGCCAGCTGAACAATATTTGAGTGAAACTTTAGTGACAGTTGAGGGTGAGTTACCGGCGGCTAATCAACAGTTTTATCAGCGTTTTGGCGGGATTTGAGTAAGCCTCTCGCAAGTATCCAGCGAAGAAGTTGAATTCTCACTGATAGCATTTTTAAAATAACAAAATTTAAGGTATCTTAGCTGCAGTTGAACTAAATAAGAGAAGCACTCAAGTATGATTATTAAACCAAAAATTCGTGGCTTTATCTGTACCACTACGCATCCTGAGGGATGTTTATCTAATATACGTGAACAAATTGCCTATGTGAAAAGCCAAGGTGAGATTACAGATGGGCCAAAACGGGTCTTAATAATAGGCGCCTCTAGTGGCTATGGTTTGTCATCTCGAGTTGCCGCCGCTTTTGGTAGTGGCGCCGCTACCATCGGGGTGTTTTTTGAAAAGCCTGCCACAGAGACTAAGTCGGGTACTGCAGGTTGGCACAACAGTGCGGCATTCACCGCAGAGGCAGAAAAAGCCGGCTTGTACGCTAAGAGCTTAAATGGCGATGCTTTCAGTCATCAAGCGAAACAAAAAACCATTGATTTGATTAAGGCAGATTTAGCGCAGGTTGATTTAGTTATCTACTCTCTAGCGTCCCCAGTGCGCAAATTACCGGATAGCGGTGAGTTAATTCGCTCGACGTTAAAGCCGATCGGTGACTCTTATAAGTCGACTGCGATTAACACCAATAAAGATACCTTGTTTGAAGCGGCCGTTGAGCCGGCGACAGAGCAAGAAATTGCCGATACTGTGACGGTGATGGGTGGCGATGACTGGCAGTTATGGATTGATGCCCTCTCCGATGCGGGTGTCTTAGCGGATGGCTGTAAGACTGTCGCCTATAGTTATATGGGTTCAGATATTACGTGGCCTATCTACTGGCACGGAACTATCGGTCGAGCAAAGCAACACGTTGACCAGATTGCCGCTGTGTTAAATACTAAAATGCAGGCTATTGGTGGTCAAGCCAATGTCGCAGTTTTAAAATCGGTGGTTACACAGGCGAGCTCTGCTATTCCAGTGATGCCATTGTATTTATCGATGGTGTTTAAAGTGATGAAGGAGAGCAACGTTCACGAAGGTTGCATGGAGCAGATAGACAGATTGTTCCGCACCGGCCTATACTCGGCTGCAGTGACATACGATGAGAATAATCGCTATAGAATGGACGACTGGGAATTACGTGCCGATATTCAGGCGCGCTGTAAAGATATTTGGGAAAAAGTAACCGACGATAACGTCTTTGAAATTACTGACTACGCTTACTATAAAGCGGAGTTTCTCAAGCTGTTTGGCTTTGCCATTGCAGGCATTGACTACGAGAAGGAAGTCGAGACCTTAGTGCCATTTACCGTAATTGATATCTAGTTTGGCAAGTAACTGCTGAAATTAGCGATTGTATCGCTGTTAAAAAAGCCGCTGTTGAGCGGCTTTTTTGTCACTGTGAAAAAGTAGAATACGCGCGGTTAGTCTTTACTGCTCTGTAAATCGGCAATCAGTGCCCGCATGAAATTTGCCGCTTCGGCGCCGGTTGCAGCGCGGTGATCGAAGGAGAGAGACAGCGGTAAAATTTGATGTTCCTCGACGACGCCGTGCTTCAATATTAGTTTAGTGTAACGCCGGCCAGCGCCAATAATGGCGACAGTTGGTGGTACGACAATAGGATTGGCATATTTACCGCCAATCGAGCCAAAATTTGACAAGGTGATGCTGTTACCGCGCAATTGCTCGGCGCTAATTTTTCGTTGTAGCAGCAAGTCTTTTATCGCAACAATTTTAGCTCTCAGCTGCTCTTGCTGATACTGGCCAACATTCTTAATAACCGGCACAAATAACCCATCTTTAGTTTCTACAGCTAAGCCTAAGTGGACCTTATCCAATAATCTGCGACCGATAGAATGGCTGTCATACCAGGCATTCAGACTCGGTTCTTGTTTACAGGCGCAGACTATCGCGCCAATTAATCGGACGGTGATATCAGTGCCTGTCGGCCAGTGATTGATATCGGCATCATCGATCACAGTGACAGCGACGACTTCAGCATGTGCTTGCGCCATGCTTTTTGCCATCGCTCGGCGCACTCCTGTTAGCGGCTGCAGTTTGCCGACATCCGCATATATTTTCACCACTCGTTCAATATCAGACGTTTTGATGGTGCCGTCAGGGCCAGAAGGTGTTACCACTGAGAGCTCAATATCGTAGCGCCGCGCCAGTGCTCTAACGGCGGGAGTCGCTTTAACGCCGATGTGATGTCGGCCACTGCTGGCTTGAGCAGGTTCGGTGAGCGCTTGCTGGTTGCTGGGTATTTCGCCGACCACGGAGGTCGACTCGGTCGAGCCAATAGGGCTAGTGGTCGCTGCTGCACTTAATTTAAAGGCGAGCAGTGGATCACCAGTGTGAATAATATCGCCCTGTTGACCAAACAGCTGGTGAATGGTGCCAGTATGTGGGCTAGGTATTTCCACTATGGCTTTAGCGGTTTCCATCGCTACAATTACTTGATCGGTAACGACAGAGTCGCCTGCTTTGATAAACCACTCGACAATTTCAGCTTCAACAAGGCCCTCTCCTAAATCGGACAATTTAAAAATAGTCATGAGAACTCCATTACTTTTTTGGCGGCGCTGGTTATCTGTGCAACACTGGGCATATATTGGCTCTCTAGTTTGAACAGTGGCATCACCGTGTCATGTCCACAGACGCGAATAATGGGTGCCATCAGTGACATTAAACCTTCCTCGGCAATAATGGCGGAAATTTCAGAGGCGACGGAACCCGATTTAGCGGCCTCGCAGACAATCACGCAGCGGCCGGTTTTTTCGACAGATTCTAAAATGGTGGCTTTATCAATCGGCTTGATAGTGGCGAGATCGATGACTTCCGCATCTATATTGATACTGGCCAGCTGCTCGGCGCTTTGCAGTGTTTCGGTCAGCATCGCTCCCCAGCTAATCAATGTTAGGTCAGTGCCTTGGCGCAAGGTAAAGCAAACATCTAAAGGCAGTGCTACTCCATCGTCTGCCAGCTGTTCTGACTGGGCGCGATAAATGCGCTTCGGCTCTAAAAAGACCACCGGATCGGGATCGCGAATCGCCGCCAACAATAGGCCGTAAGCCCGAGCTGGAGAAGAGGGAATCACCACTCGAATACCGGGCACATGAGCAAAGATAGCCTCGGTACTTTCACTGTGGTGTTCAGGTGCGTGAATGCCGCCACCGTAAGGGGCGCGTAGGACCATCGGGCAACTGAGTCTGCCGCGGGTTCGATTACGCATCCGGCTGGCATGGCAAATAACTTGATCGAAAGCGGCGTATATAAAACCCATAAACTGGATTTCTGCGATAGGTTTAAGACCTTGGGTAGCCATGCCAATGCTCATCCCGCAAATTAGCGATTCAGCGAGGGGTGTGTCTATAACCCGCTGCTCGCCAAAAACTTTCTGCAAGTTATCGGTGGCGCGAAATACCCCGCCATTGGCCCCCACGTCTTGACCTAAGACTAACACATTGTTATCGGCCGCCATTTCGTAATGCATGGCGGTATTAATCGCTTCAATGATGGTTAGTTCCGGCATCTAGCACCTCCAATTTAAGGCTTGCGGTTCAATTGCGATAATTGCTGCTTGAGCAGGGGTGGAGTCTCTTTGAACATGAAATCGAACATAGCGGAACTTGGCTGCAACTCGGTGTTTAAATAGAGATTAACACTGCTCTCAACAGCCTCCTTACACTGAGCTTGGATCTTCGCTAAGGATGCCAAAGTGGCCAATTTTTTATTGATAAGAAAATCCTGTAAGCGTTGGATCGGCTCCTGCTGCCAAGCTTGTGCCAGTTCCGCTTGAGCCCGGTATCGACTGGCGTCGTCTGCGGTCGTGTGATCTGCTAAACGGTAGGTGATCGCCTCTATTAAATGTGGCCCCTTACCGTCGCGGGCATTTTCAATAGCCTTTTGTAAACGTATATAGCAGCCGATAATATCGTTGCCATCGACCTGTTCGCCGCTAAAGCCACCACTAATTGCTTTTTGCGCTAAGGTGGCGCAGTACGACTGTTTAGATCTAGGGACTGAAATCGCCCATTGATTGTTGATGACCACAAAGACAATCGGTAATTGCCATGTACCCGCGGCATTTATGGCCTCGTAAAAATCACCCTCTGAAGTGCCGCCATCGCCGCACACAACCACAGCAACACGTGGCTGTTGTCGCAATTTAAAGGCGTAGGCGACACCGATACTATGACAGCACTGGCTGGCAATGGGGACGTTGTAAGGCAGATCTTCGCGGTTGTAGGAAAAATTCATGCCGCGCTCGTCTCCACCCCAATAAAGTAGCAGTTCTTCAATTTTGGCGCCGCGGCAAATTAAGGTGGCAGCATCTCGATAGCCGGGTAAAAAAACATCACTGTCACGCATTGCTTTACCGATCGCGGTACTAATCGCCTCCTGGCCTAAGCACGAGGCGTACGTGCCTATTCTGCCGGTGCGTTGCAGTGCAATTGCCTTAGTGTCAAAAGTACGCACCAACAGCATAGCGTGATAAAAATTGATTAAATCAGCTGACTGAATCCCCAGGCTATGCAATTGTTGAAGGCTAATATTAAGCTGGGCGTCGGCATTGAGAGTTTGAAAATAGTAAATAGTAAAATTTGCGATTGTTCTCATCGTTAGCTCCTTTTGCAAGTAACCAGTAAAGAGTAAAATACCGATGTGTTTATCCAGAATCCGTGACTTCAAAGTGAATACAGAGTGTAATAAATTGGTTCTACTGAGGAATTGAAAAATCTTAGCTGCAAGCTCATATGCGTCCTGCATTC
>ASZJ01000130.1 GCA_000416275.1 Osedax symbiont Rs1
CAAACTGTTGCAGAGTCAATAGCTGATGTTAAGCGCCGTATATAAGCCACTGATTCAAAAATGCATAGAGTGATGCATAGTAGTCACTTACATATTTGACCCAGTAATCAGTATTTAATTCATTGTCAATGTTCAATCAAATACTAGCATCAGCATAGCAGGGCGTTTTTAAATGACTGTACTAGTTGATTTATAAGTAATAAAATTTCATTAATAGAATATTAAAAAATTTTAAGCTGAGAGTATTAAATGAGCCATTCGCAAGCTGAAAACCCGCCAAAAGTACCGATCATAGAAGCTGTAGCAGCGCGGCATAAAACTAGCATATCGACGCTATCGATGATTTTTTCTTTTACCTTGCCGTATCGAAAAACGGTGTTTTTTGCATTGTTAGCACTGGTTTTTACCGCGGCGATTACGCTGTCGATTGGCCAGGGCTTAAGAGTGATGATAGACAATGGCTTTGTCGCAGCATCGCATAGCCAGCTAAACCAGAGTACCTTAATCTTGCTGTTACTGACTGGATTAATGGCGGTGGGTACTTATATACGTTTTTATTTAGTCTCTTGGCTGGGAGAGCGGGTCTGTGCTGACATTAGGAAAAAAGTATTTGAACATCTAGTCGAACTGCATCCCAGTTATTTCGAAACTAATCTCAGTGGCGAAATAATGTCGCGGCTAACCACAGATACCACCTTGTTGCAGACCATTATCGGCTCTTCGATGTCGATGGCGTTGAGAAGCTCCTTAATATTTATCGGCGCGCTGGTTATGTTACTACTCACCGATGCGCGCCTGACTTTAGTGGTGTTCATCACGGTGCCTTTTGTGTTGCTGCCCATTTTTATTTTTGGCCGCAAGGTAAGGAGACTCTCCAAGCGAACTCAAGAGACCGTCGCTAATGTAGGTACCTATGCGGGGGAAATTATTCAGCAAATAAAAACCGTACAAAGCTACTCTCGAGAGGGCTATGAAAAAAATGCGTTTGCCGTTGAAGTTGAGCGCTCATTTGCAGTCGGTAAACTAAGAATTAAGCAGCGCTCACTATTAATTGCCGCGGTATTGATGCTAGTTTTTTCGTCGGTGACTAGTATGTTGTGGCTGGGAGGCAGTGCAGTGCTGTCGGGAGATATGAGTGCCGGGCAGCTCGGTGCCTTCGTTTTTTATTCAATGTTACTGGCCAGCTCCGTCTCTACAATCTCGCAAGTGTGGGGCGATTTACAAAGGGCGGCGGGGGCGAGTGATCGATTAGTCGAGTTGCTACAAGTGCAAAGTGACATAGTCTCCCCAGCAAAGCCACTCCATGATGCACAGTTATTAGCCGCGAAAATCGGCTTTGAAAATGTGGATTTCTACTATCCTTCTCGACGGGGGCAGGCGGCCTTGAAAAATTTACAGTTTAGTATATTGCCCGGTGAGAATGTAGCCTTAGTCGGGCCTTCCGGCGCTGGTAAATCGACCTTGTTTGAGTTAATTCAGCGCTTTTACGACCCAGCAAGTGGCGTCGTCTACTTCGATGGTGTCGACCTTAAAGAGTTAGACCACCATCAGCTGAGAGAGCAGATGGCGCTAGTGCCGCAACAGCCAGTGCTGTTTAGTTCCGATGTCAGTTACAACATTCGCTACGGCCGTCCAAGCGCTACTGACCAAGAGGTGATTGCGGCGGCTAAAGCGGCGGTTGCCCACGACTTCATCATGCAACTTCCCGATCAGTATAAAAGCTATCTAGGTGAAAAGGGCGTGCGTTTAAGCGGCGGTCAAAAACAGCGCATCGCGATTGCCCGCGCCATATTAAAAAATCCGCGAATATTATTATTAGATGAAGCGACCAGCGCTCTAGATGCACAAAGTGAAGCAAAAGTGCAGCGCGCTTTACAGCACTTGATGCAAGGCAGGACCACATTCATCATTGCGCACCGACTCGCCACCATATTAGATGCCGATAAAATTATGGTGCTGGATAAAGGTCAAATCATCGCTGTCGGCACTCACTCAGAGTTACTACTGAGCTGCAATTTATACAAACAGTTAGCGCAACTGCAATTTAGAGAGAGTGTCTAGCTAGATGTTTCAGTGATACTTACAGGCAAGCTTGGAGATGGGTAAAGACCTTAATTAGAATGCCGCGAAAAAATAGCTAAAAGGAATTAAAAAAGTAAAGGGAATTAAAAGGACACTAAAGCCGTTTAACTACGCTAAGTACTAGCGAGCAGCCAATGGTTATAAAGTGTTCGAATGACTGGAGGGATTTAATTATTTTGTAGATGACTTTCGAAGGGTTAGAGCAGTGATATTAAAAAGAGTGGGTAAGTAAAGCCATACCTGCTTGAATCACGAAAGCAAGCCGCTGCTTTACTCACCTGCTGTATATTAGCTGAGCAGAGTTAATCTTTGGCATCAATCTTAATTAAGGTTCTCACTTTAAAACAGCCCCAAATCATAGCACCCGCCATGGCGGCGATACCTAGTAAACTAGGCCAAAGTGTTTCAAAAACATACGGGTCAATTCCAAACATAATAGCTCTCCTCATCTGATTAAGACTAGGATACTGGCTAGTGGAATTGAAGATATTGATCTAAAACAAATTATCAATCCTAATAGTCAATCAGGGGCCTAAAATTGATTTAGATCAATAGTCTAATACCTGTATCCGTGACTTGAAAATCACAAATATTGTACCTAAACCATGTACCATCGGTGGCTACGCGGTAAAATACCCCATTACTATACTCAGCCAATCAGTGATATTTGAATGCGCTCATTTAAGCTAGAGCAATCCAAAACTGAAATTCTGTCACCACATGCTGGATTAGCGTTAGTAGGTCATTATCACTGAATCAGACTTCACTGCACCACATAGCGTAAGCTCTTGATYCTACGGCGGTTAGAAAAATACCCRCTGAAGCGCCTRCGGGTTTTATGCAGGGATGCATTTATTTAGCGAATGCAGGACGCATATGAGCTTGCAGCTAAGATTTTTCAATNNCACTGTAGAACCAATATCTTACACTCTGWATTCACTTTGAAGTCACGGATTCAGGATTATCTTAACCAGCAGGCTACATTAAGATATTACCTAGGGAACCTCTGAACAAGTCCCACATCTCCCTATATACCAGGGGCGTGTGTCGCTTGTTCAGAGGCTCCTTAGGAGTTGTGTGACTGATTTAGAGTATTGCTAGGCGCTGATGCGAATGGATACAGGCACAAAGCCCAATAATTTATCGCTGTTAATAAGACGGGTCGCATCTTCGATGTCGGGAGAGAAGAAACGGTCTTTGTCGTAGAAAGGCACGATCGCTCGCAGCTCTGTTTTAGCTTGTTCAAGCACATTAGAGCTCTTTAAAGGCGCTCTAAAATCTAATCCTTGGCAAGCTGCTAAATATTCAACCGCTAAGATCCCCGCACAGTTTTGCGCCATTTCTCCGAGGCGACGCGCGGCGAAAGTGGCCATTGATACGTGATCTTCTTGGTTGGCAGAGGTCGGTAAACTATCGACAGATGCAGGATGCGCTAAGCTTTTGTTTTCACTGGCCAGTGCTGCAGATGTGACTTGGGCCATCATGAAACCGGAGTTGACGCCGCCATTATCGACGAGGAAAGGGGGCAGGCCGCTCAGCTTGGAATCGATCAGTAAGGCCATGCGTCGCTCAGATATCGCGCCTATTTCAGCGATGGCTAGCGCTAAATTATCAGCTGCCATGGCAATAGGTTCGGCGTGGAAGTTACCGCCTGAAATAATCTCGTTTTCCGCTTGGAAGACCAACGGGTTATCGGAGACGGCATTACTTTCAATTAAAATTATATCTGCGGCATTGCGAATCTGGGTTAGGCACGCGCCCATTACTTGTGGCTGGCAGCGCAATGAGTAGGGGTCTTGCACTTTTTCACAGTCAATGTGGCTGTCTTCGATGTCGGAGTGGAGTAGTAGCTCACGGTAAGTCGCCGCTAGATCTATTTGCGACTGGTGACCGCGCACTGCGTGGATGCGGGCATCGAATGGCTTGCGTGAGCCCTGCGCAGCTTCTACCGATAAAGCACCAATTACGGCCCCTGAAGCCAGTAAATTCTCGGCTTTAAACAGGCCTTGTAAGGCGAGCGCAGTCGAGGCTTGGGTGCCGTTCAAAAGGGCTAAACCTTCTTTCGGAGCAAGCTCTATGGGCGCCATATCGGCAAGTGCTAGCGCTGTTTTAGATGAGATAATTTCACCTTGGTAGCGAACATTTCCCTCGCCTAATAAAGTGCAACTCATGTGGGCAAGGGGGGCTAAATCACCACTGGCACCGACCGATCCTTTAATTGGAATACAAGGATATAGGCCTTTATTGAGCAAGGTGATCAGCGCTTGGATTACCTGTAAGCGGATTCCGGAAAAACCACGCGCCAGTGAATTAACTTTCAACACCATCATGAGCCGTACGGTGGAGTCCTTCATGTAATCACCGACGCCTGCCGCGTGCGATAATACAATACTGCGCTGTAAAACGCCGAGCTCTTCTGGTTGAATCCGGGTGTTAGCTAGCAGCCCAAAACCGGTGTTTATGCCGTACACCACCCGGTCTTCTTCCAGTACTTTGGTGACTGTTTTCTCGGCGAGATTGACGCCTTCAAAGCAGCTTTCATCAAGTTCAATGTGCATCTCTGTCAGATCGAGTTCTTTAAGCTGGGCCAGTGTTAATAGGCCCGGTTTGATCACTAATGTTTTCATGCTATATCCATTTTATTATACTAATTCGCTGAATCAGTGACTGCCATCTGGTGCTTAGCATCAGCTATTGATCCTACAACGCTTAGAAAATCACTACTGAACCTAAAGGTTTAAAGTTAAAGGTGCAGAAGATATTTTCCAGGTGCTGTAAAGCCAATCTCTCACGCTGTGTATCCACAGTGAGCCACGGATTCAGGTAAATGATAGATTTTTGTAAAACCCAACAATGTTGGATGTTACAAAATGTTATTGTTAATGCTTGTTGATCATAGGTAAATTCAGCTGGCACTCGTTCGCGCAGTCTATCGCCGTTTGATAGCCGGCATCTGCATGGCGCATCACGCCTGTCGCTGGATCATTCCACAGCACCCGTGCTAAGCGCTCACCTGCCTCTTTAGTGCCATCGGCGACGATCACCACTCCTGCATGTTGGCTAAAGCCCATGCCTACGCCACCACCGTGGTGTAAGCTCACCCAAGTTGCGCCGCCGGCGGTGCTGAGCATGGCATTTAATAGCGGCCAATCCGAGACTGCGTCTGAGCCATCTTTCATACTTTCTGTTTCACGATTTGGCGAGGCGACCGAGCCGCTGTCTAAGTGATCGCGACCGATTACGATTGGCGCTTTTAATTCGCCGCTGGCAACCATTTCATTAAAAGCTACCGCTAGGCGCGCTCGATCTTTTAAACCGACCCAGCAGATACGCGCCGGTAAACCTTGGAAATCGATGCGCTCGCGAGCCATGTCTAACCAGTTGTGCAAGTGCTGGTTGTCTGGAATAAGCTCTTTTATCTTGGCGTCTGTTTTGTAAATGTCTTCAGGGTCACCACTTAAAGCAACCCAGCGGAAAGGGCCAATCCCCTCGCAGAATAATGGGCGAATATAGGCGGGCACAAAACCTGGGAAATCAAAGGCATTTTCAACTCCCATATCCAGTGCCATTTGACGGATGTTATTGCCGTAATCTACGGTTGCTGCACCGCGCGTTTGTAATTCCAGCATTGCCTGTACTTGTACAGCCATTGACTTTTTGGCAGCTAGGATCACTGCCGCTTCATCAAGCTCACGCATACTGGCCGCTTTCTCCATGCTCCAGCCCTGAGGTAAGTAGCCGTTTAAAGGATCGTGGGCGCTGGTTTGGTCGGTGACTACATCGGGGGTGATCTGGCGCTGAATAAGTTCTGGGTATATATCCGCGGCATTCCCGACTAGGCCGATACTGATAGGCTGGCGATTAGCCTTGGCCGTCTCTAGCATGGCTAAAGCTTCGTCTAGTGAGCTGGCTTTTTTATCTAAGTAACGATTGCCTAATCTGAAATCAATCCGGCTTTCATCACACTCTATGGCCAACATCGAAAAACCTGCCATAGTCGCAGCAAGAGGTTGCGCACCACCCATGCCGCCAAGACCAGCGGTTAATACCCACTTGCCCGCAGCGTCACCGGCAAAATGTTGTTGGGCAATCGCGCCAAACGTTTCATAGGTGCCTTGCACAATACCCTGCGAGCCAATGTAGATCCACGAGCCCGCTGTCATTTGGCCGTACATCATTAAACCTTGCTTATCTAGCTGGTTAAAATGCTCCCAAGTAGCCCAGTGAGGAACCAAATTTGAGTTGGCAATTAACACTCGCGGCGCATTGCTGTGGGTTTGGAAAACTCCGACAGGTTTGCCGCTTTGGACCAGCAGTGTCTGGTCGTCTTCGAGCTCTAGCAGGACTTCAATAATTTTATCGTAACTCTGCCAATCACGGGCAGCGCGGCCAATGCCGCCATAGACCACTAAATTAGTTGGATGCTCTGCAACGTCGGCGTCTAAATTGTTCATTAACATCCGCATCGCCGCTTCTGTTAACCAGCTTTTAGCGGTGATGGTGCTGCCCGTGGCCGCTTTTATTTTGCGGCTAGGGTCTAATCTGAGGCCTGCTTGTTGAGTGTTTGCGGTGCTCATCTTGGTTATCCTTATATTTTCCAATGCCCACCTAGGCAGTATCTATCACCGGGGTGGATTAACGTGGCTATACTGACAATGCCCGCTGCTGACCAAGTGCGTCGGCTTATTTGCAGACAGGGGCTGCGGGTGTCAATGTGAAGTTTCGAAGCGATTGTTTGGTCAACCAAAGTCGCTTCAATTTTGTGGCTCGCCTCTGTGAGTGGAGCGACTTTAGATAAATAGGCGTTGGGGGTGATCGTGTTAAAATCTTGCAGGAGATAATCAGCGGCCAGGGCTGGGTTAACTAACCTATCTTCCCACTGCACCGGGATCTCCTCTTCAAAATGGACAATCACGGAATGGTATAAAATAGCCCCCGCTGCAACATTGAGCATGGCAGCTTGCTGGCTAGTGGCTTCAACTTCAGTCATAGTGATTATTTTTGCGCTGTAACTGTTACCGCGCTCGTGCACCTCATCGGCGATATTGCGCACTTCAAGCAGAGTGCTGATCGGTCGATGTTTGGCAACAAAGCTACCTAAGCCCGGCGTGCGAATTAACAAACCTTCATCATTCAGTGATTGCAGCGCTCTTCTGGCAGTCATTCTGCTGACTGAAAATTGTTGGCAAAGCTCATTTTCTGAAGGTACTCTATCGCCAGGAGTGAATTCACCGGCATTAATTTTATCTTCAATAAAATTCTTTATGATAATAAATCTTGGAGTGCTCATAGCTTTTCGTTCCATTTAATCACTGAAGTCACGCGTTGATTATGCTGTGATGTAAAACAGCGATGATGAAAATTCTAGTTGTATATGGTTGTATATACAACTAGAATTTATAGATAATTTCAAAAATAATTTGTCGAGCGTCAAAAGTAGACGCCCGTTTAATTTTTACACAGCGAGCAATAGCTTATGTTAGAAGTCGATTTACTGATTACAAATATCAATATAGCAAGCATGGTATATCCTGATTATAACCTTGAAAATCATTCAGATAAAGAAGATACCTACGGTGCTATCTATCATGCAAGTGTCGCTGTTACCGCAGGTAAAATAACAGCAATATTGACCGATAATCAACCTTTAATCAAAGCCAAAAAAACAATTGATGGAGCGGGAGGCTGGTTAACTCCAGGTCTGATTGACTGCCATAACCACTTAATTTGGGGAGGCAACCGCGCCCGTGAATTCGAATCTCGGCTGCAGGGAGTCAGTTATGCCGAAATATCCAAGCAGGGCGGAGGGATTGCCAGCACGGTAAAAGCCACCCGTGAAGCGAGTGATAGCCAGCTTAAAGCGCTGGCAGAACAGCGCTTAAGCCGCTTAATGGCGGAAGGTGTGACCAGCATTGAAATCAAGTCCGGCTACGGCTTGTCTCTGGCACACGAACAGCGACTCTTAACTATCGCTAGAGAACTGGCCGATGAAAACCCTATTCACGTTAAAACTAGCTTGCTGGCCGCGCATGCGCTGCCACCTGAATTTGCTAATAATCAGGCATACATCGATGAGATCTGCCAAAACATCATTCCACATATCGCCAAACTTGGCTTAGCGGATGCGGTTGATGTGTTTTGCGAGGGGATCGGCTTCTCGGTGGCACAATGTGAACAAGTTTTTCAGTGCGCTAAAGCGCATAATCTACCGGTTAAAGGCCATGTCGAACAATTGAGTGATTTGAAAGGCTCTTTATTGGTGGCTAAATATCAGGGGCTCTCTGCGGATCACATTGAATATTTACAGGCCGTGGATGTGCCCCAGTTAAAAGCCGCAGATACCGTCGCGGTACTTTTGCCGGGAGCATTTTACGCATTACAAGAGCGGCAGTTACCGCCGATAGCAGCGCTGCGCAAACACCGAGTGCCGATGGCGGTAGCCACTGATTTGAATCCGGGAACCTCACCACAGGCATCGCTGCGACTGGCTATGAATCAAGCATGCATCCTCTTTGGCTTGACTCCAGAGGAGAGCTTAAAGGGCGTCACTTGCGGTGCGGCACAAGCTTTAGGTATGCAGGCCAGCAAAGGACAAATAAAGGTAGGCTACGATGCAGATTTAGTGCTTTGGGATATAGAGCATCCTTGCGAGCTGAGTTATGGGGTTAATCTAGTGCAGCCCAGTCGGGTGTTCTATTTGGGTGAACAGCGATAAATTTGCAGAGACCAACACCGTGCAAACCGCTGCGGTGATTCACGAGTCTTTAATTAGGAGCGAAGCCGTAGCGAGGGAAGCACCCGCTGTAGGCTTCAGTAGCCTTTAGAAGTCCTTAGTCGCCTTGATAAGCGCGTTTAACTTCCTCGGCGATAATAGTCACGCCTTGTCTAACCGATTTTTCATCGGCCGCATACGAGACGCGGATGCACTCGTGCTTGTGCTGCCACTGCTCATTAAGACCCACAAAGAAATTGTGCCCAGGCACTACAATGACGCCGCGCTTTTTTAGGCGCTGGTACAAGGTCTTACTATCTATCGGCAGGTCTTTAAACCACAGCCACAGGAATATAGCGCCTTCTGGTTTGTGAATTCTAAATGGAGTGCCCGCTAAACTCTGGCGAAACCACTGCGCTGTTTGTCTAGAGCGGTGTTTATAAAAAGGGGTGATATATTGGTTGCTCAGAGCCGTTATTTGATTGTTGGCGAACAGCGGTTGGCAGATAGCGGGGCCGAGCGTGCCACATGCCAAGTTAATCACAGTATTACTGTTGTTGTACGCTTGAATTATTTCTTCTCTGGCGACGATGATACCGGTCCTTACACCCGGCAGTCCCAATTTGGATAAGCTCAATACTAAGATGGTATTCTCATTCCAGTGCGGCTGAGCATCATTGAATATAATATTGGGGAAGGGCAGCCCATAGGCACCATCGATAATAAAGGGGATGTCCTGCTGTTTGGCAATCGCATCTAGATGGGCAATTTCACTGTCGGTCAACACATTGCCAGTCGGGTTGGTCGGTCTTGAGACACAGAGCGCGGCGCTATCTTGATTAAGCGCTAAGTCCTTAAAATTGACTCGGTATTTAAACTCTTGATCATCAAGCAACTCAATATTAGGCGCAGTGGCGCTGAAAAAATTATCGCTAGTCCCTATGTCAGCATAACCTAAATACTCAGGTGACAAGGGCAAGTGAATAGTCCTGTGACTACCGTCGGACATTTTTCCGGCAAACAAGTTGTACAAAATAAAGAAAGCGCTTTGACTGCCATTGGAGATACCAATATTGTGTTCACTCAAATCCCAACCAAACTGCTTTTTGAGAAAGCCTGCCATCTCTTGACGAAAGCTTTTTTCTCCTTGAGGGGACTGGTAGCGGCCCAATAAATTATGCCGCTGCTCTGGACTATCCAGCATAGTCTGTAGTCGCTGCTGAAAAACCTCTTCCATTTCGGGGATCTGTCCGGGATTACCTCCTCCCATTAAAATCGCATTAGGGTTTTCCAGTAACGCATTGCCTAAATCATCCATTAACTCTACGGCACCGGAGCGCGCTGAGAATTTTTCTCCAAAAGCAGATAACTTCAAAATAACTCCCTCTAAGAACGTGAAAATTTAAAAGTGACTAGATTACCGATATTTACGACCAATTCAAGGGCCGAGCTATATTTTATCAGCGCTAAAGTAACATGGGGGCCTGCGGTGGCCGAAAAGTCATAAAAAGGGAGTGGGGTTTACGGTATTAAAAGATGGCTATACCGTTTTATGCTAGGCTACTGCGATTACTAGATGGAGTAGCGCTGCAAGTGTAGTGGCCAAGTAACTAAAGACCTAAGAAAGGTCTTTAGTTGGATAGTTTTTATTCAGATATGTTGGATAATAAACTAGGGTGAGTCACTAAATTTCTTACACCGTGTGCATGGTCTTCTTTAAACTCATTTCCGTTAAGCCATTTTCCAACAGTGCTAATAGAAACTTTTTCAACGTTTGGCCTAACGCTCCAAGTAACTTGAAAAGGAGAGCCTTTCTTATTATATCCAGGACCTGTAGTTGATCCAGCATACTGCACAGGAGTTCCTGTATTATTAGGGATGTTTACAGCTTGGTATAGGCCATCGACAATTTTAACTTTGGTTAAAGATACAAAGTCTTTAGCTTTTTTATCGTTAACAGCAACATAAACTTGAGTTTCCACTCGTAGCTGAGGGTTGCCGATAGATTTGCTTAAACAAGCACCTAAAGTAGCACCAGGTTTTACTTGAGCAGTAGAGTAAACGTAGTGCACTTCAAGGGTGTCACCTGCGTAGATACTGCCATGCTTACTCGCACCTACTTCTCTACCATAATCAACTAGTTCTGCTTCACTTAAGTGCCCGGAATACTTGTACCCTGTTTGATAGCCATGGCCGTCGCCATTTCCTGCATAGGTAGTGAATTCCCCGCCTTTATGTTCTGCATTCTTGTGTAAATGAATGTTACATAAGTTCATTTGTGTTGACGGAGGTGATAGAGAAAAAGCTCTATTATTACTGCCAGTCTTTAAATCAATATCTCTTGGTGATTGAGGACCAAATCCTTTGTTATTTGTTTGTGCTAGCAAAAAATGATTTTGATCTTCAATCACTTGATTTGAGACAGGCCCTTCATGGGAGTTTTCTGAGCTTGTTGAACTACTCGCGTTGGCTAGAAATGGTGCTAGGGCAGTCGCAGCAATTATAAAATAGATTTTTTTCATTATATTCCTTTACGTATATTGGTTGTTATTAGGACAATAAGAGTATGATTATAATGTTTTTAAATAAAAATATTAAGTTAAATCGTAACTACTCAACCTTAAACCTGAATCAGTGACTTCACTGCACCACATAGCGCAAGCTCTTGATTCTACGGCGGTTAGAAAAATGCCCGCTGAACCTACGGGTGCAGCTAAGATTTTTCAATYYMMSYGWAWWWYCARKAKTTATGCAGATGTTTCAAAATAATAAGAAAAGATTAGAAATGACTTGACCAGTTTCTCGAGAGACGTATACTACGCCAACTTCTTTAGGACTATAGCTCAGTTGGTTAGAGCGCTACCTTGACATGGTAGAGGTCGGCGATTCGAATTCGCCTAGTCCTACCAATTACTTACACCGTAGGTAGTTGAAAATCATATACTTACCTTCGCACGTACAACTATTGATCGCTGTCCTGTTCTCAGCACACCACAACCTAAGCACAAACAAACAATGACTAAACTAGATAGCATTACTACGTCTATATACAGTCTATTTAGCTGTGTTTGCAAAGGTTCGTTGGTAACACAGGATTAACTCAAATGTGTACTATTCGTCGCATGCCTTCAGGTAAATATCCAGCTGTTGTAAGAGTAAACGGTTACAAGCCTAAGTACAAAATCTTCGCTGATAAATCATCAGCAACACAATGGGCAACCACCCTCGAAGAGGAGATAAACAGAACAACTACCACCAGCCTTGTTACAACAGGCTCACCCCAGAAGAGATAGTGAACAACCTAAAGTGGGCTGATGCTATAGACAAGTACGTTATGGACATAAATCAGTACCATAAAGGCTATGCTCGTGGTGACAAGTACAGAGCTGCTGCCTTTCGTAAAGAATTCCAACACTACTTCATTAACGATATTACACCTACCCTAAATCACAGAGTAAAAAAACAAAAGACTACTTGCAGTTTCCACCCACTGGTACTGTTAAACGTGAACTTGGTTATGTTCAGAGAGTGTTGTCCTACCTTCGTAAAGAGTTATACCTTCCAATACCAGACGTGTTTAAGCAAGTAAGTAAATCGGAAGAATTACAGGATTTATCGTTAACCTGAACCAGTGATTTCACTGCGCCATAGAGCTTGCGCTATGTATTGCAGTAAAGTCACTGATTCAGGAGTATGAATGTCTCTATTTTGGGGCTGGTGTATTCATTATGTGTAAGGGGCCAAATTATCATACTGTGGTGGTAGAGGTCGGTGATTTTAATTGGTCTAATTCTGGACAAGTTCATAATATTTAATTTTTAAATCAATCGCTTAAAAGCCGAATCTGTAACTTCTCAATAACAC
>ASZJ01000131.1 GCA_000416275.1 Osedax symbiont Rs1
ATTGACGTTCTGCCCCGAGTTATTGAGAAGTTACCCGAATCTAACGATTCGGCTTTTTTGTGGTTATTGCTGGGCCCGCTATTAGGCATTGCTGAAGTGGAGGGCTACACAGAGAAATTTGCGCTCTTCGTTTACGGCTTTCGTCAGACCAGCAATGTCTATTGCCGTTGCCTTAAGCACGAGTATCTCTGTACGCCAAGGACATGTGCGATTTGTTCAGAGGACCCCTAGGGAATATCACTGATAAAGCCTTAGAAGTCGTAAACTAGATCAATACCAGCGGTGCGTGGTTGTCCATAACTAGTAATATCGCCGACGATGTACTTCATACGGGTGATTTGATAGCGCTCGTCGGTAAGGTTTTTCGCCCATAGATGCACAGACCATTGGTCACGGAATGTGAAGCGAGTATTGAGATCCAGTAATGGATAGCTGCTCTGTTTAAGTGTGGCTCCATTATCCAAGATGGTATCACCGAAGTAGCTCGCATTGAGGGTGGTACGCATCTGCCAGTCTTTGTTCAACGAGGTATTGTGAGTCAGTTGAAGGTTGGTGTTGAATTTTGGGGCCCCGGGAATACGATCTCCTGCCTTGAAACCGGAAAGGGTCGTAGCGCCGGATATAGCGTCTATTTGATTGACTTCGGCTTTGTTGTAACCAACAGAGAACATCGCCTGCAGGTTGTCCTGTAATTGGGTGGTTATAGATCCTTCAATACCTATAGAGCGCACCTGATCAATGCTGGCGACGCGAGTTTGCAAGAGCGCATCAGGGTAAAAATGTTGGTAGTCATTAATGTCCATCTGGAACAGTGCCAGATTGAGAGTAGTCTGACTTTCTGGCTGCCAGGCTTTGTATCCCAGTTCCAAGTTGCTACTTATCTCTGGATCATAGATTACCGGGGTGCCTTTGCGCACGCCTGTTGCGCTGGTGTCTTCTTTCAGCCAAGTGCCTCCACCGCTGAGCAGACCCTTACCGTAACTTAAATAAACGCTTTGATTGTCACTAAATTCCCAGTTCAGCGCGACTTTTGGCAACCAGTGATCATATTTAACGGAAGAGGAGCCGCTAGTTACGACGCTTATCATCGCGGCATTCATTGCCTTGTAACGGCTATTGATATTTAGGTTTTCTTTGGTGTAGCGCAGCCCACTTTCTAGTGTCCAGCTTGGGTTGATGTGCCAAGTTGCATTGGCGTAACTACTCCAGCTGTCACGTTCCATATCAACGTTTATTTCATTAGAACTCTCAGGGTTAGCGTTGCGGTTGCTATCTTGGTTATTAAAATAACTCAAGCCAAACAGCCAGTCTATATCAGTGTTGTGTGGGGTCGAGGATAAACGCAGTTCTTGAAATAGATCTTTTTCTGCCAGCCAAGTGTCATAATATCCGTATGGTAGTATGTTGAGGTCGGTATCAAATCGGGCAAAAGTGTCAATTTTGCGAGTACCAGTTACTGAACTGAGCGTCCAGTTTTGTGTGATGGCCCAGTCCATATTTAGCGCCGCACCTTGAATATCTTGCTCTAGTGTATTGGGTACATCCATTGCAACCGTTAAGTCATCACCTCGGCCCAGGGTGGAGTTACCGGTAATATAGGTGTAGGCACCGTTGTTGCGATCATGACTATCCAACGTCAATCGAGCGCTGAAAGTATCCGTGGCCTGCCACTTTAGGCTGCCGCGTATTGATAGTTCATCAATGTCACCAAGATCTTGATCGAGTGCCGTGTTGTATACGAAACCGTCGCGTTTGCGCTGGTCGACGGCCAAGCTGCCGTACAGTTTATTTTCAATGATTGGTGTCTTAACAGCTAGCCGTAAATTGCGGTAGTCGTTGTTGCCAGTACCAATTCTACCTGACCACTCGGTAATGTCACCCGGCTGACGGGTGGTAATAGAAATAACGCCGTCGCGGGCGTTGCTTCCGTAGAGGTTTCCCTGAGGGCCGCGAATAAGCTCGATTTGCTCAACATCCAGCAGCGAAAGATTGAGACCATACATGCTGGTGTGTGGTACTCCATCAACATAGACAGGTAGGTTAGGCTGTTCTAAGTTACGGGGCAGGCCACGAATCTGAAAATAGGAGTAGTCACCAGGAATGTCCTGTAGGTGTACATTTGGCATGGTGCGGACTACATCACTTAGACTTTCCGCGCGGATATCCTCGATAGTCTCAGCGTAAACTACTGATACACTGGCAGGAACTTTTGTTATAGGGCGCTCTATTCGCTGGGAAATGATCATGACTTCGCCCATGGGGACAGTGTCAGCGAAACAGGCTGTTCCTGTTGATAACAGAGCCAGAGCGACAGCCTTGGCCACTAATGTATGTTGCATTAAAAACTCCTTTATGATGACGTATGTTGATAGTTGTTCAATCTGCTCTTGATAACTATGCTGTGCTCATATAGCTATGTGGATTGGCAATATATCGTTGTTTATTTGATAATGAGAATCATACGTATTATATATGGGTCGATTAACAGTGGGTGCTGTCTTCAGTCACCTTGAGGAGGATTTTGCGCACTGTAAGGATTTCTCCAGAGTTATTGGATGAACCGATGGGTGCAGCTAAGATTTTTCAATTCCACTGTAGAACCAATATCTTACACTCTGTATTCACTTTGAAGTCACGGATTCAGGAAAATGATTATAAGATCAAGCTATTAAGCTCTGCAAGGCTCACGCATTGGCTTTTAATTCTCTGACCATCAAATTCAACAGTTGTTATTCAAACGAAATACCAAGAAGCGTTTTAGTTATTGCCACTCAAGATCTTGTTCGATTAAAAGGGGGTAGCGCTCTCCCTACCTGTGCTTGGCTAGCAGCTAAATGAGTGACTTCGCTGTGGATAATAGCGCAAGATATTGATTTACAGACGTTATAAAAAACACCGTTCTGAGCGGATAATTTTATTAGGTTCCAATAAATGGTGGTAAACAGTCGGACACTGGTAGCTATCGTCTTAATTAATACTCCTGCTTGTAAAGAAAATCCCGCTATCGCTATTTATCATCCCTCTAGCGACTTAATCTTAATGATTATCGTTACATATTTAGTTTAAGCTGTGTTTCTTTTTTAGTCATCTCTATTTTTTACGTGACCTCGACTGTTTGTGGAGTCTGCTGGTTATGTAGTTTATTTCAATTTTCTGAGTGGCATTAGAGTCATTCAGACGTTTTAGGAATCCTGGTATGTATCAATTTTGCTACTCCCTAATGTCAGTACTGGTGAAATACCGAATACGGGTGCTGTTGTTCAGTCTTGTGATGGTGGCGGCATTGTTGCCTCGGCTGGGAACGCTACAGCTTGATAACAGTAATGAGGCTTTTTTACCGGAGTCCGATCCCTCAATCGCTGAAATGGCAGCTTTTAAAAAACTGTTTGGCAATGAAGATACAGCTCTGTTGCTGGTGCCGTTGAAGGCCGATAAGTTGGTGCAACAGGTACGACAACTGGAGGTGCTCAGTCGTGCTATTGAGCAACAAATTCCCTATGTAAAATCTGTTTATGCGCTGCATAATCTTGAGGTGATGCGCGGTGATGAGCAGAGTATTCGGGTTGAGCCGCTACTGAAAGTGGCTGGTGACAATGCGCAAATTAGCCAATTGCTGGACAGCCTCCGACAACAGCCGCTGTACGCTGATATCTTCATCAACCAGGACGCCAGCTGGACAGGAGTGTTGGTCGAGTTTTTCCCCTATCCGAAAAACGAAATGGATCCTCGTAAAGAGGTTGCACCTGCATTTGAAAAGCTGCTTGCTCAAGCTGTGTTCTCGGAAATGGAGCTGATATTGATCGGTGATCCGATCTTTGATTACGAGATGGACCAGCTGATTCAACAGGAAACCGGCTTATTATGGCTGTGTAGCATTGTGTTGGAAGTTCTGATGCTCTGGTATTTTTTGCGTAGTTTTCGACTGGCCTGGGTGCCGGTGGTAGTGATGGTTTTGGCGACGCTGACCACCTTCGGTTTGATCAGCTTTTTCGGTTGGAAAATGACCATGCTGGTCAGCATGGTGCCGAGTCTTATTATGTGTATCGGGATTGCTGACAGTGTGCATATCAGCTGTGCTTACCAAGATGAAATTCAGCGTGGCAGTGAGCGCATGGAGGCGTTGAAAGTCGGGGCCAGTAAAGTATTCTTGCCCTGTTTGTTGACATCACTGACCACGGCGGCAGGTTTTTTAGCATTTATGGCGACAGATATTGCACCATTGCGTGAAGTGGGCATTTACAGTGCCATTGGAGTGGTGTTAGCACTGGTGTTTAGCTATTTGTTGGTGCCAGTGATGTTGGCATTCGGACCTAAGCCGGTTAAAAGTGGTCGTCGCGAAGGTAAGCCGGACCTCATTGACCGCTATCTTGCTCGGCTTGCTGATTCTGTGATTGCACGACCGTTGCGCTGGGGCGGTGGGTTTTTTCTACTGTCAGCAGCGCTGATTGCCGGTATGCCTTTTATCGAATTGGATACTAATCCAATAAAAGGCATTTCTGAACGCACGGAATTACGTCAGAAAGCTGATTTTGTTGACCTGACTATGGGCGGGATTATGACGATGGATGTCGTCATCAATCGGCCGCTTGATAAAGGCATTCATTCAGCTGAGTTTATTGCGCAGATGGAAGGATTTATCAGTGGCGTGCGCAGCCATTCATCGGTGGTCAGTGTTCGCTCATTAAATGATGTTCTCGCTAGCGCTCATCGAGTTTTGAAACATAAATCAGATACGACAGAGTTGCCTGACAGTCGTGCAAAATTGATCGATTATCTGTTTTTGTATGAGATGGGAGGGGGCACTATGTTGGATCAGTTTGTCAGTTTTGACAGCACTGATTTGCGTATCGCTATCCGCACTCGCTCACTGTCTACCCGAGATAGTGGGCTATTGGTGGATTTTATCCGTCAACAGGCAGATGAAATGTTGGGTAGCGCCGTGCCCGTTGCGGTAACTGGCCCTATCGTTAATATCAAAGTAACTGCTGATTATTTAGCTGAGGGGCAGAAAAGCAGTTTTGCGCTAGCGTTTGGTGTGATTGCGCTGATCATGATGGTGGTGCTGCGCTCTCCTGTGCTCGGGATGATGTCATTACTGCCCAATATTCTACCGATTTTTGTTGCTTTAGGGCTGATGGGCTGGGCTGGTATCTCATTGAGTCTCTCGATCATCATTTTTGCACCGCTAGTGCTGGGAGTTGCGGTGGATGACACTATTCATTTCCTGGTTCGGTTCCGCAAAGCATTTGATGTCACTGGCGACTACGCTAGTGCGATTCGGGAAACTATTATCAGCGCCGGACGACCGCTAATATTTACTACCTTTATTCTGGCCAATGGCTTCTCAGTGTTGGCAATTTCGGTATTTCAGGAAAACGTTACCTTCGGTTATCTGGCGGGGTTCGCCTTTACTTGGGCGCTATTAGCGGATCTTATTTTGCTGCCAGCTTTACTGCTGTTGTTAAAGCCTCTAAAAGCACCCGTCAGCCAAACACCAGTTAACCAAACCTAAAAATAAGGAGTTGTTATGAAAAAATCAGTTTTTACTTTAGCCTTGCTGTTGTCGACGAGTGTTCAGGCAGTGCCTACTGGCCTTGAAATTATGCACCTTGTTGAAGATTCTGATCGGAGTCACGATATGACTCAGATCATGTTAATGAAAATTCGCCGGGGAGACGTTGAGCTTAAGCGGTTGATGAAAAGTGAAACTTTGCGCACTGCCAAAGGGCGAAAAACCTTCATGCAATTTGAAAAACCGGCTGAAATTCGTGGCACTCGTTTCCTTATTTGGAGCGATGATAATCCGGATGTGGAAGATGACATGTGGATCAGTTTACCTAACTCTGGACTGGTGCGACGGATTTCAGGGTCTGGTAAACAGGGGGTCTTTATGCGCAGTGATCTGTTGAACGAAGATATACAACCACGTGCTATTGAAGATGATACTCACGTTTATCTGCGCACTGAAGCTTGTGGAGAAAATGAGTGCTATGTGGTTGAAAGTACCCCCGTGCGGCCGGACAGCAGTTTTTATGGTAAGCGGTTGGCTTGGGTGCGTACCGATATATTCCAGGCTGATCGTATTGAGCGTTACTCCAAGCAAGGGCGACTGCTGAAAACCAGTTGGTACACGGGTTATAAAAATTATGCAGGTAGTTGGTTCGCTAGTGAAATGGTGACTAAGAACGCCTTAAAGGACAGTGAAACACGTGTGTCCTACCGAAAAATTGAGGTTAATCGTAATCTGACCGCGCAGGCTTTCAGCCAGCAGCGGCTAAAATAGATGGCTGAGAGTCACTGAACAATGAGAATTAGTTCGCTAATATGGCTAGTTGGGCTCTGTTTCACCCATCCAGTAGTCGCAGCAGAAAATCCTTTTGCCAGCGAGTTTGCCGATGAAAAGCCCTCCTTGCTGCAGGGCTACGTTCAGTCGACGCTGGACTATCTGCCGGTGCAATCGAAGCTGGGCAATGTCCGCCAGCGGTTATGGCTGGAATTGGATAAAAATTGGTCTGACGACGATCGGGACGGTAGTCGCTTGCTCTTGGATGGAGCGGTGTCGCTGGATTGGAATCCGGCTGTTGGTGCCAGAAAAGATGCGGACGAAACGAGTTTTCGTATACGCCGTCTGCTGTTGGCTTGGCAACAGCAGACGGCGCGGTTCACCATTGGCCGGCAGATGATGCTCTGGGGCAGTGGAACGGCATTGTCAGGTGGCTCTTATTTCAACCCTGTAGACCTAGATGACCCTTTTGCATCGGCGCGGGCGGTCAATTTTTTGGCCTCTGATGGGTTGCGTTTGCAGTATTATAATGGTGATTCAGAGTTAGATTTGATTGTGGTGCCTCGTATGCCGCTGGCAAACCTAGCTGAACGCAATTCAACTTGGGATACCGTAGCGGAGCCGTTAAGGCCATTGCTAGATCGAGCAGAAAAACAGCATAAAACTGGTTTTGGGGGACGTCTATCAACCCGTGAGCAGGGCTTGGACTATGCTATTGGATTCTTTAGTGGTATTGATCAGGGCCCTGCATTGCAGCGACAAGGAGATCAACTGAGGGTGGTAAATCCACGCTACCAGAGTTTGTTTTTGCAGATGTCGCTGGTGGCTGGTGAGGGGCTAATTCGTACTGAATATAGCCGTGATCGCGGACGTCTCAGTGACATTGGTGATGGTCAGCCTCTGGCAGGTACTATGGATCGTGTGATGTTGGGCTGGGATGGTTTTCGCGGTGGTCTATCACTCAGTGCAGAGGCTGCGATGACTAGGGATCATGTGCGTGACCACGAAAGCTATAGCGGTGCTTTCTCCGGGATCTACGAGTGGCGCTCCGGTGACTGGAGTGCGGAGTTGGGGGCGGTGGCAAATTTTACTGATCGCTCTAGTATGCTGCAGATGGTTCTTACCCGTAAATACACTGATCAGCTACAACTAACGGCTACCGGTAGGCGTTTTTCTGGTGCTGATAGCAGTGAATTTGGCAAGCTGCATCCCCTCAGTACCATTTCAATCGGACTTACTTGGTACCTTGAATAATCAGCTGATGTCCAATTTGTGGTGACATCACTATTACAGTCGATCTAAATACAGCTCTGCCGAGTTGCCTTAATATAGCTAAGGATATGCTTTATGAATACAGATTCTCGTTGGTTGATACGCAGTCAGCCACAACCTGACGCAATATATCGTTTGCTCTGCCTTCCATATGCTGGAGGTAATGCGTCTCTTTTCCATAGTTGGCCCGCGCAGCTGCCAGAGCTCGACATGCTTGCGGTGCAGCCGCCAGGCCGAGCCAGCCGCTTAATGGAGCCTAATTGCCGTGATATGTCTGAGTATGTGGAGGGGCTGTTGTTGGCGCTAGAGCCTTGGCTGGATCGTAACTGGGCCATATTTGGGCACAGCATGGGAGCGCTGGCAGGTTATGCGCTACTGCAGCGATTACAGCGGTCGGGCTTGCCGCTGCCCGACTATTTTTTTATATCGGCTTCAAAAGGGCCGCAGGTTGAAAATCGGATCAAGAAAATCAGTTATTTGGATGATGAATGTTTTATCGAAGAGCTGAAAAAACTCAATGGCACCCCAACACAAGTACTGGAGAACCAAGAGTTGATTAATTTCTGTCTGCCATTTATCCGGGCAGATTTCCATTTAATAGAAAATTATCTGCTCGGGGAGTTTAAGCCATTACCAGTCACACCAATTCTCTTGTGTGGTACTGAAGATGATATAACACCGCAAGATATGTTGCTGTGGAATAAGCTGTTCAAAAAATCAGCCACTGTCTCGATGTTTCCAGGCAATCATTTTTTCCTGCATGAGGAGGATAATTTGAAAAATATATTTCAATTAATCAAACGTCATCTTCCGGAAAATTGATCATTATTTTCAGCGACTTAATACCTCGCCTGGTAACTTCTCAATAACTCGGGGCAGAACGTCAATATAAATCATTTTCTCTTGACAGGGTTTTAGTCCAAAAGTCGTTAAAATTAAAGGCCACTTCCCTTCTTCTTTAAAGTAGCAGCACCGCGTTATACCAGTCCATGTGAGTGGTTTATTTATCTTATAAACTCGCGGGTTGCGACTAACTATTCAAATGTCTCAGACCTCTTCACAGAAGCAAAAAAACC
>ASZJ01000132.1 GCA_000416275.1 Osedax symbiont Rs1
AGCCGCTGACTAGGGCTTTAATTGGCGTAAGCTATAGTAGATTGCCCCGTGTTATTGAGAAGTTACCTCGCCTGCGGTTAGGTGAATGAGCTTGCTAAGTACTCTAGGCTTGTTAGTGACACGGCCTGTAGCGGGGTTCTCTGAAAGGGTTTTTGTGCCCATCCCCTCGAAATTGCTAATGGGTATTGAAACAATCTTTAATAGCCAAAGATCTAAGCTTTATCATTTAGGCGCAAGTCGTATCAGCCGTTCATCTTTAGCTGATGCTAACGCGAGTCGACCAGCCGCCATCTATATATTATCTATTCGAAAAAGTGCGTTCGAAACTCCCTAAGGATGATGCCTGTAGATGGTTAGACTGATTGATTCAACGACGATTGATTTGAATTTAAATCAATTTAAGTGGGCAGAATTTCGTTCAAAGAAGGCTGGGATCAAGCTTTATACCGTGCATGACCCTAACGCCGCCGTCCCTATGTTTTTCTCACTAACGGAGGAAAAAGCCAATCACACTAAAGAGCTGAATAATCTACCAATGATGCCAATTACAGTCTATATTGTTGATCTTGCTAGAATAATTACGATTGTATCAGGATGATTCTAAATTTATCGGCCGAATGAAAACGAATACTTGCTATACAGTGATGAAGACAAAGGCTCCTATTGGCATAGGAGTCGTTGCTGATGAAATTATCCGCCTACAGTGCTAAAGAAAAGAAGCCTGTCCAATAGATTTACGCCGCCTAACTTTCGTTCGAGAGGAGGATCAAAAAGATCTGGTTTTTATCACGAGTGATTTATCGCGCTCAGCGGTTGAAATCGCTGTTATATAAACAGCTTTGGGAGATAGAACTGTTTTTTAAATGGATAAAATAAAACCTCAAAATAGAAATGGAGTGATGATTCAGGTCTTGATAGTGCGAACATCCTACCTACTTTTGAAAATTTTCACTGCGACCTAGGAAAGTTTAAATCTTTAAATTTTACATCATCCATTTAAAAAACAACTCGATCTGCCAGCGTTGTTTGTAAAGCATCGTTATTTTTTAATCGGACACTAGTGAGATTAATTGCTTATGTTGGCGCCTTCGGTGATCCACTTGCCCAGTATGCGGCGCTCTTGTTTGGTCATATGGGTAATGTTTCCCAGTGGCATTACTTGGGACGCTACCGCTTGGGCGTTGATTCTAGCGGCATACGCCTGAATTTGCTCTGGAGTGTCGAACATCACCCCGGCCGGTGCGGCTGAGAACAAGTTGCTGCTCGGTTGCGTAGCATGACAAACGGTACAGCGCTCGCGGATGATGCCACTGACTTGGTTAAACGAGGTGCTGTTACCGGCAGAGCTAGCTGTCGGTGCCGCTGGCTCAGAGAGGGCGGCAGCTGCCTTTGATTTAGGCTCGGTCGTTGTCGCGGGGGTGACAGGGGCTATTATAAAAGCTAGACAGACCATGCCAAGGGCGGCAGCGGGAATGGTCCAAGCGTATTTTTGGCTTAAATGACGGGTGTTAAAATAGTGACGCACTAATACGCTAAATACCGCCAGTGCCGCTAATATCGCCCAGTTATACTGGTGTCCATAAGTGCTGGGGAAGTGATTGCTGATCATAATAAAGAGGATCGGCAAGGTGAAGTAGTTATTGTGTCTAGAGCGCAGTAGGCCTTTGGCCGGTAAGCTCGGATCGGGTGTTTCGCCCTTTTCTAATGAGGCGACCATTTTGCGCTGGGCGGGCATAATCACAAAGAACACATTGCCGACCATAATCGAGCCGATAATAGCGCCGACATGGATAAAGGCACCGCGACCGCTAAATACTAGCGAGAATGCCCAGGCGGCGCAGATTAATAGTATAAAAAGTATCGCGCCTAACAGCGCCGGTTTTTGGCCCAGAGGTGATTCACATAAAGTGGTATAAATTAGCCAGCCGACAATTAAGCTGCCAATACTGATACCTATCGCACTCAGCGCACTGAGATCAGAGCCGGGCGCTATGAGGTAGAGCTTTGCATTGAGGTAATAGACAACGGCTAGTAAAGCCATCCCCGACAGCCAAGTAGTGTATGCCTCCCACTTAAACCAGTGCAGATTTTCCGGCATTTGCGGAGGGGCGAGCTTATATTTTTCTAAATGATAGATGCCGCCGCCGTGAATCGCCCATAAATCACCAGCCAAGCCCTCTTTAGGGGCGCGTCTGTCCAAGTGGTTTTCTAGCCAAACGAAATAAAAAGAGGCGCCTATCCAGGCAACTCCGGTAATCATGTGTACCCAGCGAATTGCCAAGCTTAACCACTCTGTGTAATGGGGATCCATAGATAACTCCTTAGTTGCTCGGTGCTAATTGTTGATCAGGATCTAAAAAAATCATAATCTGTTCCGGGTAAAAATGCTCATCACAGTTATTCCCCAAGCCCTCTCGATCGACAATTAAAAAATCATCTTGAGTTGCGCAACATAAAATAGGGTGATGCCATACTCCCCGGTGGTAATTAATCCCCTGTTGACCATTGCTAATAAATGCCTGCAACTGTTCTGGCTGAGGCGGTTCACCTGCCGGGGCAACTAAAATAAGAAAGGCATTTTGTTTTAGGGGAATAAAGGCTTGGCTGCCTTTAGGATGACGTTCCATCATTTTTATTTGCAGTGGCATCTGTAATTTTTGCGCCCTAAAGATGCTGATAATGGCACGATCTTCCGGGTCCGATAGCTCGACGCTTGAGAGGCGGTGATAGCGCTGCGTATTATTATTATTGATCATAAAAAATGATCGGTCCGCAGTTTCTATGACATCCCCAAAATCGGCAAAATCCGCTTGAGTTAATGGTTGAGGTTTGATTAAGTACACGGTTTTAGCCTTTGTTTTTATTATGTATTTTACCGAACAATCGCATGCGACTTACACCGCCATCAGGAAATATATTGAGCTTTACGTGAGTGATAGGCCCAATATCATTGAGTTGCTCGGTAAAAGTGTGCTCGCTGTGCATGGCTAGTTTTTGGGAGGGTAGCAGCTCTTGCCAAAACAAGCTTTGAGTGGCGATCTGTTGATCAGTACCGCCTTTTACATAGGCGCCTTGAATTGAACAGCTATCTGGATAGTTGCCTTTGAAGTGTAGGGTGTCTATCAATATTTCTGCAATATTCCCCGCGTGACCCAATGCCACGATAACCCAATCATAACCTGGGGTGCGACGCCTTGCTGTCTCCCAGCCATCGCCCATATTAACCCCGCGGCCCGGGTTTAAAATATTGCGCATTTGACCGAAGTGCTCGTCTGAGCAAGCGAGTGCGCGGCCGCCATTTAAAGAGCTGGCTAAATCCAGCAATTGATCAGTGCTCTGCTTTGACCAGTCGTGATGAGGAATGCCATAAACGCGCAGTCTGGCGATGCCACCATCGGGGAATATGTTGAATCGCAAGTGGCTGAATGGTTGGTCGCTATCAATACTGTGCCAATGTTGGCTGTTGCCCTGTAGCTCAACGGCGGGTAGTATTTCCATCCACTGGGTGTTTTTATCGGGATCCGCTGTCTGGCAAAAACAGCCTTCTAGAGAGGCGGAGGGCGGAAAATTACCGGTGAAAAATGCGGTGTCTATTTCCACGCCTTTAATAACCCCCGCTACACCTAGGCGAATTATCGCGTGATCGTAGCCTTCAAAGCGCTTGCGGCGAGACTCCCAGCCGTCCATCCACTTGCCATTGTCATCGAAAACTCCCTCTTTCCAAATCGCGGCTTGTGGTGCGAGCATCCGATCAGCTGCTGCAAACCAGTCGTCGGTAACACTGATTACTTTACTGCCTAAACGCGCATCGGCAAGGTTTATAAATTTTTCAAAGCTATGGCTATTGGTCATTTTTATATCGCTTCTATTTAATTATTATCTGAATCCGTGACTGAAAAGTGAAGACAGCGCTGGCGCTATGTGCTGCAGTGCAGTCACTGATTCAGCTATTATATAAGTCAAAAATTTTCGATTAATCATCGGTAGCTATGCAAGCTAGGCGAGCGCACTTAAGAGTGCTAGCTAGATTGCTCAATACCCAATCCTTTATAGATCCGCCAAGCGGAACCGGGCAATTTTGTTGATTTCAAGTAGTGCCTGTGAAAATTCACGTTCAGGTTGATTGTTTATTCTCTGTTGAAAGGCGGCTAAAATTTTAAGTTTGTCACTGTCTTTAACCGCCATAATAAACGGGAAGTGGAACTTAGCCTGGTAGGCGCTGTTTAACTGATTAAAAAGGGCGAACTCGGCGGGACTGCAGTCGCTAATCCCCGCATCCGACTGCTCGGCGGATGATGAATGAGTCAGCTGACCAGCAATCGCAGCTTTGCCGGCAAGGTCGGGGTGAGCGTTGATTAAATCGAGTTTGGCCTGATGATCCGCTGCGGTTAATATAGAGCAGACTAATTGATAAAAGTGCTCGATTTGGTTGTGCTCAGCGGTGATTCCAGCATCGAAAGCAGCTTCGGCAATCCAGGGGGAGTGTTCAAATATGTCAGCAAACTTGCCGATAAATTGAGCTTTTGACATCTCGCTTGGTGTGCAAGTGGTAAACATCTGCATATTATAGGCCTTGGGGTTGGTAAGGGTGCTGTTGGTGCCAGTGTTTGGCAATATCAATGCGTCTGGTAATCCATACTCTATCATGACTTTTAACATACTCGATAAAACGCGCCAGAGCGGCAATTCTTCCCGGCTTGCCGACCAGCCGACAGTGTAGGCCTATCGAGAGCATTTTAGGGGCCGTTTCTCCCTCTTTATACAAAGTGTCGAAGCTGTCTTTTAGATATTGGTAGAACTGCTCGCCGCTGTTAAAGCCCTGGGGAGTAGCAAAGCGCATGTCATTGACATCCAGCGTGTAGGGTATCACTAAGTGGCCCTTTCCCGCGTTGTCGAGCCAGTAGGGCAAATCATCATCATAGGCGTCACTATCATACATAAATCCGCCTTCGCGCATGACCAGGCGCCGTGTATTTGGGCCAAGGCGGCCGGTGTACCAGCCCAGAGGGCGATGACCAGTAATCTTAGTAATAATCGCAATCGCTTGTTCTAAATGTTGCTGCTCTTCAGCTTCGGGCATATTTTGGTAGTCGATCCAGCGATATCCATGGCTGCAAATTTCATGACCGGCAGCGACCATCGCAGTGGCAACATCTGGGTGGCGTTGAATCGCCATGGCCACGGCAAAGACGGTCAGTTGAATATCATGTTGCTCGAACAACCTCAATAATCGCCACACACCGGCGCGACTACCGTATTCGTAACAGGACTCCATGCTTAGATTGCGGGCACCATGCAGGGGAGTAGCACCTGGCATCTCCGAGAGAAATGCCTCAGATTCACTGTCACCATGTAACAGACACCGCTCGCCACCTTCCTCGTAGTTTAAAACGAAAGAGATGGCAATCTGGGCTTGATTAGGCCAGTTAGGGTGTGGGGGATTCGCGCCATAGCCGATTAAATCTCTGGGGTAACTATCATTGACCATTATTTTTCCTTTAGCTGGGCCTGAATCAGATTTTGATGGTCCGAAGCAGTTACTTGGATACAACGCTTGGCGAAAATCATTGATCTTAAGCCGTTTTGGGCAAATAGCTGCCGAGCTTAAGAGTGTTATGCATGGATACGCTTATTTAGCGGATGCAGAGCACCTATTGGCAATTGTGAAATATGCAAATGGATTAACGCTCAACACAGATATAAACAATTTATCAGTTTATTGTATACAATTAATTGAAAATTGATTTAAATAACCGTCAAATATGCTTATCCCAGCTTGCAGAAAAGTGTAATCTTAGCTGAGAAGTTTGCGAAAGAAACGCGACTTAACTTCGGCTTACGGGGTTGTTTTACGACTAGAGCTAGTCAAAATTTATGTTGTGCATCCAATAAGGTGCGCGCAGATAATGTGAGAGCTCTGCATAACGTTGCGAGCAGAGTAGTTATGCAGAGGTCTCAATGTATATATAACCTGAATCAGATAATGGGACTCCCCCA
>ASZJ01000133.1 GCA_000416275.1 Osedax symbiont Rs1
CGTCCTCAGGACGTGGTTTTATAACTTGAATAAAATAAGTTAGTCTTGTTGAATCAACGTTGTGCGGCTTTGCTTTTTTGAGCAAGCTTTGAATGGATTCAGGGAGCTAAACATGATCAGTGCAAATAAAAATAATATTGAACACTCTTCTCTAGAGAGCGAGCGAGAGCCAGTCGAGATACACACCAATAATATAGGCACCGCAGAGCAGCTCAAAGACCCCAATTATTTTCCGCCACTGCGCTATGCTATTCCGCTGGGGATTCAGCATGTCTTAGCGATGTTTGTCTCTAACGTAACTCCGGCGATTATCATTGCAGGTGCCGCAGGTTTTGGCTTCGTTCAAATTCCGCTGATTTTCCGACTATGATCTATATGATGCAGATGTGTATGTTATTAGCGGGGGTTACAACGCTGTTACAAACCATAGGCTTTGGTGCTATTGGGGCGCGCTTGCCGATAGTGCAGGGGACCAGTTTTGCATTTATTCCGATTTTTGTGCCGCTAGTGGCGGGTAAAGGTATCGATGCGCTAGCTGTTATCACTGGTGGGATTTTAGTCGGCGGACTGCTGCAAGCGTGCCTAGCGCCTTTTATCGGTCGATTACGTTTCGCTCTCCCTCCCTTAGTCACCGGTTTAATTGTCACTATGATAGGTTTGTCACTGCTCAAAATTGGCATTCAATATGCGGCGGGTGGTGTGCCCGCATCGGCACTGAAGAATTTGGTTCGCTGCAAAACTGGGGGGTTGCCAGCTTGGTGATTGTGGTGACTTTAGTGCTGCGCTTTTTTGCGAGGGGCATGTTGAGTGTCTCGGCGATATTGATTGGTTTAGTGGTCGGTTATATTGCCGTTTATGCGCTGGGGATGGTGCATTTTGGCAACATTGCCAAAGCCGCGCCTTTTGCCTTGCCTAAACTATTTCCATTTGGCATTGAATTTAGTGTGTCGGCGATTGTCGGTATCAGTTTGATGTCATTTATTTCGGCGATTGAAACGGTCGGTGATGTCTCGGGGATTACCAAAGGGGGAGCTAATCGAGAGGCGACTGATGTAGAAATAAGAGGGGCGACTTATGCCGATGGTTTAGGTTCTGCTTTTTCTAGCCTATTCGGTGGTTTACCCAATACCTCTTTCTCACAAAATGTCGGTTTGATCGCAATTACCGGGGTTATGAGCCGCCATGTGGCAACGATCGGGGCAGTGTTTTTAGTGGTCTGTGGCTTTATCCCCAAAGTGGGGGCGGTTATCTCAACTATCCCCATCGAAGTCCTAGGGGGCGGGGTAATCGTGATGTTCGGCATGGTTGTCTCATCTGGCGTGAAAATGCTTGCAGATGTTAATTGGAATAGTCGCAACATGGTTATTTTTGCGATTGCCATCTCGTTTGGCTTGGGTCTCATGCTCGAACCCTCCGCATTGCAACATTTACCTGGCACTATAAAAGCATTGATGTCGACCGGATTATTACCAGCGGCAGTGATCGCAATCGTGTTGAACCTGCTGGTGCCTGAAAATATAAAATAAAGCTTGTACAGCTCAGTGCTGATCAGTATTGAGTCCATAAAAAAGCCAACTTCTAGGAAGTTGGCTTTTTACTGCTCGATCTTAATATCAGATCCACAGCAGGTAACGTTGAATCGCTATGCTGGAAAAATCGAGTTTTGAGGACGGAAAAGTCGGCCTCAAAAAACTCTAATTCTCGCGATGCCTGGTTAGTCTGTTAGGCAAATGCAGCATTAAGTGTCGGACTAGGACGCATCACCGCTTCGATTTTACTCGGTGTCGCGTGGTAGTAGCCATCTAGATCTGCAGCTTTGCCCTGTACTGCGGTAAGCTCGGCAATGATTTTATCTTCACTGTTGGCAAGTGTCTTGGCCAGCTCAGTAAACTTAGCGGCGAGAACAGTGTCATCTGTTTGTGTGCTGAGCTCTTTTGCCCAGAACATCGCTAGGTAGAAGTGGCTGCCGCGGTTGTCTAACTCGCCGGTTTTGCGCGAGGGAGACTTGTTTTCTTGAAGCAGTCTAGCGGTCGCTAAATCTAGCGTTTTAGACAAAATAGCTGCCTGTGGATTAGCGTTTTTAATGCCCATTTCTTCAAGGGAGACCGCTAGCGCCATAAACTCACCGAGGGAATCCCAACGCAAGTGGTTTTCCTGCTGCACTTGTTGTACGTGTTTAGGGGCTGATCCGCCGGCACCCGTCTCATACATACCACCACCTTTAAGCATAGGTACGATAGAGAGCATTTTAGCAGAAGTACCGAGCTCCATAATAGGGAACAAATCCGTTAGGTAATCACGCAATACGTTACCTGACACTGAAATAGTATCTAGGCCGCGAATTTGACGCTCCATCGAGTAGCGAATCGCCTGATTGTATTCCATGATAGGAAGCTCAAGACCAGAAGTGTCGTGATCCTGTAAATATGTTTCAACTTTTTTGATTAGTTCGCGATCGTGTGAACGCTCATCATCTAGCCAGAAAACAGCGGGAACCGATGTTTGACGAGCTCTGTTTACCGCAAGTTTAACCCAGTCGCGAATGGGCTCATCTTTAGTTTGACAAGCTCTCCACAGGTCGCCTTTTTCTACTTTGTGCTCCATCAGTACAGTGCCGTTGCTATCGACAACCCGCATAGTACCCGCTTCGCTCATTTCAAAGGTCTTATCGTGAGATCCGTACTCTTGGGCCTTTTTAGCCATCAAACCAACGTTAGGTACTGTGCCCATAGTGGTTGGATCAAAGGCACCGTTTGTCTTGCAAAAGTTTATCGTCTCTTGGTAGATACGTGCATAAGTACTTTCCGGCATCACCGCTTTAACATCTTTAGCTTTGCCATCAACGCCCCACATCTGGCCGCCGTTGCGAATCATCGCCGGCATAGATGCATCGACAATCACATCACTTGGCACGTGCAGGTTAGTGATTCCCTTGTCGGAATCAACCATAGCGATTTCAGGGCGCGAATCGAAACAGGCTTGGATGTCGGCTTCGATTGCAGTGCGCTGGGCTGCAGGTAAGTCGGCAATTTTTTCAATCACACTGCCAAAGCCGTTGTTTGGGTTGACGCCGATTTTTGCGAACAGATCGGCGTGTTTAGTAAATAAGTCTTTAAAGAAGACCGTTACAGCGTGACCGAACACGATAGGGTGTGAAACCTTCATCATGGTTGCTTTAACGTGTAGTGACCACATAACGTTGTTTTCTTTGCAGTCGTTTAGAGTCTCTTCGAAGAACTCGCGCAGTGCGCTGATGCTCATTGACATCGAGTCAAGAATTTCACCGCTCTGCAGGCTTAGTTCTTTCTTTACTGTCACTGCACCGTTAGCCGATACAAATTCGATGCGTACATCGGTGGCTTGGTCTGTAGTAATAGACTGCTCTGAACTAAAGAAATCGCCACCGTGCATGTAATCGGCGTGTGATTGTGAAGCTTTGCTCCAAGCACCCATCGAATGTGGAAATTTACGGACAAAAGCCTTTACTGCAGGTGGTGCACGACGATCTGAGTTACCTTCACGCAATACCGGATTTACCGCGCTACCTAATACTTTAGAGTACTGAGCAGTGATGGCTTTTTCTTCATCAGTAGTGGCTTTTTCTGGCAGCGAGGGAATGTTGTAGCCCTGGCCTTGTAATTCAGCGATACAAGCCTTAATTTGCGGAATAGAGGCGCTGATGTTTGGCAGCTTGATAATGTTAGCTGCTGGATCTTGTGTTAGCTGGCCTAGGAAAACCAATCCGTCTTCTACTTTTTGTTCAGCTGTTAAATTCTCAGGGAAATTGGATAAGATACGCGCTGCAAGGGAGATGTCCGTTAAAGTAACATCGATATCTGCTGCACAAGTGAAGGTTCTTATTAAAGGTAGTAATGAATAAGTCGCTAATGCAGGTGCTTCGTCGGTAAGCGTATAGTAAATAGTGCTGTTGTTAGCTGTCATATTGTCCCCAAGGCGATTAATTGGATGTTTAGTTATTGATATACAGAATAAAATGTTAAAACAAGAGCTGTTTGTTGTGTTTTAAGTAGTTAAGGGTTTTTACGAAGAAAAGCCACAAAGACTGTTTTTATAGCGACAGTCATTTAAGTATATCAATGTTAACGGAGCCATTATAAGCGGTATTTTGTAAATAAACTACAAGATTGTCGACAATAAATAAGCTTTACAATATAGAGATGCATCTGAATCAAGCACAGCTCCTAGCACACAGAGGAATTGGTAATTATCGCAAAAATTGCAGTAAAGCTAGAAATTTGGCGAAAACCATCAGCACAGAGCGCGAAGTTAGAGACCCTTAAATTGGGGGTGTATCTGCAGTTTAATCGTATAAACTGTTGAAAAATAATATTTACAGAGAGTTTTTTTTATGGATATTAGATTAGTGGAAATAACAGATGCAGCGGCGTTACTGGTCCTGTTTGCCAAGTTAGATACTGAAACTGAGTTTATGCTATATGAGCCAGGAGAGCGAAAAACTACGTTAGCCGAGCAGGAAAAAATATTAACCGGTTTTAAGCAAACGTCGAATAAAGTCATGCTTATCGCAGAAAAAGCTGATCAAGTTGTCGGCTTTTGTCTGATAGTCGGCCATTGCCAAGCGAGAGTCTCACATGTTGGATCGCTGGTGATTGGCATTGTACAGCAGTGCACAGCTAGTGGACTTGGTTCACAGTTAATGGCGTTGGTACTTACCCGTGCGAGCGAGATGAATATTTTACGCATAGAACTCAACGTAAGTACTAATAATTATGCGGCGATCGCGCTGTATAAAAAATTTGCCTTTAAAATTGAAGGCGAAAAAATAGCAGCAATTAATTTAAATGGAATTTTAGTCAACGAATACAGTATGGCGAGAGTAGAGAAGGTGGATCACTTTAATCTGAATCACTGACTGCACCACATAGCACAAACTCTTGATTCTACAGCGGTTAGAAAAAGCCCACTGAACCTACGGATGCAGCTAAGATTTTTCAATTCCACCGTAAAACCAATATCTTACACTCTGTATTCACTTTGAAGTCACGGATTCAGGTTATATTTATTGAATTTTTATAGGTTGGGATCTTCACGATGATCCACCGCACTTGTGTCAGCTTGAGGATTAGCTTTGAGAAGCTGAGACCTCTGCATAACTTACCCAGAGGGTATGATAACTGCGCTCGGTAATACGGCGTTAAAAACCGGCTCAATATACTCATTTACACCAGTAATACCCATAAACAGGGGCACACTGTACCCAAAATGATTCCGCTATCTCACCGTTTTTTGCCTTGTATTACCTTCGCTCGCAACGTTATGCAGAGCTCTCAAGCTATTCATTGTTCGCTGCTGATTGAAGTTTTCATGCTAAGAATTGAAAGTCTCACAGGGGGTAAAGCGTTGCTTGCACTCCCATATTAAGTGATATATCAAACAGAGCGGGAATGCTCGAAAAACAAAAATTTATACTTATTCAGTAATCGTTCATTAAAAGTAAGTAATATAGTGCAAGATTTTGAATCCATTTACTTTATTGGGTAGATAACTTTTAATCGAACGACCTTCAATGCCCATTGTTAAAACCTAGCTTACGATGTGTTTTTTAGACATATCTTTTTAAAGTAACCATTTAATTATACCGAGAGAGCTCTGCATAACGCCGTATTATCGAGCGTAGTTATCATACCCTCTGGGTAAATTATGTAGTGGTCTCACCGATTCATTGGATTATCAGAGCTTATTATTATTATGCGACTATTACTGACAAAAAATGGCATTCAAAGACCTTCACCATTAAAAATATTGAGTAATAGCTTATTACTAAGCTTGATAAGTCATCATACGCTAGCGGCAACACACCTTGTCGCCTCTGCGTCAATAGTCGATTTAAACGCGGCGATTGTCGCAGCTAATGCCGATTCTGATTCCTTAAGGATCATTGATTTTGGAGCAATTACGGCTATAGACTTGGGCTCTGCCATGACCGCGCTAACTAAAACAACGACACTTACTGCAGATTTACCTATTGAACTAACAGGCACGTTCAATATTGCTGGTCCTGGAGCGGTTCCTAAAGTGATTTTCGAAGTTGGTAGTGCTGCATTCAAGTTTAGTGGTACTGGTGGTAGTAATGGTGCTGGTAGTAGTAATGGGAGTAATGGGAGAGAAGCGCTATTTGCCTCGAGAAGCATTTTAATTACTAGTAGTCACAGTGGTAGTAGCATAACGGGTGGTCGTGGTGGTGTTGGTGGTGCTACTGGTGGTGTTGGTGGTGATGGTGGTGTTGGGCTAAAGGCCTCGACGAACTCCAATGTCACTAATGGTAATAGCATCACTGGGGGTAATGGTGGTCATGGTGGTAGTGCTGGTGATGGTGGTGCCGGTAGTGGCGGTGTGACAGGCTCAGCGTTCGTTTTAACTAATAGTGGTAATATAAGTGGTGGTATCGGTGGTAGTGCTATTACTGGTGGGAAGGGTGGAAAGGGTGGAGAAGGGGTAGCAGGCACCGTCTTTACTGTCACTAATAGTGGCAGCATCAATGGTGGTCGTGGTGGTCATGGCGTGATCGCTGGTATTGGAGGGAATGGGGTACAAGGTTCGAGTATCACAATACATAATAGTGGTAGCATAAATGGGGGTAACACTGGTGGGGGTACAGGCGGAAGTGTTGGCGTAGCCATTAAATCCTTTGCCAGTGTTAAAGTTCATAACTCAGGTTCTATAGATAGTGGCTCTGGCACTGCTATCGATTTTTCGGGCGGTAATAATCTTTTAGTCTTAAAAACCGGCTCTAGCATTACAGGTGATGTTATTAGCAGTGCAGCGGGGGATACTCTTGTCTCTGAAGCTTCTAGTACGATCACCGGTAACGTCGCTGGTTTTTCTACTTTCAAAACATCCGTCACTGATAATACTAGCTACAGCAAATTAAACATCACTGGAACCTTAACACTGCTTACTAATACCCATATTATTGTCGATGTTGCCAATCCAAACTTTGACTTTTCCGCCATCCTTGGTACTGGCCTCAATGATATTATCAGCGCAAATACGATCACTGGGGGCAGTGCATTTACGGTGACTGATAATTCATTATTATTTGATTTTGACGCCATATTAGATACTAACACGATTGATTTAACCTTGAAGTCTTTGGCCCCTAAAGTATTGACCAGCGTATTATCTGCCAATAAAAAAGCGGCGAAAGGTGCGGCAGTGGTGCTTGACTCGGTTATTACTAATAATCCCTCTAGTAAGCTCGCTTTGAATTTTGTTAACTTGAGCACCGCTGCAGAGGTTGCCAATGCCGTCGAATCAACGTTGCCAGCTGTGGCAGGGGGAGCTAGTCTAGCCTCGTCATTAACATCTAGAGCTGTCGTGTCATTGGTGAGTGCACGGCAAAAAAATATCAGCGGTTTATCCTCAGGTGATGTGCCATTAAAAAATCAACATTTTTGGCTAGAAACGTTTGGCAGTCGAGCAGAGCAAGATAACCAACAAGGTGTGCAGGGTTATGATGTCGATAGCTATGGGCTAGTCATCGGTGTTGATGGCGAATACTCGCCTACTTGGCGGGTCGGTGCGGCCTTCTCTTATGCCAACAGTGATGTCAACAGCCGCTTAAGTGCCGGCAAAAATGTGGTGAGCATTGATAGTTATCAAGCTAACGTTTATGCCTCTAAGCAGCTAGATGAACAGACCTTGTGGTCGATTCAATCCAGCGTTGGAAAATTGAAATATGACAGCAGTCGTCTGTTGTTTAGCAACGATATCGCGAAGTCTGATTATAACGGCTGGCAGTTTCAATTACATTCCGACTTAGCCCGCCATATTCAGCTGTCAGAAAAAACTGCGATTACCCCTTACATAGGTGCGAGTTACCGTTACATCGATGTTAACGGCTATCGCGAATCGGGTGCTGGGGCATTAAATTTAATCGTCAAAGATGACAATTTTGATAGCTTGGTGGTCTCCGCCGGCTTTAGGCATCAATACCGCGCAACCAATAATTTGAGCCTTATCACTGAACTGGGCCTAGGCTATGATTTGATGGCTGATCAATCTAATTTGACCTCAAGCTATGCCGGTGGCGGTGCTCAGTTTACCACTGAGGGTATCAAACCTGCGGCGCTCACTTACGATGCGGCAGTTGGGATGCAGTATAAATTGGAGAACGGTACCAACATCACGGCAAAATATAGCATCAACGGTCGCGAACATTTTAAGCAAGGTACCTTTAAGCTGAATGCGCGCTGGATGTTTTAACACTTTGCTGGTTTTAGAGGTAAAGGTTTGTCTATAACCTGAATCAGTAACTTCACTGCACCACATAGCACAAGCTATTGATTTTTCAATTCCACTGTAAAACCAATATCTTACACTCTGCATTCACTTTGAAGTCACGGATTCAGGTATAAAACATTGCTGCGCTGCTAGCTCTCTGATTAATAATATTTGCGCCTTCCATTTATTCCGGCAATAGCGCTTATCTCAGCAGGTTATACGCGTACAATGGCATATGTGGTGGCTGTAATAAGTACTGAAGCCTCAGTAAATAATCACTGCCAAGGTAACTCAGTTTTATGAAGACTCTTAAACCGTTAAATTACGCACCAATATTAGTCGCGGGCTTAATGTTGCTGGTTAGCGCTTGTTCAGCAATTCCCTCGGTCGAAAAACGTCGCTTGTCGGCGAAAATATTGGCTGAGGAGAAAGCTTGGCAAGGGGTGGTTATCCCAGCCAAACCTTTTTTGTTACAAGCCTTTTATCCTAAAGTTATTATCCCCTCAACCACACTGACGGTTTATATCGAAGGCGATGGCTTGGCTTGGCTGAATCGAACAACACCTTCAATGAATCCCACTCCGAGGTCTTTTTTGACGTTAAGGCTTGCTCTGCAGCAACCTGTCGGTAATGTTGCGTATTTGGCTAGGCCGTGTCAGTTTATTACCACCAGCATCTGCGAGCCCCACTATTGGACTAGTAGACGATTTTCTCAGGAAGTTATTGATGCGACTAATCATGCTCTTGATTTCTTGCAGGCTACCTTTAATGCGCAACAGTTACAGCTCGTGGGGTATTCGGGCGGAGGCGCAGTTGCAGCTTTAGTTGCCGTTAATCGTGATGATGTTGCATTGCTGTTGACGGTAGCGGGTAACTTAGACACTGAGGCGTGGACAACTTTACAGGGTATATCACCCCTTAAAGGTTCTTTGAATCCTGCTGATAAGACTAATCAGTTGCAAGCAATTAAACAAATTCACTTCAGTGGGCAAATGGATAAGGTTGTACCTGTGGCGATTGCTCAATCTTTCGCAAAAAAATCACTGCTATCTAGTGATCTAACCCTGCGCACCTTTGAAAGTTACAATCACTCTTGCTGCTGGGTAGATAACTGGGTGGATATTTGGAACGACTCACTATAATAAGTAAATGCAGATCGATGTGCCGTTAGAGGTAAACGACATGCGTGACATTGGTCGTAGTGTCCTTTTTCTAGATTGTGATCGACTGTCACTCGATTATCAGAAACGAAACATTCACCTTCCCACATAGAGTCTTGTTGAGGGGTTTCTTCCAAGTACTTTAAAACCCCTCCTTCAAGGTGATAAACCTCTGTAAAACCTTGCTCTTTTAAGTAGGCTGTGGATTTTTCACAGCGAATACCACCGGTGCAAAACATCGCTACTTTTTTGTTTATCGCAGGGTCTAAATTCTCTTTGACGTACTGAGGAAACTCTCTGAAAWTTGTCGTGTGAGGATCGATCGCACCTTTAAAGGTACCGACTTTAACTTCATAATCGTTACGAGTATCAACTAAGGTGACGTCTGGGTCAGAGATTAGCGCATTCCAGTCTTTGGGCTTAACATAAGTGCCGACCACATGTTTGGGGTCTATACCTTCAATTCCCATGGTGACAATTTCTTTTTTAGTTTCAC